>JAYNPH010000019.1:9075-29228 GCA_038113685.1 Gammaproteobacteria bacterium
AAGTTGTATTTAATGTCCGTGAGCAGCAGCTCTTGGTGTTGCTGCTCGTGATTGAGCCCTAGCAACAAGGTTCGGCTCACCTCAGCCCAAGTCGTTTCATGCTGAGTAGTCTCTAACAAGGCACAGACTTTGGCATCAACCTGCTGGCGATAGGCCATCACTTGATCTATGGAAGGCCGTGACAAGTGCCCTCGGCGAGTTCGCGGGAACGGCTCTCCAACTCCATTGTAGTATGAGTTAAACAGGTGCTCGAAAGCTGGATGAAAAGGGTTGAAGTCCTGGCTATAGGTTTTCAATAGAAAGGTTTCAAAAAACCAAGTTGTGTGCGCCAGATGCCATTTTGGCGGACTCGCGTCAGGCATAGGTTGCACCCCAAAATCTTCAGTCTGTAAGGGCGCGCAAAGGGTTTCAGTGGCCTGGCGGGTTCTTGTGTAGGCGGCGACCGCGCTTCGGGCGCCATCAAATTCTGGGGAACCTTGAATGGCCGATGGATGAATCGTCTCCCGCTGAGAGGTAGTGCCCGCGCTCATAGGCCGCCTTAATCACGAATGCTGTGAATTCTATGCGGTTGGCGAATTAGACCTTGGATAAATCTGCCTATGTCGACCGGTTGCCCAGCAGCTCTTGCCCGCATTGAGCAATTGTGCCGGGCAGACCCAGCTGAATTTACAGGTCTAAAACTGCGCCGCTAAAGTCTGAAAAGTCAGCCTAATGGTCTCGGCATCGTGTGGCAACTTGATGAACCCGTGATAGTGGCCCCTTGGGTTAACGATAACGATGTTGCCGGTATGGTCTACGGTATACGCATCATCCAAAGCCGCGGCTTCTGTGCTGCCTGTCCTAGCCAGAGGCACTTTGGCGAAGGCTACGTTGAGTTGACTGGTCAAGGAAACCAAAGCTTGGCGAGATCCTGTGACGCCGAGAAAACGCGGAGAAAAGGCCGTTGCATAGCTACCCAATTGCTCAAGGCTGTCTCGATCAGGATCCACCGACACAAGAATGCCTTGGAACAGATCCGCCAGTGCTGAGTCCTGCGCACGAAGTTCGCGCTCTGCAGTACCCAATACTGCCATGCTGGTCGGGCAAACATCGGGACAATTGACGAAGCCAAAGAAAATAAAGTTCCAGCGCCCTTCCAAATCGGCGCGCTCGAACGCTTCTCCGGTATGGGCCTGCAGCTGAAATTGCGCAATATCCCGAGGCTTGGGCAAGATAAACACGCCCTTGGCTCGCATTTCTTCCTCTGAGAGCTGAGGCACCCGAAGCACGCTGACGACGAACATCACCAGAACGATGGAGATGAAAACCAAACAAAGGAGAACGGTACTCTTAATCGTATTCACGGATCAGGCCGATAAGGGGGTCATTTGAATCGGGGCTTCAAGGCTAATGCCCAAAAACAGATAGTGATCGACCAGCATGAGCAAAAACAATGCCCCTAGATAGACGATGGAGTAACGAAAAGTCTCCATGGGCGCTTTTTCGTTGTTGTTGCGCAGTAGCACAACCGCCCAGTACAGGAAGCCGGCTCCTAAGGCCAAGGCACCGGCCAGGTAAATCGGCCCAGACATGGTAATAACAAAGGGCAAGACTGAGGCGATCACCAGCAGGATGGTGTAAAGCAATATGTGCAGACGGGTATAGGCTTCACCATGTGTAACCGGCAGCATTGGCATCCCAACGTCGGCGTACTCGTCTTTTCTCTCGAGGGCCAGCGCCCAAAAGTGCGGCGGCGTCCAAGCGAAAATGATCAGCACCAGCAACAAGCCGCCGGGATCAATGCTGTTGGTTACCGCAGTCCATCCAAAAAGTGGGGGCGCGGCTCCGAACAGCCCGCCAATGACAATATTCTGCGGAGTCGCCCGTTTGAGGTACATGGTGTAAATAAATCCATACCCCACCCAAGACGCTAAGTTCAACCATGCGGTGAGCGGGTTAACAAGAAACCACAGAACCAACATGCCCACCAACCCTGTAACGGCGCAAAACACCATCGCCTGCTGATTATTTACGCGGCCCGTCGCCACCGGTCGGTTGTCTGTTCGAGCCATCTGGGCATCGATGTGCTGGTCGGCGATATGGTTGACCACCGCTGCGGAACCCGCCACAAGGGCAATGCCGAGGCTGCCAAATACAACTGTAGCCACTGGCACCGCGCCGGGTGTGGCCAGAAACATCCCAACAATGGCGCAAAGCAGCATCAGTACAACCACGCGCGGTTTGCACATCTCAAGATAATCTTGCCAGGTGGCGCCGGTGACAGCTTCACTCATCGTTATAGGGTACTCAGACATTGGGCTGCAGGGTCCGCAGCCTGGGCGCGAAGTTTATAGTAACCAGCACCAGCAGCAAGAGGGCGCCCACGGTGTTGTGCGCGGTCGCGTTGAGCAGGGGTAGTACCCAGACGACGTTCAGAATGCCCAGGGTAATTTGGATAACCAACGCGGCCAGCAACGCGTAGCCGACGATGGCGACCTGCCTGACCATCTGCACCACCAAACCACCAACAACAACAAATACCACCAAGGCGCCAATTCGATGCACCCAGTGAATGGCCATTCGCGCTTCGCTTGTCATCAAACCACCCAGGTAATTGGGGCCGACACTTTGGAATACATTAAACCCTTGCTGTAAATCCATGGGCGGGGAGTAAGTACCGTCGCAGCTGGGAAAGTCGTAACACGCCAAGGCTGCGTAGTTAGAGGAAACCCAGCCGCCCAAGGCAATTTGGATCACCACCGCAACGAAGGCAATTTTGGCCAACAGCGACGGTGAGGGCAGGGCCTGCACAATTCGAGAAACGCCTCCTTGGCGCAGGTACAGCAGCCAAATTAGGCTGAGGGTCGTAAATCCACCCAAGAGGTGTCCAGTAACCACCTGGGGCCAAAGTTTCAGCGTAACCGTCCAAGCGCCAAAGGCGGCTTGGCAGAGAATCACAACCATAAGCACACCGGTCAGGGCGACCGGGGTGTCTTCCAGATGTCGGCCTCGATAGGCTTTCACCAACATCAGTAACACCAACAACAGTAACAGACCGGCAATGTATCGGTGTCCCATTTCCCACCAAGCCTTGGCAAATTCCACCGGCGCATCCGGATAAAGCGCTTCAGCCGCCTTTATTTCTTCAGCTTGATCTGGGACCGTTAAAAATCCGTAACACCCTGGCCAATCCGGACACCCCAGCCCGGCGTCGGCCAGCCGGGTATAAGCACCCACCGAGACCACCAAAAGCGCAAAAATAACGCCGAAGCCGGCGAGTTTTCTGATTTGTGCGTTAACCAATTTGAGAGACCTTTAATAAGCGTTTGAGATCCGCAAGCAGCAATTTCGGCTCAATATCGAGAGGATAGAAAAAAACCAGATTGCCATTGGGGTCTACGATATAGATTCCTTCAGGGGTTTGTTCCCGTCGAGATTGAATCCTAAGCAAGTCCGGCTGATCTTCAGGAAGGACGAATGCCGCGTCAGTTGTTATGCCGCGCCTTACGCGCTTGGCTTCTTTGTTCAGCAATATGTGGGCGGCTCTGAGCTTCTGCAATGCCTCGGCACACACTTCGTCGCATTGGTCAGCTACTGTCCAAAGCCACCACTGACTCGAAGTGGATAAGGGTGCGCCGTCAGGCGATCGCCATTGCAGGTCATCCACTGTAAGCATGGGTTGGACAAATGTTCCATTGTTCGTCGTGCCCCAACGTTCACCGCCTTGAGCCGCAAAAAATAAGGCATAGGAACCGCCCAAAGAACACACAGCCATAATCAAAATGATGGCCAGCTGTTTGCGCCCACTGCTTGGTTTGTTCTGCTCTGATTGTTCCATAACGCTTCCGTGGTTGGTGAGAAGTGACGTTTGCTTTGCGACTACTTCGTTTACTGGTGAGGTTGACCTTGCAGCGGCGGTTCACTCGCGGTTAACCGCATGTGTAAAGCCTAGGTAGCAGTAGCCCAACACCAGCACCACCGCCAAACCAAACCAGGTCACGGCGTAGCCACGATGTTTATCGTCTGTTAGTCGCGATGCAAAAGGAGCGGGCTCTAACACACTGGGCTGGCCCGGCTCCAATCGCAACTCGACAGGCCACGTATCAGCCATTTGAGCCATGCGATCCACATTGGCCCTTTGAATCACCTTTGGCCAAGAGGCACTCCATTGTTGGTTGCCCCATACCGGGATCAAACCCAACTGGGGCCAAGCCGTGGCGATCATTGATATGTCGGTTGTCGGCGTTTGGATGCTAGGCAGCGAATCCCGCCCGGCGGAAGCGACGAACCCTCGATTGATTAACAGCCTTCCATGAACGTGATCACTGAAGACTTGATAAACCCAAAAGCCTACGTTTCCATTCGACACTTGATTATCCAACAGAAAGATCTCGGGGTGGTAACGGCCCGACAGTCGCAAAGCTTGAAACGGCTGGGACAGTGCCTCTGGCGACGGCGCCACGGGCAGCTCGGTCAACTTGGCCAGATACTGATTTTCTAACGTGCGTTTTTGTGCTCCGCGCTCCAGCTGCCAGGCTCCTAAACTGAGCAGCACGGGCAGCATAAAAATGAGCAACGCCGTCATGCGCCAACCTGGGTCGAACTTCGTCATCACTTAACGCTCACAAGCCATTGATACAATACCGCCGAACCCAAATGTGGAGTTGCCTAGCCGTGTTAAAAGTCATAATCGTCATTTTACTGATTTGCGTCGTTCTCAGCCTGATGAGCGGCCTAGTGTTTCTCTTCAAAGACACGGGCCAACCCGAAAGCCGAAGGCTTTGGTATGCGCTGGGGGTTCGCATCACCTTTGCAACCCTGTTGGTACTCACCATTGGTTACGGCTTCTATACCGGCGAACTTCGCATGGGTCTGAACGCCCCTTGGCACGGTGCCACCGAAACCGCCAACGTCACAGGCAGCCTCGACACGGGCCAGCAAACTGACATCAAGACTCCGCCGGCAAACTCGCAATAACAAAAAAGGGGCCTATGCCCCTTTTTCTGGTATCCGTGGGCTGACAGGTCGCCGGCTAGACCACGTAAACGAAGATAAACAAGCCTACCCATACCACGTCAACGAAGTGCCAATACCAGCTGGACGCCTCAAAGCCGAAGCAATCTTTCGGGGAGAAATGTCCCTTAAACGCTCTGAACAGCTGGATCAGCAGCATAAAGGTGCCCAGCGTCACATGAAAACCGTGGAACCCGGTTAGGATGAAAAACGTCGACCCGTAAATACCACTGCCCAAGGTGAGTCCCAACTCGGTGTAAGCATGAATGTACTCTTCCACCTGCAAGACTAGGAAGATGGCACCCAATAGCACGGTAAGGCCCAGCCATCCGATTAGCTTGTTTCGATTTTGCGCCTTGATCGCATCGTGGGCGAAATGCACAGTGACGCTGGAACTGAGAAGAATAACCGTGTTGTAGAACGGTAAATACTTACCCCAAGCGCTCACGTCGGTGACGCCGGGCGCCTGCATGCTCTCGCCTGGGTTCACAAAAATGGCAGGATCAGGGTTTTGCACGACAGGCCATGTTGCTTCAAATGCAGGCCAAAGATAGTTGGTTATGCCTTTTTCACCCTCGCCGCCGAGCCATGGCACGGCAAAGGCTCGCACATAGTACAGGGCCCCGAAGAAGGCGGCGAAAAACATCACTTCTGAGAATATGAACCATCCCATACCCCAAACATAGCTTCTTTGAACCGATTCGTTGTTCAAACCTGCGGTGTTTTCTTCAATAACCTTGGCGAACCAGCTGTACAAAACCAAAGCCACAATGGCAAAGCCAATGGTCGATTGGGTTGCGTCCCCGGTACCGCCGGCACTCACGTCGTTCAGCCAACCAGCCAAACCCGTAACCGTTAACATCAGGCCAAAGGCCAAAAACACAGGGTACCAACCGGACTCTGGTACGTAGTAAATCGACTTGTCGACGTCGGCCGAGTTAGCCATGAGACTCCTCCACTAAACTATTAACTAACTGCCAGCTACTGCTAGGCGGTCTTGTGAGCCATTGCTCTGAATGGCTGATAGGTCTACGCGGTCTGTGATATCAAAAAGAGCATAGCTCAAGTTGATCGAGCCCACGTTTTTCGGCAGCTCCCGCCCTACGATAAAACGCATGGGCATCTCCACTTCTTCTCCCGGCTGAAGTATTTGTTGCTCAAAGCAAAAACACTCGGTTTTGTGGAAGAATTCCGTTGCCGAGAATGGCACCAGCGACGGTATCGCTTGTGCGACCATGGTCTTATCCGTCGTGTTTTTCACAAAAAAACTAACGGTTTTGGCTTCGCCAGGGTGGACCCTCACCGCACCCTTGCCCGACCAAAACTTCCACGGCATACCCTCATTGGTATTGGTCAAAAAATTTACTTTCACGAGTCTGGAACGGTCTGGCTCTGTACTAGCCTCGTCAAATACGTATGGCCCGCCGGTCTTACCGTTAAGCCCAGTTACTTCACAAAAGAGGTCATAAAGTGGCACTAGGGCGAAGGCAAATCCGCACATGCCAAGCACGATCAGTGACGTTTTACGCACTGTCTTTTTAATGCCCGCTTGTTGAGATTGCTCCGCCATAGTCCGCTTGGGCTTAGCCCAATACCTCTTCGTCTTTCACAACCGGCGGTTGCGTGAAGGAATGGTATGGCGCCGGCGATGGCAGCGTCCACTCCAAACCTTTCGCGCCTTCCCATGACCGGTCTGATGCTGGCGCCCCAGAGCGCAGAGACTTGATGATCACGTACAGGAAGAACACTTGAGACAAGCCAAAAATGAAGGCGCCCACACTGGATAACATATTGAAGTCCGCAAACTGCAGCGGGTAGTCAGGGATACGACGTGGCATGCCCGCCAACCCTGAAAAGTGTTGGGGGAAGAACGTCACGTTGACTCCGACAAACGACAGCCAGAAGTGAATTTTGCCAAGGGTTTCGTCGTACATTTTTCCGGTCCATTTTGGAAACCAGAAGTAAACCGCTGCGATGATCGAGAACAAAGCGCCGGGCACCAGAACGTAGTGGAAGTGGGCCACGACAAAGTATGTATCGTGGTACTGGTAGTCGACCGGCGTGATGGCAAGCATCAGTCCAGAAAAGCCACCCATGGTGAACAGTACAACAAAGGCAATCGCAAACAGCATTGGCGTTTCGAACGTCATGGAGCCACGCCACATGGTGGATATCCAGTTAAACACCTTCACACCCGTCGGAACCGCGATCAGCATGGTGCTGTACATGAAGAACAGCTGACCCGCCAAGGGCATACCCACCGTGAACATGTGATGGGCCCAGACGATGAACGATAAGAAAGCGATAGAGGCCACTGCATACACCATGGAGGTGTAGCCAAACAAGCGTTTGCGCGCAAAGGCCGGAATGATGTGGGAGACAATGCCGAAGGCCGGCAGAATCATGATGTAAACCTCTGGATGACCGAAGAACCAGAAAATATGCTGGAACATCACTGGATCACCACCACCAGCGGCGTTAAAGAAGCTGGTGCCAAAGTGAATGTCGAAAAGCATCATCGTAACGGCGCCGGCAAGTACAGGCATTACCGCGATCAGCAAATAGGCCGTAATTAGCCAAGTCCAAACAAACATTGGCATTTTCATCAGCGTCATACCTGGAGCGCGCATGTTCAGAATGGTCGCGATGATATTAATACTGCCCATGATGGAAGAGGCGCCCATAAGGTGTACCGCGAAGATGAAGTACGTCACAGAGGGTGGCGCATAGGTCGTGGACAACGGCGCATAGAATGTCCAGCCAAAGTTAGGGCCGCCGCCTTCCATAAACAAAGTGGAAATCATCATGCCAAAGGCAAAGGGCAGAATCCAAAATGACAGGTTATTCATTCGCGGCAGGGCCATGTCTGGGGCACCTACTTGCATTGGAATTAGCCAGTTCGCCAAGCCCACAAAGGCCGGCATGATGGCCCCAAAGACCATGATCAAACCATGATTGGTGGTCATCTGATTAAAGAACTCTGGCTGCACAAATTGCAGCCCTGGCTGAAATAGCTCAGCTCGGATCACCAGGGCCAGAACGCCGCCCACCAAAAACATAGCGAAACTGAACCACAGGTACAGCGTACCGATGTCTTTGTGGTTCGTGGTAAACAGCCATCGCTTCAAACCCTTTTCAGGCCCATGTGCGTGGTCGTCGTGGTGATCTGCGTGAATAACTTCGCTCATGACTATTCCTTACTGACCGTTGGAAAGATTAATAACGTCTTGGGGCTGGGAGATGTCTCCCACGTTGTTACCAAATGCGTGGCGCTGGTAATGGACAACGGATGCCAATTGCGCCGGATCCAGTTGCCGTCCGAACGCTTGCATGGCTGTTCCAGCAATCCCGTTTATGACCAAGTTTAAGTGGTCGTCTCGTGGACCAAGCGCGACGGCGGAACCCGCAATAGCAGGAAATACACTACCCACCCCTTCACCATTGGCCATATGGCATGACGCGCAATAATTTCCGTAAACCGTTTCACCCTGAGCCATGAGCTCTTCGTGGGTTAGGTCGTTGCCGCTTGTCTCTTGACGAACCAGTTCAGACGACACTTGAGAGGCATACCAAGCGTCGAATTCGGCTTCAGGCATTACTTCCACCACGATCGGCATAAACCCGTGGTCCTTACCGCACAGTTCGGTGCACTGCCCACGATAGATACCGGGTTCTTCTACGATGGTCCATAACTCGTTTAGCATTCCTGGAACCGCGTCACGCTTGATGCCGAAATCCGGTACCCACCATGCGTGGATCACATCTTCAGCGGTGATCAAGAAGCGGACTTTGCGATTTGTAGGGATGCGTAAGTATTGGTCAACGTCCAGCAGATAGTTGTCGTCTTTTACTGCCTGGTTGTAGATCTCGTCCCGAGGTGTCGACATCACCGAGAAAAATGACAGCGTGTTGTTGTAATCCTCATCCAAATACTTGTACTGCCACTTCCATTGATATCCACGGACTTCGATGGACATATCCTCGCCGCCAGTGTCGTACATGGCTACCAATACTTGAGTGGCAGGGATGGCCATCACGATAAGGATCAGCGTGGGAACAATAGTCCAAGCCAACTCGAGCTTGGTGCTTTCGTGAAACGTCGCCGGCTCTACGCCCCGAGACTTACGGTGAGCGAAAACAGACCAAAACAAAACCCCGAACACCACCACGCCAATCGCGACACAGATCAAAAAGATCGTCATGTGTAGGTCGTACACTTGGCGACTGATGTCCGTTACCCCGACACGCAGATTCAACTCGTCCGCAGCGGCTAAGCCGCTCAGCAACATCGTTGACAGTCCGACGATTCCTCGCAAAAGCTGATGTTTCATTTTGCCCTTTCTCTCTACTTAGTCTGTGGCGCCCGTGGGCCCGATAAATTTCTCAAATGCCTGCCGATTAACTCTTGCCGATTCGCCAAGCAAGCCGACTCCCCGCAGACCACTTCTTCGAAGTGCGCGATTTATAGCGATATCGGGAAATCACTCTGTTCTTTCGCTTCTAGCCAACGTGATATGTAACTCACCGAGGCAGTCTTCGTACTTTCCGCCAAGACCCTTTTGCCGTCTTTGTTCATCCTGGCGACTGCTTTCGGGACCGGCATCAAGGCTCAGGCCCCTATGGCTACTAGCTTCTTCACCCAAATATTTTCGTCGCATTGGGTATCACGCGGTTAGCACACAAACTCTTGGTCCCTTCTCCTCCCAAAAGCAGTGCGTTCCCAACATCACAAAGACGACGCTTCATTAGGACTCATCCCAAATTGACTTGAGATCAAGCGCGGCGATTATAGCAGCCGGGACCTTAGGGGCAACTTGTTCGAACCAATAAACTTGGACAATTCCAATTATTTGCGATGCTTTTCTCGTTGCGTTAGGAAGGTTTCGACGCGCTCGGATCGATAATTCTCACAGGGGTCGCGCGTGCCGTCGTTTCTCGGCTGCGCTCGTACCTTGCTCGGGGAAGTGGCGCGTTCACCGCAGTCTGTCCGGGCTGCAACGCTTCGACAAAACCACAGGCAACGCAGCGCCGCTGAATGCTCTCGGTAGCGAGATCATCCAGATCGGCCAATGAACTCTCTGCCGCCACCGGCTCGATCACCGTGCGATCTACCTCCCGGCAACTTGGGCACACAGCCCCGGAAATAAAGCGTCTCGCTTTGCTCACCTTAGCCTCCTTTCACCGCCAGCCACAGCCGTTATGCGCGTCATAGATCATCCCAGCCTCTGGCGCAGCAACTGGTACACAGGTTCGGTGTCAGGGCGGCGCCCCAACCAAATCTCGAAGCTTTCAGCAGCCTGCTCCACAAGCATGCCCAACCCGTCCAAACTCACGGACGCGCCGTTGGCGGAAGCCCACTGAGCAAAACGCGCCTGCCGACCGTAACTGAGGTCATAGCAGGCCTTGCCAGCCGCTATCTGTGGCGGCAATCGAATATCACCGTCGTCGAGGCCCAATGACGTGCTGTTGACTAGCAAATCCGCCTTGGGGGCATTTTTGCTCAGCGCTTCTAACGATACGGCGCTGAGCGAGCGGCCATCAGCACCCTGGAACTGTTGCACGATTTCCTGAGCGCGCGGCAGGGTTCGGTTTCCAATCCAGATTGTCTCGACCCCAGCGTTCAACAAAGGCTGAATTATGCCGCGGCAGGCACCGCCAGCGCCCAGAATCAACGCCGACGCCCCATCGAGATTGATGTTATGTCGCACCTGCAAGTCTCGCACCATGCCTATGCCGTCGGTATTGTAGCCAATAATTCGACCCGAATTTTGAGCGAGCGTGTTCACGGCGCCGGCCATCAAAGCCAACGGGTCTACTTCCTCTGCAAATGCACATGCTTCTTGTTTGAAGGGCACCGTTACGTTCAATCCCTGCAGACCTGCATCGAATAAAGCCCGGGCCTCGTCTTTGAACCGCTCTTCAGGCAATAGGTAGCGCTCATAAGCCATTTCGATGCCCAAGGATTTCGCAAACGCATCGTGAATGTCTGGCGACAGTGAATGAGCGATCGGATTACCGACGACACCAAAGCGGCTTGGCCCACCCACTATGTACCTCCCGGCCGGACGATAGAGCCGTCCATCTGATAGATCGCGCTTGGGCCGCTGTAGCCGCTGGTTTCGCCGGGCACGGTCAAGTCTACTAAGTCACCAAATGTGGCTACCGCCTGAGCGTAGTCGGTTACTGGTGGTTCACCGGCACGGTTTAACGAAGTAGAAACTAGGCAGCCGCCAAAAGTGCCTGCGATTTGTCTTGCTTGAGCATGGTCGGGCACGCGGCAAGCAACCGTCGCGTGCCTGCCTCGAATCGTCTGGGGATAATCATCACCGGGCAATAACCAAGTGACGTGCCCTGGCCAAGAAGCTAGAACTCGGGCTTTGATCTGCGGATCAACGGTGGCTAAGGCTTGTGTGAATGCATCTGCTGACCCGCCGATAAGCAACAGCCCTTTGTCGGCATCTCTGCCTTTCAGAGCGATGACGCGGTTTACCGCACTAACGTCATTGGGGTCACAAGCCAAGCCCCAGACGCCCTCTGTGGCATGAGCAATGACACCACCGGCCGTTAGACAAGCAGCAGCATTGTCGATCAGCGTCACGACTTCAGGGTTTCCTGCACGGATTCGGGCCGAGCCTCAAACTTGACTCCGCAATCGCTGCGATCTTTCTTCACCACTTGGCGCGACATCTCGAGCATAGACGCCGTTGATTGCATGACGGGGCAGTCCGTTTCATGACCCATCAATGCGGCAACCCAAGACATCCTATTCTCCATTGGTTTTAAAGGACGCGAATATACCCGTCGGGTCCTTGTCGGACAAACCCCGCCAACTGCAATTCAATCAAGCTGTTGCTGACTTGTTGAGCTGAAGAGCGCGTCACCGAAAGTATTTCGTCAAAGTGCAGGGCCTCAGCCGCTAGTACCTCTAGAACATTGGCGGCTAGATTAGATAGCGCTAAGTTGCCCGCTGGATGATTTGCTGACCCGCTTTCTTTTGCTTCAGCGTCCGGCGCTGATTTCGCTTGGGATTTCGACTGGGCCTGCTCGCTAGACACCTGTTTTGAAACCGCGAGGGAGGCCGTTGCTTCGCCGGACAATCCCAGTTCCTCAAGTACATCGCGGGCGCAGGTAACTAGCACCGCGCCCTGCCGAATCATCCGATGGCAGCCGTGAGAGACCGGACTGTGCGGAGATCCGGGCACAGCACAAACATCTCGGCCTTGCTCCAATGCTAAGCGAGCCGTGATCAGAGATCCGCTTTTCTCCCCAGCCTCTACCAGCACCGTTATTGACGACAGCCCGCTAATTAACCGGTTGCGCTCTGGAAATTGATGTGGCCTTGGTTCTGTGGCTGATGGGTACTCGGTAACGATCAATCCGCCTGTCCGCAGGAGTGTCTTTGCCAGGTTGCTATGCTGCTTGGGATATAGGCGCCCAAGCCCTGACCCCAATACCGCGATGGTTAGTACAGAAGACGCGTCGGTTTGCATAGGCCCAAATTCAATCCCGTGGACGGCAACTTGCTGGCCTAGAGCCGGTCTGCAGCCGGCCGCCGCTAAAGCACCACGATGGGCGGCGGCATCAACTCCCAATGCCAACCCACTCACAACACAATGGCCGGACTCTGCCAGCTCTGCCGCCATGGAGTGAGCAATGGTTTTCCCTAGCGTTGTGCATCGGCGCGCTCCGACGACCGAAATACAATGCCGATCAAGCAGGCCTATGTTGCCAAAGCAGAACAGCACCAAGGGTGGATCAGGAATGTTTTTCAGCGCCAAGGGAAATTCGGCATCAAAGATACCTATTGCAACATGGCGGAATTCCCGTAAGGGCTTAGGCAGCTTACAGTCGGTCAAAAACCTTTGATTCGGGGTCTTACGCCGCCAACCGTTGGGCGGGTGAGCCTTCGTGGTCAGCACATCCAAGGGCGAGGGCTGCTGCGCCAACCAGGCTGCCAGTGACTGACGAGGCCAATCAACCAACAGCCGGCACAGCCTTTGCGTCGGGTCACTGATTTGCATCTGATTTACTCATCCGAAAACACCGTTAAGGTATTTACCCTTTGGTCTCGCCGGACTCATGAGCCTGTGGTGTTTATGGCTGTAAGTGTTTTGCCTTCGAGAAGGTATACTCCCCGCGTTTTGTCTCGTCACGCTAACCATTTAGAAAACGCTCTATGACTCGATTGAGAATTTTGCACCACCCGGATCCTCGACTGAGGACCAAGGCAACGCCGGTAGAATCCTTCGATGCTCAACTTGGAATTTTCGCCGAGAACTTATTGGAAACCATGTATGCCGCGCCTGGTATAGGTCTCGCGGCAACCCAAGTGAACGTCCACAAACGCATCATCGTGGTAGATGTCAGCGAAGAAAAAAACCAGCCACACACGTTAATTAACCCGACGCTGAAAACCTATGGCAATCGGATCAAGGGTGAAGAAGGCTGCTTATCGGTACCCGAGGTCTACGATGTCGTGGAGCGATACGAGCAAGTAGATGTGACCGCACAGGATGTCAATGGCAATGCCATTGAATTCACCGCCCAAGGCATGCTCGCCATTTGCATTCAGCATGAGTGCGACCATCTGGACGGCAAGCTCTTCGTCGACTATCTATCGAGCCTGAAGCGCGGCCGCATCGCCAAAAAATTACGTGCCCGGTCGAGTTCACGAGAACGTTAGCGTGAACACGCTCACCGTTGCCTTTGCCGGTAGTCCAGAGTTTGCGGCAATCATTCTTGAGCGCTTGCGAGATTCGCCATACCCATGCAAGTTAGTACTCACTCAGCCAGACCGCCCCAAAGGCAGGGGCCGCAAGTTAATCCCGAACGCCGTTAAAACCGTTGCGGCGGCGCAAAATTTACCCGTTTTGCAGCCAGCAACCTTGAAAGATGTTGCCGCGCAGAGAGCGTTGCAGGAATTGCAACCCGATGTGCTGGTCGTTGCGGCCTACGGCCTACTGTTGCCGCAGTCGGTGCTATCGATACCCACCTATGGCTGCATCAATGTGCATGCCTCCTTGCTGCCTCGATGGCGAGGCGCGGCGCCCATAGAACGAGCGGTCATGGCCGGCGATCAAGAGACCGGTGTTGCCATCATGCAGATGGAAAAGGGCCTAGATACCGGCCCTGTTTACGCCAGTCAAGCTCTGAGCATCGCCGACAGCGAAGATGTGCTGGCGCTGGAACGCAACCTAGCCTGTATGGGGGCCGAGCTATTAATTCATGTGCTTGACCGCTTGCCGACTGAACCAACACCTCAGCCAGATCGTGGCGTTTGTTACGCCCACAAACTAACCGCCCTAGACCGAATTATTGATTGGGAGAACGATGCCGAACACATCGCTCGTCAGATTTGGGCCCTTTCACACCGCATGCCGGCTGTCACACAACTCGACGGCGCGCAAATACAGATAACCAGAGCCAACGCCGTGTCAGACATGTCTGATGAACAGGCCATAACGCCCGGCACACAACTGAATAAGGGCAAAAAGCGCATCGTTATTGCCTGTGGTACCGGCGCTTTGGAAGTACGTCGGCTGCAAATAAACCGTGGCAAAGGCACACCAATGGACGCGGCCGCCGCGCGCAACGGTTATGCCGACGTTTTCTCGCCCGGTCGGGTTTTTTCCGCCAACAATCCAACATAATCGTGCCAGCACCAACCCCAACAGAGACCTCAGGCGAGCGCAACGCAGACCGCCAAGGGAACAATACGCGGCTATCGGTGGCTCGGGCCCTGACCCAAATAATCAAGCATCGCAGAACCATCGAATGGGTGCGGGTACAGCGGCCGCACTGGTTAGAGTCCCCTGTGCAAAGGGAACTTCTCTACGGCACCTTGCGGCACTACTTGTCGCTTAACCAGATCATCAATCAACAGCTCAAAAAACCGCTCAAAACAAAAGATCTGGATCTGCAGCATCTTTTGTTAGTGGGTGCTTACCAATTGATTTACACCGGCGTGGCCGACTACGCGGCAATCAATGAGTGTGTTTCAGCCTGCAATGCGTTGGGTAAAGCCTGGGCCAAGGGCCTTGTTAATGGCGTGTTGCGCACGGTGCAGCGACAACACCAAGCTCTGGCGCTTAATAGCTCTGATGCCGATACGGCGCTTGCCGACCACCCTGCTTGGATGGTCAGCAAACTGATCGAACAATACGATTCAGCCGCGACGTCATTGTTTTTGGCCAACAATCAGCGCGGACCCATGACCCTGCGCATCAACACCAACGCTGTGCATTCCAGTGTTTACAAGAATCATCTTACCGATGCGAACATCGGCTTTGATGAGGGGCCTTGGCCAGAAACCGTTGTTTTACACGCGCCGCAAGCTGCTGCCGAGCTGCCCGGATGGGAGCAGGGCCACTGTGCCGTGCAAGACTTGGCAGCCCAATACGCGGCTCATCTCGTGCTCGACAACCTGCCCGCCAATCAAGATCCAAACGAACCTGTCAGGATCTTGGATGCCTGCGCAGCGCCCGGGGGCAAGTTGTTTCATTTGCATGAAATGCTTGAGGGACTCGGGAAGCGCTGTGAAATCCACGCCTTGGACAGCAGCAAGCGGCGACTCGCCGACCTAGCGACCATTGCCCATCGACTCGGGCATGCGACCCATCCGTCGTCTCAACCAAAAGACGCCGGCGCCATTGCCTTGCATTGGGGTGACGGGACCGCAAGCGACCTACCGTTCGAACACCCCTTCGATGTGATACTGATCGACGCACCATGCTCGGGCAGCGGCACGATACGGCGGAACCCGGACATACGCCTCCTCCTCGAAGAGGCAGCATTGCTGGAACAACAGGATTTGCAACTGCGCCTAATACAGAACTTATGGCAACACACCAAGGCAGGGGGTAGTCTTCTGTATTCCACATGCTCCGTTTTTGCAGAGGAAAACGATCAGGTGATCTACCGCTTGCTAGAACAAACCGCCGACGCCTCTGTTCAACCCCTGGACTTGGCTCACGGTCAGAAAACGGATCACGGGTGGCAGTTCTTACCCAATCAACCTTGGACCGATGGCTTTTACTACTGCGCCCTACGAAAGGCACTTACCACGTGAAAATCCTAATTTTAGGCGCGGGACAGGTTGGGGGCACGCTGGCCGAAAGCCTCGCTCAAGAAGCCTTCGACATTACCCTAGTTGACATCGACGGTGAGCGTTTGCACGACCTTGGCATGCGCCTAGACATCCAGACCATTGAAGGGTCTGCCTCTCATCCAAATGTTCTGCGCAAAGCCGGCGCCGATGACGCCGACATGCTCATCGCGGTTACCTCTAGCGACGAGATCAACATGGTCGCTTGCCAAGTCTGCTATTCGCTGTTTCGCACGCCCATGAAAATCGCCCGCATCCGTTCCTTCGCTTACATGGAGAAGGAAGGGTTTTTCCACAAGAACCACATGCCCATCGATCGGCTTATTAACCCTGAGGCGGTGGTGACATCACAAATTCACGAACTGCTCAGCCACCCTGGCGCTCTCGATGTGGCGGATTTTGCCGACGGTCGCGCGCAGCTGGTGGCGATGAAGGCGCTCCACAACGGCCCCTTGGTTGGACATGCCCTGAGCTTTTTAAGAGAGGACATGCCCAGCGCAGATACACGCGTCGCGGCCATCTTCCGGCGCGGCCAATCCATCGTGCCTGAGGGAAGTACCGTTATCGAAGCTGATGACGAAGTATTCTTCATCGCCGCTCGTGAGCACATCAGTCGCGTTATGGGAGAGCTACGCAAAGCCGAAGAAGCCTACCGCCGCATAACGATCGTCGGTGGCGGCAATATTGGCGCGCGCCTAGCCTCTGAGATCGAGAAAAAATACGCGGTTAAATTAATTGAACTAAATCAGCAACGCGCCAAAGTACTGGCCGGCCGATTAGATGATACGGTGGTGATACAGGGTGATGCTACCGATCGAGAATTGCTGTTAGAGGAGAACATTGAGCAATGCGATGCATTTTGCGCTCTGACTAACGACGATGAGGTCAATATTATGTCGTCGCTCATGGCCAAGCGGCTGGGGGTTCGGCAGGTCATCACTTTAATCACCAAGCCTGCCTACGTCGATTTAGTTCAGGGCGGAGAAATCGATGTCGCCATTTCACCGCAACAGGCGACCACCGGCTCGGTACTGTCCCATGTTCGCAAAGCCGATGTTGCTAGAGTACACAGCTTGCGCCGGGGTGCCGCCGAGGCCATGGAAGCCATCGCCCACGGCAACGCAAGCAGCTCTAACGTCGTCGGTCGTAAAATACAGGAATTGAAGCTACCCAGCGGCGTCACAATCGGCGCTGTTGTGCGTGGCGAAGAAGTGTTAATCGCCCACGATGACGTGATTATCGCTTCCGATGATCACGTTATTTTATTTATGGTGGACAAAAGTAAGGTGGCTGCGGTGGAAAGATTATTTCAAGTCAGCTTGAACTTCGTCTAAAAAGCCGAAAATGCACTTCTCTGTCATATTTCGTGTAACAGGAACGCTACTGACGTTCTTCAGCGCCACCTTTATTCCACCCATGCTCGTGGCACTGTACTTCCAAGAGCAAACCCTACACACCTTTTCCATCGCCCTGATACTCACCCTTAGCGTCGGCCTCGCTATGTGGCTGCCTCTGCGCGGTGATCGTGAACTGCGTGGCGGCGACGGTTTTTTAATAACGGCCTTGTTTTATCTTGGCCTTGGGCTCTTTGGCGCTATTCCATTTTTGTTGTCGCCCAATTTAAACCTGCTTTTTGTGGACGCCGTCTTCGAATCCATGTCGGGCCTTACCACCACCGGGGCCACGGTATTGGTTAATTTGGATGATATGCCCAAGTCACTGCTGTTTTACCGACAACAGCTGCAATGGTTTGGTGGTATGGGGATCATTGTCTTGGCCGTTGCCATCTTTCCCATGCTCGGCATCGGCGGCATGCAGCTGTATCGCACCGAATCACCGGGGCCGGTCAAAGACAACAAGCTAACCCCCAGAATCTCAGAAACCGCAAATGCGCTTTGGTACATTTATGTTTTTCTTACGCTGTCCTGTGCGGTTGCCTATTGGTTGGCGGGGATGTCGGTCTTTGATGCCATCAGTCACAGCTTTTCCACGGTAGCCATCGGCGGTTTTTCCACCCACGACGCCAGTATCGGCTACTTTGATAGCGCATTGATTGAGACTGTGGCCTGCGTTTTTATGGTGTTGTCCGGCATTAACTTCGGTCTGCACTTTTTGGTTTGGCGCCGCAAAAATCCTTTTTTGTACGTTGCCGACTACGAAGTACGAACCTATTTCTTGGTGCTGTTATTCGTCGGGGTTGCCGTAGTCAGCGTTTTAGCGAACGCCACATCAAACGATGACTTTCCCCTGCGAGAGGGTATTTTCCAAACCATTTCTTATGCCACGACCACCGGCTTCGTCACAGAAAACGTAACCCAGTGGCCAACTTCGGCTGGAACACTGCTTTTGCTTGCCGCTTTCGCCGGGGGGGGCGCGGGCTCCACCGCCGGGGGTATTAAGTTGGTGCGGGTTCTTATGATTTACCTGCAGGGTATGCGCGAGGTGCGCCGGCTAATTCACCCCAACGGTGTTTTCCCCATCAAGCTGGGCAAAACACCGGTATCAGATCGGCTGATCGAATCCGTTTGGAGCTTTTTCAGCGTCTACGCTCTCCTGTTTTTCTTTTCTGTTGTCTTGATCATGTTCATTAGCGAGATCGATTTTCTCACCGCCTTTTCCGCTGTCGGCGCGACGCTTAACAATCTCGGGCCAGGACTGGGGGATGTTGCTGAGAATTACGCCAGTCTTGATGCTGGAGTTAAGTGGGTGCTTATGTTCAACATGATGCTGGGGCGGTTGGAGATATTTACGCTCCTCGTGCTTCTCACCCCTGCCTATTGGCGACGATAAATCGCATCTATTTCGTCGTTAAAACCCCTAAACCGCTTATAGGTCCATTGATACTGCGGCAGATCACGCCGAACGATCGCCTCTATCCCGGCGTTCAAGGCGGTAGCGTGAATCAGCTCGTCACAACTGTATATGCCTTGGTCTGGTTCCTCAAAGCACAGCCGATAGCGCAACCGACGACGATCCGGGTCTCTCCAAGCGGCCGCCATGAGCACTTTCGGCGAACCGGCCTTCATCAGTCGTTGCGCAAGAGACATGGTCAGAGCTCTGCGCCCAAAAAAAGGCGCCGCCACCCGGCCGGAAGACCGTGACGGCACTTGGTCGGGCAGTAGCACCACCAAGTCCCCAGACTTCAAACCTCGCATCAGGTTCCGTAGGCCAGAGGCGTTAGTGGCATGCATCTTGGCCCCCTGCCGTTGCCTTGCGGCCACGATGCTGTCTTCTAGCGCCCGCACATTTGGCGGATCGTACAACGCGGAAATGGGGTAAGTATTTCCCAAGTAGGTACTCAAAAATTCCCAACACCCAAAATGAGGCATTAGCAAAATAACGCCATCGCCCGCTTGCCACGCAGTTTTTAGCAGGTCTTCTCCCTCAACGCTGACCAGCTTTTCCAACAATTTATCGATGGGGCGATGTTGCAGCTGGGCCAGTTCAAAGGGCAGCAGCGCCGAACTGGTAACCGTTTCCAGCACCATGTCTTTTTTGCTCTGGACGCTCAGCTCCGAAAAACAGTACTCCAAATTAGCTTGCGCTACCTGAGTAATGCGGGCCTTAAACCAAATCAGCAGCCGCGCAATGCCTCGAGCCAACGAAATCGCTACGGCGTCAGGAAGCAGACTCAGCAGCCTGAACACGCCTCTGACGAGGTAATTCATCGTGCTTTCAGCGCCTTGCGAACAGCTCGTTCGCAGGCTGCATAGCGCCAACAGTTCGGGTCGTGGTCGTTTACCATGCCTGCGCTCTGCATAAAGGCGTAACAAATGGTTGGTCCAACAAAGCGAAACCCCGCTTTTTTCAGGGCCTTGGACATGGCTTGGGACTCAACGGTTTCCGCGGGTACGGGCGCCGATGGCGGCCTAGCTTGGGCAGCAGGAAAAGACCAAAGCCATTCGCTGAAATCCGGCATTGCCCGCGCGAGCTGAGCATTGCCAACCAACGCTTCCAACTTTCCTCGGTGGCGAATGATGCCCGGATCTTGCAGCCATTCATCGATGCGCTCCGCCCCGTCTGTGGCCAGAAAGTCGATGTCAAAGCGGGAGAACAC
>JAYNPH010000019.1:29238-30535 GCA_038113685.1 Gammaproteobacteria bacterium
CTCGATCCTGCCGTGCTCGCGCGACGTCCTGTTCTGAGATCTCGGAAGCACCGACGCCTTCGGTTTCGTCGAGCAGTGATTCGAGCACGAGCTGCGGATCGTTGTCCTGATTGACCTGAGCGATGATCAGCATGATGCCCGGATCGTGCAGCCAGTCCCAAATACGCTCCGCCCCTTCTGTGGCCAGAAAGTCGATGTCAAAGTGGGAGAACACCAGATCCATATGGGCCCGTTTTTTCAGTACGGTAATCCATGACAGCCCAGCTTGCTGACCTTCAAGCATCAACAAACGGAACAGGGATTGTGCCTGTGTAAGCGGCACTCCCCACTCTTCGTCATGGTACTGCCGATATAAATCGCTGGAGTCGCACCATCCACAACGCGGTTTTTGCTGCGCAGAGGCCATCTTGGTTGATCTGCCTTAGTGCACCTGGATTAAACGTCCAAGTTCACCACCGAGAGCGCATTCCTCTCGATAAACTCGCGCCGGGGCTCTACATGATCGCCCATCAATGTTGTGAACATTTGATCTGCGCCGATGGCGTCGTCTACCGAGACTCTCAGCATTCGGCGCACGGACTGATCCATGGTTGTCTCCCAAAGCTGCTCGGGGTTCATTTCGCCTAATCCTTTATAGCGCTGTAAGTCCACGCCGCGCCGGGCCTCCTTCTGCAGCCACTCAAAGGCGTCCGAGAAATGATGAATGTTGCTGCGACGCTCCCCGCGCTGTACGTAGGCTCCTGATTCCAACAGCCCTTGCATTTGATCAATCATCGCGGCAATCGCTCGATACTCCGGGCCGTTCAGGAAGTTCAGGGGCAACGCTATTTTTTCCGCCACGCCCTTCAGTAACAGCGTAATCTCGGGGACATAGACCTTGGTTTCTTGATCAAAAACCACGCTAATGGTCGGGTTGGCATCCGGATTGTGACGTAGCAGGTCCACTAGTGAACCCGCCCAAACCGTCATAGCAGACTCATCCGCCATCAAAGCCGGCGTCAGCTTGTCCACTTTCACAAGGGCTTGGGTCAATTCCTCGGGATATTTGCGTTTCGAATCAGCCAGCGTTTGCATCAGGGCCTGATAGGCGACAACAAGCGTTTCCAGCGCCTCACCCTGTATCGGTGGCGCCTCTGGATTCACAAATAACTTAGCGTCCTGAAGGGACATGCCAAGGAAATAGTCTTTGAGCTCATCATCGTCTTTTACGTACCGCTCTTGTCGGTTTTTCTTAACTTTGTATAAAGGCGGTTGCGCGATGTAAATGTGGCCACGCTCAAAAAGCTCTGGCATCTGC
>JAYNPH010000020.1:0-4199 GCA_038113685.1 Gammaproteobacteria bacterium
GAATTTGACGGCGCGTGGCAGCCAGTGATACTGCACAGGGGCTAAACGCCGCCTCACCCGCGGCTGGGGCGGTGGAGCTGCGTCGGGACAAACCGAGGGTGAGGGGAGTAAGGCATGCAGTCAAAAAGTGAAATAACCTGGGATGAGTTTGAAAAAATCGACATGCGGGTGGGCAGGGTTGAGCGTGCCGAGGCCTTCCCTGAGGCCCGTAAGCCCGCGATTAAGCTTTGGTTAAATTTCGGTTCTGATATAGGTATTCGCAAGACCAGTGCCCAAATCACTGACCATTACCAGCCCGAGGATCTTGTTGGGCGGCAGTTGGTGGCCGTCGTGAACTTTCCGCCGAAACAAATCGGCCACTTTATGAGCGAGTGCCTTATTCTCGGGGCCATAGATGACAAAGGCGCAGTCATGTTGCTGTCGCCTCATCATGAAGTAGCGCTTGGACAAGCCATTGCCTAACCGACCTGTTTCAAGGTCTTATTGTTCATCGACGTAGCACGGATCGCGCTTGCCCAGCGGCGCGCCTGATCAGGCATACTCGGTAAAAATAAGGGAATATCAATGAGCGAAGAAGCCGATTACATCATTGTGGGAGCCGGTAGCGCCGGCTGCGTACTCGCGAACCGACTGTCTGCTGACAAAGATAAGCAAGTATTGTTGTTGGAGGCCGGTGGTGAAGATAAGAACCTTTTCATTCATATGCCGGCGGGGTATGCGCGACTCGTGCCCGAGGCGAACGCCTCGAACTACGGTTACGAAACCGAGCCGGAGCCGAATGTCGGCGGCCGACGCATGTATTGGCCGCGAGGGCGAGGCTGGGGCGGCTCATCCTCGATCAATGCAATGGTTTACATTCGGGGCCATGCTGCCGATTACGATCAATGGGCTCAGGCCGGAAACAGCGGCTGGTCCTATGCCGAAGTACTGCCATATTTTAAGCGCGCCGAGTCATTTGAGGGCGAAGGAGACGATGACTATCACGGCTATGACGGGCCGTTGTCGGTTAAAAAGTCCAATCGCACCGATGATATTCTGCTGGATCGGTTCGTTCAGGCCGGGCAACAGGCAGGCTTTGCGCTGACCGATGACTTTAATGGTCGCCAGCAGGAGGGATTCTCCCGCTACGAGCATACGATGAAAGGCGCTCGTCGCTGCAGTGCTGCTCAAGCCTATTTACATCCAGTGCGAAACCGGCCGAACCTGACGATCCTGTCCAACGCCAGCGCGGATAGGATCGGGTTTACCGGACGACGCGCGACGTCGATCGATATTGTCGTTGACGGTCAGCGCAGAACGCTAACGGCTCGCAAAGAAATCATATTGGCCGCCGGCGCCCTAAACTCGCCGCAAATACTGTTGCGCAGCGGCGTCGGCCCGGCTGCGCAAATCACTCCCCATGGGGTGGCGGTAATACATGAGCTGCCGGGTGTTGGGCAAAACTTACAGGATCATATCGGCGTTGTGAGTCAGTTCACCTGTACTCAGCCCGTTACCTTGGCTCGGTCTGCTACCCCGTTGCGGACGATTTGGGCCGGTATTAAGTTTCTGGTTAGCGGCACCGGAGACGCATCGTTTCCTCCTACCGCGGGCGGAGCGTTTATCAAGTCTCACCCCAGCAAGGAGCTGCCGGATATGCAAATCCACTACGTCAGCGCCGCCATGCAAGACGTTCACGGTAGGGAAGGCGTAACGCCCGGACATGGTTTTTCCAGCATCGTCTACGCCTGTCGGCCGCAGAGCCGCGGCTACGTGGGACTCAAAGATGCCAAGGCGGAAAGTGCCCCAGCGATTTACCCTAACTATTTTGATGTGGAACAAGATCTGATTGATACCCGCAACGGCTTTCGTCAGACCCGCCGCGTTTTTATGCAGGCGGCCTTTGATGAGTATCGCGGCGACCAGCTCAAGCCGCCCGCCGAAATTAACGTTGACAGTGATGACGAGTTGGATGCTTGGATAAAACGAACCGGCGAAACGCTTTATCATCCGGTCGGTACCTGCAAAATGGGTCAAGACGATATGTCGGTAACGAACGAGCAAGGACAGGTACATGGCTTAGCAGGGCTGCGAGTTGTCGATGCGTCGCTTATGCCGACGCTTATAGCAGGCAACACCAATGCGCCGACCATCATGATGGCTGAGAAGATTTCCGATGCGATCAGAGGGCAACGCGCGCTAGCGGCAGAATCCGTTGCCGAATAGTGCATAAAAACAGGAGTTTAAGAGGGTGAGGCGGATATCGCTGATCGATGCAAATACTGCGTCAAAAACAGGCTGTCCAGCGACGCTGGTGGGCGGGCCGCTCAAAAAGCGCGCTACCGCGACGCCGCTGATCGAGCGTCGCGCCCCAGCCCCGGCTCTCGGCTTTGTTCCGTTGCTTGTTAGCTTGCTTGTTTCTTTATCGATTTTATATGCGCCTGGCTCGCAAGCGACGGCACCCCATGAGCTATTAAATCTAACGCCATTCAAGCAACCGCTGAGCGTCAGGCAGGCAAAGCATCTTGCTTCCCGGGCAGGATTCGGAGCCACACCAGCGCAGGTTGATGCGTTGGTTGGACTGTTGCCTGAACAAGCGTTGAAGTCGTTTACGGGAGGGCACGGTGAAGCGGTAACAGAATTTGAGCATTCGGGTATTTTTGAGCCGGGGCTCGATCCCTTTCCGCCCAGCCGTCCCGCCACCACTGAAATGGCCAAACGTCAGGGTCACGCACTGGGAATCGACGTAAAACCGGGAGGCAATCGTCCTCTTCAACCCATCGTTAACCAATTTTTTTACTGGCTTCGTGCAAGTCGACTCGAAACCGACAGGGTGAGTTATTGGTGGGCCCAGCAGATGCTTACAAGCCAAACGCCCCTGCAAGAAAAAGCGGCTCTGTTCTGGCACGGTCACTTTGCCACCAACGAGGACAAGGTGCGGGACTACCGAAAGATGCTTCAACAGCTCGACACCTTTCGGGCTCTGGGCTTGGGGAATTTTCGAGATCTGCTGATAGCGGTAGCCCAAGATCCAGCCATGTTGGTGTTCCTTGATGCTGGTGTG
Source organism: Gammaproteobacteria bacterium (assembly GCA_038113685.1). Taxonomy (GTDB): domain Bacteria; phylum Pseudomonadota; class Gammaproteobacteria; order Pseudomonadales; family Azotimanducaceae; genus UBA4421. Next base: position 3,044 of record JAYNPH010000020.1, read on the forward strand.
AATACCAAGGATGCCCCCAATGAAAATTTTGCTCGGGAAATTATGGAGCTGTTCACCATGGGAGTGGGGCAGTACTCCGAAGAGGACGTCCGTGAAGCGGCAAGGGCTTTCACAGGCTGGTCGGTACGTGGACTCAACTTTTATTTGGATCCAAATACGCAAGATTTTGGTGAAAAGACCTTTTTAGGTCAGCGCGGTGATTTTAACGGCATCGACATCATCGATCAGATCTTGGCGCAGCCCCAAACCAGTCGCTTTATAGCCTCTAAGCTCTATCGCTATTTTGTAAGCGATGTTTTGACCGAGGCTCAAAGCCGGCAGTTGGGCGAACGCCTGCGTTTTTACAACTATGATATCGGTGAGTTTTTGGCTGAGCTGTTGGTCAGTGCGGATTTCTACAGCCGTCATGGCGAGCACATCAAAAGCCCGGTAGAGCTGGTGGTTTCTACCTATAAAAAGCTGGGGCTTTCGAGCGTGCCCGGAGTTCCGGACTTCAACGTCACCACAGGTGCGCTGGGACAGCACTTACTGCATCCACCCACCGTAGCTGGTTGGTCAGAGGGGCGAAGCTGGATTACCCCCTCCTTACTCTATGAGCGTGGCAATTTCGTGTTGGATGTGGTTTTCCCAGATTTGAATTTCGTCGCCACAGACCGTTTTCCTGCTTTAACGCCAGAAGTGGCTAAAGTTCAGGAGAGGTTGCGGCAAGGACAGAGCGTGTCTTTGGCGACCAAGCCCACCGGCATTAGCGGAACTGAGATGGCACAGTCCAATGCCTTGGCGGATCGCGATGAGGCGTTCAACACGCGATTGGGCAGTATGCGCGGCTGGCAAAAGGCCATCGAACGGGTCAAACCTTTGCCGCGAGACTTTGCTCGACTTAACCTGAGTCAGCAGGTACTCGATGCAGGGCTTCGAGACCCTCTGGCTGTCGTGCTCTTTTTTGAAATGCGATTTTTTGAAGTTGATCTGACATCACAGGTCCGTAACGCGCTGGCCGTGTTGTTGGAACAGGAGTTAGGAACAGCCGATGTGGCCGCCGCCAACAGTTATGCCGAAGAGGCTTTGAGGCTTCTGCTGCACGCCATGTTGAGCCGCCCCGAGTACCAGTTGGGATAGATGGCAATACAGATGACATGTGGGTCAAAGGCAAGGG
>JAYNPH010000020.1:4209-15071 GCA_038113685.1 Gammaproteobacteria bacterium
TGGTTATGAGACGACGCAGGCTGCTGCAAAGTCTGACAGGGTTTTCTCTGTTAGGACCATGGCTTCGCGTTCAAGCGACTGACAAGGATCGCCACGCGCCGATTTTAGTGGTGCTGGAAATGTCAGGAGGCAACGACGGCCTGAACACGGTTGTTCCCTACGCCGATGACAACTACTACCGGCTGCGCCCAAATTTGGGTATACGCCAGCAGTCGTTGTTGGCGCTGGATGAGCATTTTGGCTTCAATCCGGGTTTGCAGGGTATTCAAAAACTCTGGCAAAACGACCAGTTGGCCCTGATTCACGGCTGTGGCTACGACAACCCAATTTTTTCTCACTTTAACGCCATGGCTTATTGGCACACCGGTGCGCCCCATCAGGGCAATGAGTACGGTTGGATGGGCAGGGTGGCGGATCAGATGGTCGGCCAGCGCCGGGAGAATATGTTAATCAATGTGGGCACCAGCCAGTCCCTAGCCGTAAAGAGCGCCGTGCATACGCCAGTGGTTTTTGATGACCCCCTGCGTTTTCAGCGCAGTGGCGGCAGACAAATGATCGACCCGCTGCCCAGTCCTGTCCTAGTGCGGTCGAATCGGGACTTTCTGTTGGCAGTAGATGCGAGCGCTCAAGCGTCCTCGGCACGAATTCAACAGGCGTGGAGTGACTATCGGCCAAGGGCAGACTATGGGGTTGTGCCCATGGACTTACCTAAGGTGGCGGCCTGTATCGACGCGGGCCTGCCTACCCAGCTCTATCATGTGTCGGTGCGCAACAACGCGTTTGATACCCATGTTCAGCAGGCGGCCTTGCATCGCCGGCTGCTCAGTTACGTGTCCGATGCCGTGTATGGGTTCTTAACCGACTTAAAAGCCATGGGGCATGATCGGCGAGTAATCGTCATGCTGCACTCGGAATTTGGCCGTAGGCCCAAGGAAAACGCAAATTTAGGCACCGATCACGGCAGCGCGAACTTGATGCTCGTGGCAGGTACGCCGGTGATTGGCGGGCACTATGGGGCTTCACCCTCTTTGGAGGGGTTGGGTGAAGGCGATAATCTTTGTCATACCACGGACTTCCGAAGGGTATACGGAACAATTATCAGCGATTGGCTGGGGGTTCCTGCTGATCGGATACTGTCGGGCGATCATCGAAGTCTTGGTTTTATCGCCTAGTCCAGCCGCTCATCCGGCAGTGCGGTAGGCTGCGCCGCGCGGCGTTCCGCGCTTAAGAGTTTTCTTAGTTTGGCTAAGCGAAAACTTCAGCGCCAGTGAGTAGTTTGGTCTTATTCGCAAAGTCGTAAAATGCGGGCTTATCGTCGATGAAAATCTGTTGGTGCAAACTAAATGGATGCTCAGCGCGAAATAAACCCACCGGCACGATGTAGCGTTGATCGTGTTTTAGCCGATAAAACAGGTGGGTCCCGCACGCTGCACAGAATCCTCGATCGGCCCACTCGGATGAGTCGTAGGTCGAGAGATATTCAGCCCCTTCAAAGGTGACCTGGGTGCCGCAGTCTACCGACACCGATGGTCCTCCGCTCCACCCCCGACAGGTAGCGCAATGACATACATGGACCTGGGTATTCATATCTTGGCAGCTTATGCGGATTTTTCCGCAAAGACATTGGCCCAAGGCTGGCTGGGATTGACCCTTGGTGTTGCGGCTCATGAGTTCCACCTCGCGGCGTATAGTTGAAATGACATCGAAACACATTGGCGAGAAAGGTACCGGAACGTCCAGTGAGTTGGTGTGATTTAGTTCATGATTTGGTGTTTGATTGGCCGGGCAACGATCAAGGGTCATTGTCCATCGCACCGCAGTATCAGCACCACGGAAATCCCGCGGAATTCAAATGCCGTTAGCTTAAGTTTTCAGTACATTAGGTGGTTGCGGCAAAATGTTGGCTGCCTAGTCAACTGACTGCCATCGCATAAATCAAAAATTGGGAGAGGAAATGAGCACAGCAGACAATCGTTTACAGGGAAGAGTGGCCTTGGTTAGCGGCGCAGCGTCAGGTATTGGGGCGGCTTGTGCGAAGCGACTGGCGAGCGCTGGAGCAGCGGTCTTTTTAACGGATGTGGATACGCTTCAGGGCGAGCAGGTTGCCGCAGAGATCAGTGCGTCAGGTGGTCAGGCCAGATTTTCCCAACACGATGTTACCGATGAAGCTCAGTGGCAGCGGGTGGTTGCCGAGTGCCAAAGCCATTTTGGTGGCCTGAATATTTTGGTGAACAACGCCGGTATCGCAATTATGTGTGATGTCTTCGAGATGTCGCTGGAGGACTGGCAGCGACAGCAGGCGATCAATCTTGATGGCGTGTTCTTGGGGGTCAAGCACTGCGTGCCGGTAATGAAAGACATGGCAGAGGGTGGTTCCGTGATCAATATCTCATCGGTAGCCGGTTTACAGGGCGCCCCGGGTTTGTCGGCCTACAACGCCACCAAGGGCGGGGTGCGGTTGTTTACCAAGGGTGTCGCCCTCGAGTGCGGCCGAAATGGCTGGCCGGTGCGAGTGAACTCGGTGCACCCGGGAATCATTGCGACTCCAATTTGGGATAAAATCGATCCCACATTAGCGGCCGATGGTGCGAACACTTACGACCCAGATGAAATGTCCGAAACTGCGGTCCCCATAGGCGTATCCGGGCAAGCCTTGGATATCGCTAACGGTGTGCTATTCCTTGCCAGCGATGAATCCAGCTATATGACAGGATCGGAGCTGGTAATCGACGGCGGGCTAAGTTGCTAAACGCCCGGCACCCGAATGGGTCGACGAGACAGTTCCCGCCGACCCTAAGCGCACGGGCTTAACCTTCCAGCGTGCGTTTACGCAAGCGCTGCATACCCAAGAGCCAGCGATCCACGTTGTCGCCTTTGCGGCGCACGTACTCTTCGACCTCTGGGTGAGGCAGCACATGAAAGCGCTCTTCTCGCATGGTCTCTACGACCGTGTCCGCCAGCGCGGAAGCTTCGATGATGCCGTCGGTCTGACCGTCGCCTAGGCTCTTTGGGGCCATGGCGGTGTTGACGCCTTGAGGGCATAACACGGAAACTTTGATGCCGTCATCACCATGGGTAATGGAGAGGAATTCGGCAAACTTGACCGCCGCTGCCTTAGTAACCGTATAGGGCCCAGAGCCCAAGGCTGCCAGCAGCCCCGCCGCCGAGGCGGTGTTTAGCAAATAGCCATCGCCGCGCTCGATCATGGCGGGAAGCACTGCCCTGGCTGCATATAAATGAGACATGACGTGCAGTTCCCACTGCTGTTGCCAAACATCGTTTTCGGCATCGGTGAGCACGCCCGCGCCACCGGCTCCAGCATTCGAGCAAAATACGTCAACCTGACCATACTTGGCAGTTGTTGCATCCACCAAGGCAATAACCTGATCTTCGTCGGTTACGTTGCAAGCCATTCCATCGCAGCCAAGTTCCGCAGCCGCCTCAGCTACGGCGTCTGCGTTTAAATCCGCCAACATCACGGCCTTGGCGCCTTCCCGTAAAAATGCCGCCGCCATGGCCTTGCCGATGCCGCCGCTGCCTCCGGTGATGACGACGACTTTGTCCCTAAGCTCCATTGTTTTCCCCCGCTGAATTTTGATTGCTGTTGGTGCTCAGTGTACTCGAATCGGCTATTGAGGGCGCGTTTCTCCGGGCGCTTCTGATATTCTCAGGCAGTCGAACACAGGAAGAGAGCTATGGAAAATACAGCGCCCAATTCCATACCCGAGGCCTTTTGGCCAGAGTCGGTGGCCGCGGCATCTGCGCGGCAAGAGCAACTGTTTACGTTATTCTGGCGTAGCGGTCAGCCGCTTAGGTCGATGCTGGAAAATAACCCATGGCTGCAGCCGCCAAGCCTCAAGGCGCCCTTAGCCTGGGGTGAGGGCGGATATTGGGATACCACAGTCGGGCGTGATCATCCTTACTGGAAAACGCAGAAGCTGCCACAGGCAACTCAGGACATTGTGCAAATGCGGAAAGACTTTCTGCGCTGGGGTTATTGCCTAATTGAGGACGGTCTATCACAAAGTCAATGTCAGGCATTTTTGCGCCGGCTGTTAGACCAAGCCCAAGGCGAGGTCGCTGCAGGCATCCAGCAAATGACGCCATCGGGTCAATACGTCAATACACTGATCAACAAAGGCGAGCAATTTGTCGGCTGCATTCAACACGACCCGCAGGCGGTACAGGCGGGACCGCTGCTGGAGCAGCTTACCGATGAAACCTTGGGTAAGGGGTGGATTTGTCACAGCTTCTTAGCCAATGGTGCTGATCCGGGCGGTTATCCTCAAGCCTTGCACATAGATCAGGGACCGTTGCTGCCTTGGGTGACCCAAGAGGCACCGGCCTTGGTCAATACCATGTTTATTCCCCAAGATGTCGACGCCGGCAATGGTGGCACATTGATTATACCCGGCTCCCACAAAGCAGTGATCGAGGCAGGCAGCGGTGGGGCGATAGCGGCGTTGCCGCCGACCATCAACCTTGAGGCAAAAGCCGGCACGATCCTGTTTTTTGATGGCCGCTTGATACACGGAACCGGGGTCAATCGAGGCGACCGCAAACGTTTTGTCGCCACCATGAGCAACGTAAAACCGTGGATGCGTACTCAGGAAAACTGGATTGTGTCCGCAGCGCCGGACATTCTGGCGAAAGCCAGCCCCAAGCTGCGCCATCGCCTTGGTCTACAGGCCCTCACCTATGGCAGCACCATCGAGGGCTTTGGTCTTGCCGGTAACGGGCGGTTAGAAGATGCGTGGGGTGACATTAGGCTTTTTCGGGAGGCCATCGACGAAGGCAGCTATGAACGTGTCCGCGTTTTAAGCGGGACTTGCGATTCGGACCTGCTAAGAAAAAATTATACTGTAGGCTTGGCAATGAAGCGGGCCAAAGAAAGGCATAATCTGCAAAATCGCAGTTAAACCACGAAACCAAAGCATGACGCTTGGGGTGTGCGGCAGGGAGAACGGTGATGAGTACACAAACAAATATCCACGAGGAAATCGATGCTGCTGTGGAGGCCTCGACTGAGACCCTGCTGAGGGTGTCCCATGCGATTCACGACAACCCTGAGCTGGCGTTTGAAGAGCACTTTGCCTGTGAGCTGTTAACCCAGACTCTGCGGGATCATTCGATGGAGGTGCATACCGCTGTTTATTCCTTGGAAACCGCCTTTGAAACTACGATTAATGCCGATGAATCCGGGCCCACTGTGGCGGTGCTAGCAGAGTACGACGCGCTACCTGATATTGGGCACGCCTGTGGCCACAACATCATTGCAACCACCGCTCTGGGCGCCGCACTGGCGTTGAATCAGGTTGCCACCCAGTTGCCCGGACGGGTTAAATTGCTGGGCACGCCCGCCGAGGAGCGTGGCGGCGGCAAGGAGTTGATGGCCCGGGCAGGGGCCTTCGAAGGTATTGATGCCGCTTTGATGATCCATCCTGCGGGCGTAAATTTAGCCACCATGCCGTCCATTTGTATTGCCGAAGTGGAGGTCATTTACCACGGCAAAGCCTCCCATGCCTCTGCCATGCCTCATAAGGGTGTGAATGCCCTAGATGGACTGCTGCTGGCTTATCAGGCCATCTCCAATTTGCGTCAGCACATTCGAGCCACCGAGCGTATTCACGGCATTGTGCAAGAGGGGGGTTCTGCCCCGAATATTGTTCCTGATCGAACCGTAGGCCAGTTTTACGTGCGAGCCGCCAATGAGAAAGATCTGGCGAAACTAAAACCGAGAGTCCAAGCCTGTTTCGAGGCTGGAGCCACCGGCAGCGGATGTAGCGTTGAGGTGAACTGGGCCGGTGTGGATTATTTGGATTTGAACACTAACTGGCCCTTGGCTGAGCGGTTTCGTCGTCACGCGGAAACGCTGGGGCGCAGTTTTGTTGAGCACGATGACGCATTGAAGTTCGGCGCGGGAAGTACCGACATGGGCAACGTCAGCTACCGACTGCCATCTATTCATCCGATGCTGGCCGTAGCGCCGCCGAATGTGGTCATTCACAACCCAGAGTTCGCTAAATGGGCGCGGTCAGACAAGGGCGACCTTGCGGTCATCGACGGGGCCAAGGCTTTGGCCCGAACCGCCGCCGAGTACCTGTTGTCGCCGGAATTGCAGCGCGAGAGCGCCCAAGCCTTCGAGGTATCAAAAGGACTCTCTTGAAGCTCACGATCCTGTCTGAATAGATCTACCCTTTGCCTCGGGTTCGCGTACGCTTGGGACGGGCCTCGCGTTCAATGAATTCAATGATTAGATTCGCGACGTCTTTTCCCGTTGCGGCTTCGATACCCCCAATGCCGGGCGAGGAATTCACCTCCATCACCAGCGGACCTCTATCGGACCGCAGCAGGTCAACTCCGCAGACATTTAGACCCATGATTTTTGCAGCGTTAACAGCGGTTCGGCGCTCCTTCGGGGTGAGTTTAACGAGGGAGGCACTACCGCCGCGGTGTAAATTCGAACGGAAATCTCCTTCCGGAGCGGTTCGCTGCATGGCGGCGATGACCTTGCCGCCCACGACAAAACAACGAATGTCCGAGCCGCCGGCCTCCTTGATGTATTCCTGAACCAAAATGTTGGCAGACAGTCCCATAAAACCCTGAATCACACTTTTCGCCGCAGTGCGCGTTTCAGCAAGCACCACGCCAATTCCTTGGGTTCCTTCCAACAGTTTGATTACCAGAGGAGCACCGCCCACTTCTCGAATGAGGCCAGGCACGTCGTCGGGCGAGCGTGCAAAGGCGGTAACGGGAATACCTACCCCGCGTCGAGATAGAAGCTGAAGCGAGCGAAGTTTGTCCCGGGAGCGGGTGATCGCTACAGATTCGTTAACGCTGTACACCCCCATCATTTCGAACTGGCGCACCACGGCTGTGCCGTAGAAGGTAACGGACGCACCGATTCGCGGTATTACCGCATCAAAGTGTTCCGCAGCAAATTCTTCGTCTTGATAATGCAAAGACGGTCTATCCGATGTGATGTCCATAAAACATCGGACGTGGTCGACCACGCGAACTTCGTGGCCGCGTGCGGCAGCAGCTTCCACGAGACGCTTGGTGGAGTGGATGCTCGGGCTTCTGGATAAAACCGCTATTTTCATTTTGCTGCTCCGTTTTGAGGGGCGCTTTTCCCTTTCGATGTGAGATAGGAAGCGGCTGGATCCACAACGAAGTTGCCCCGAAGCGCAGTGCGCCCCAGCAACATCCGGTAGCCCATGGAGCCTCGATCCGCGAGGGATATTTCGATGTTCAGGTTTTGTCCGCCGATGGCCAAGACTGTGCGGATAAAGAAACGTTGGCTGGAAGATCCGTCTGAGCTTTTCACACGTCGTTGATCGGATACTCGGGCCTGGCAGTGAATGACTTGGTCGGGGTCACGCCTAGATGGGAGGACGCTGAACGTTACCCAAGTTTCGCCGTCACGCTGTTCAGATTCGATGTTGAAGGCGTGGATAGACGATGAGAAAGCACCGGTGTCGGTCTTGGCGGTAATACGCTCGATGCCCAACTCAGGTAATGCCACACGTTCGCGCCAGCCTATTAACGGTTTATTAGGTTGCTCTGAATCAGTTTTAAAACGCGACATGCTGGATCCTTTCGGCAGCGAAAAATAAAAGGCCCGGAACATTCCACGGGGAAGGTGCTTAACGTATGTAAACGATATGCACGTCAATGCATCATCGGTGCGCGCGGCATTTTCGTTATTTTCTCGACGAACGCAAGGCTTTTATAACCGAGCTGCCCAAAGCGATAGCGGGCGGTACCGCAGCAGGTAAGTTGCGTCTGATTCGGGCGCTGATCGTGCCTAAGCTGGGTACACGGGCAACGATCAAGGTGGGTTGGTCGGCGGGTCTATTCGGGCGTGTCCAAGGAGCGAATCGTGTGGGGTTCTGGGGGCACTACGTCTGCCACTAACTCTAAGGATTTCCACTCCGCCGGTTCCGCAGCACGCTCGGGAGTCGGCACATGAGGAGATTGCTGCCGTTTATCAACCGGATGGATATAACGCGGGCAGTTGATCCAGCTATGGGTAATGCTCACTTGTACAGCTAGGCCAACGTCTTGCCACTGATTGAGGATGTGTGGCTCCCGGGTCAGGGTGGCGGTGCCCTGAATGCGGACGCGGTGAGGATTCACCATGTTGATAAAGAGCATGCCGATTTTATCGTGCTCGATAATGTTCCCCATGGAGAGCCACATGCCGTTGCCGTCAAAGCATGGGAATTGCAGAGTGGTCGCATCGATCACTCGAACAAACCCCGGATTACCGCCTTTATAGGAAACCGTTGGAAAACCGCTGGTGTCTACGGTAGTCAGAAAAAAATGATCTTGAGCTTGAATGAAGGCTTGGGCATCGTCATCCAGCGTCGGCCGCACAATGATTTCTTCCAACCTGTCCGCAAGTGCTTGAGATTGAAATTCCGATTGCAGCTGCCGGTGACCGGCGTGGTAAAAGTCGTCCATAGCTCTCTCTAATTCTCTGTTGTGCTTTTCTCGACTGTTGCGGTCTAACGTGTGCCCTTAGTCGGCCCCTAGTCAGCTTTTAGTCCAGCGCGCAGGCTAATGACCGGATAGGGTGAAGCCTTCATAGCCTGCGGCTACGACCTGCCGACACTTCTCGACATAGGGAGGCACGCCTAGGTAGGGCATAAAGACTCGGGTTTTACCTTCAACGTTGGCGCCCAAGTACCAAGAGTTGCAGCCAGGGTAAACAGATGTCTGTGCTACCTCATTGACATGCACTACCCATGACTCCTCGGCGGCTGGTTCCGGATCAATGGTTCGGTGCTGGTGTGCGTTCATGTATTCGATGCAGTCCGAGATCCATTCCACATGTTGTTCTATCGAAGGGAGCATGTTGGACAGCACAGACGGGCTGCCCGGGCCGGTGACCAAAAACAGATTAGGAAAACCCGCAGTAGCCAAACCCAGGTAGGCCTTTGGTCCTGCGGCCCATTTGTCTTGAAGGCTCAGACCGCCTTGGCCTCGGATATCGATGTTCATCACCGCTCCGGTCATGGCGTCAAAGCCTGTGGCCAGCACCAGAGCGTCCACCTCGTATTGTTCGCCTTCAGTGACAACGAGGTTGCCATTAATTTGGCTGATTGGGCTTTCGTTTAAATCCACGAGGTGCACATTGTCTCGGTTGTAGATCTCGTAGTAGTTCGAATCCACACAAAGCCGTTTGCAGCCGATCGGCGTGCTGGGAATCAGTTTTTCCGCTAGTTCGGGGTCGTTGACCCGTTCGGTGATTTTGCTTTTAAAGAACTCTCGGGCGGTATCGTTGGCCTGCATATCAAACACCAGATCGTTATACACCGCCAAAAATGCAAGGCCGCCCTTGGCCCAGCGTTCTTCATAGGCCTGTTGGCGTTCTTCATCGCTCACGTCAAATGCGGACTGGTCCTTGTCGTCAAAGTCCGCGCCAAAACCACGCTGCCAGTTTTCCTCTCGATACTCGCGGTAACGTGATTTCAGTTCAGCGACATAGTCCGGGTCCAAGGGTTCGTTATAGGCGGGGATCGAGTAATTTGGGGTGCGCTGAAAAATCGTAAGAGTATTCGCTTGGTCGGCAATGATTGGTGTACTTTGAATTGCCGAGGACCCAGTGCCAATGACACCCACTCGAAGACCGGTAAAGTCCACCCCTTCATGGGGCCAACTGCCGGTGTGGTAAACGGGAACCGAGGCCTGATCCAGTCCGGTTATGTTGGGAAAGTTGGGTTTGGACAAACAGCCGGTGGCCATGATGACGAAACGAGCATTAATGGTCTCGCCGTTGTCCAACTCAACGCGCCACTGGTCTTGGTCTTCAAGGTAGTGAGATGCCTCAACCCGGGTGTTAAAGGTCATGCCGTCAGCTAAGCCGAAACGTGCAACCACGTGTTCAGCATAGGAGAGGATTTCTCCTTGGGTGGCGTACTTTTCACTCCACTCCCACTGTTGCTGTAAATCGTCGGAGAATTGATAGGAGTACTGCATGCTGGGGATGTCACAGCGTGCTCCTGGGTAGCGGTTCCAGTACCAAGTGCCGCCGACGCCAGAACCAGCTTCGATTACTCGGGCGTCTAACCCTTGTTGGCGCAGCTTGTAGAGCATGTAAATGCCCGCAAACCCGGCTCCGACAATTACCGCGTCGATGGATTTGTTGTTGTTGTTCGCCACGTTCCTCTCCCTTGAAATAGTTCGCTAATAGTGTTGATTTTTCTCTCCTTTCGACTATGGAAAACTAGCATTAAAAAATCAACGCAAGTTGAACACCTCTTTGTCTAATCGAGTCGATGGCCTATAGTCGGTGGCTGAATTTAGGGAGAGATCAGATGCAAACTACGCTGAGCCCACGGCGCCGCTCCATCCATCCGCAGGCTGACGACACATGGCAGAGTATTGCCCAACGTGAAATGCCCAAGCAGCCCACGGAGGCTGCGATAGCGCAACTGCAAAGCTGGAATCTGCATGTTTTCGCCCGACGTGTCATTGACGATGCGACGGGGGAAATGGGTAACCCGATATTGCCCAGCGATATTTTATTTTTGGAACCGCCTCTTAGCGGCGGCCATTAATGGCTGCCACTATCACCGATGTGCGATTGGCCGCAGCTCACGAAGGTGTGGCAGAGATCGTGGTGTCCCTTACCTTTGAAAATGGCGGGCGCTCGGAGGTGCCTTTGGATCATGTGGCCGGCGCGCGATTGATGGAAAGTTGCGGGGCCAATGAGGTAGAAGAATTGATCGGGCGCGGTTGGGAGCACGTACGCGATGCTCTGACCGGCGCCTACAACAACATGGATTGAGCGAGACCAGACGTCAGCTAAGGAGATTACGATGTTCGATATGGTAATTAAGAACGGCAAGGTTGTG
>JAYNPH010000020.1:15081-21939 GCA_038113685.1 Gammaproteobacteria bacterium
GTTGTGGATGGCAGCGGTTTGCCCGGCTTTGTCGCGGACGTGGCGATCAAGGATGGAGTAATCGTAAAAATCGGTCGCGTACACGAAGCCGGTGAAACCACGGTGGACGCCAGCGGCCTTGTGGTTGCGCCTGGCTTCATCGACCCGCACACCCACTTCGACGCCCAGTTGCTATGGGACGGTGCGGCTAAGCCGGCCATTGAACACGGCGTTACCACCATCGTTCCGGGCAACTGTTCGCTATCTCTGGCCCCCCTCAAGGCTGAACATCGTATGAAGCTGGTTGGTATGTTCAACCAAATTGAAGAAATGCCCCACAAAGCCTTTGCCGAAGGCGTGGAATGGAACTGGGAAACCTTCGATGAATTTGTGGCGCGCATCGGTAAGGATCTGGACATCAATGTCGCCCCCTTGGTTGGACACAGCGTGCTGCGTTTGTGGGTGATGGGTGACGATTCGATGAAACGCGCGGCTACGGAAACGGAAACCCGAGCCATGTGCGAGTTGCTGGATCAATGCCTGAAAGCGGGGGCCATAGGCTTATCCACCAGTTTCGTGGACATGGATGAGCGCCTGCAGCCGGTTCCTAGCCGGTACGCAGACACCGCTGAACTCGACGCACTGTGTGTGGTGCTGTCTCAGCACAATAAAATCCTGCAGGTGGTACACGAATTTTTCGATAACGACCTGACGCTCGCGCGAATCGACCAACTGGCGGACATCAGCTTGAAACATGGCATCAATACAACGTTGTCGCCGTTGTTTGTAAGTCATGACAACGCCGAAAGCGCTCAGCAAATCATGGCGCGAATCGTGGAGCAAACCGAACGCGGCGCTCGGGTCTGGCCTCAGGTTCAAACCCGGCCTATTGATATTTCCTTTAACTTCTCTGTCCCCAGCTTGCTCTTTATTCGCTTGCGCAAATGGTATGCCCTGATGCGTTTCAACACCCCGGAACAGATCATTGCCCAGCTACAGGATTCTGAGACCCGGGCGGCTTTGGTTGCCGAGGCTCAGGTCATGATGTCGCTTTGGGAACGCTTGGTGCTGCGTCAGGTCCAAACGCAAGCGAACCAAGAACTGGTGGGCAAAACTTTGAAAGAGATTGCCGAGCTTCGCCAAAGTGATGCGTTGAACGTGATGATCGATATCTCATTGGAAGAGTCGCTGGAAGCCCACTTTTTATCCGCAGATATGGGACATAACGACGATCGGCTGGTGGGCGATCTGCTGCAGCATCCCAATGTCATGATTGGCGCCAGTGATGGTGGGGCACACATTCTGTCCTTTGCCACCTACGGAGACACAGGATATCTGTTAGGGCACTTCGTTCGGGATACGGCCCACTTGGGACTGGAAGCGGCGGTGAAGAAAATCACTTCCGATCCGGCCAATCTTTGGGGGCTTGGCAATCGTGGTCTGCTGCGCGAGGGATTTGTGGCCGACGTCACGGTCTTCGATGAGACAAGGATCGATCGCGGCGTTGAGCACTTTGTACAAGATGTGCCCGGCGACGGGTTTCGTTACGTACGCGATGCTCACGGTGTGAACACGGTGATCATCGGCGGGGCAGTAGCCTACGACAGCGCCAGCGGCTATCAGGACGCACACCGGGGACAAATTATCGGTTAACGTGCCGGAGCGGTTTCTTATACAAATGCTGGGAGCAGCTATGCGGGGCTGTTCGCGGCCGTGCGGCCTGTGCTGGTTCAGGCTGAGTGATCTAAAACCGCTAATTTGTTCACTCGAATCATGGATTGGAGTTCCTCAACATAGGCTGATCCGCGCTGTGAGTACCGCAGCAGGTGCTCGGCCATGTCATGCCCGGTAACGGACTGCCCCGATTGCCTCAACGTCGCTCGTGCCGAGCGCAGACCCGTGTACGCCGGGTGGCTGTTGATGTTTCTCATATATGAACTCACCGCCGCATCCACACTGGCAAAGCGAGCCACCTCGTGTTTTTGATGCGATCCGCGATGTTGAGGCACGATGCCGCAACCCTGCTGATAGCACCATTGTCCAAACAGATTATTGCCTTCTTTGGCAAAGCGAGACGTTCCCCAGGCAGATTCCAGAGCGGCCTGAGTCAGTGCAAGCGAAATGGGCACCGTATCGACCCGATCCAACAGGGCTGCGATTTGCTGCGCCGGAGCTAATTTGGGATCGACTTCGTAGCGCGCGACCAGCGAATCCAGAAAGCGCCGGTCTGTGGCTGCCATGTTTGTCCGCAGAGTCGTTTGGGGAACCCGCGCCTGCATCTCCCGGATACGGCCGCGGTCTTGGGTAATACGCTGGTTATTGGCTTCGACGATTGGCTGCAAATAGCCAAAGAATGCGAGTTTTTTGGCCCTTACGTCCGAGTACTGTTGAAAATCTGGAAGAGGGTTCGTATCGATATGCAGCAAGCGGCTGGGGCTTGCCCCAAGGCTGCCGTATTCATCCTGATGGTCCAACCACAACCAACCGGCTGTAGCGGCGATGGCTATTGCCCCGACTGCGATAGCGAGTTTCTTCATGGCGACGTTGTGTTTTCCGCTTTCTGCCTACTGAGATGCTGGCCAAAAAAGCCAAGTATATCCGCGTTGAGTTTGTCACGCAGGTCACCGCTGGGCATGGAGCCTGCGAAACCTATGCGTTTGGCAAAACTTGACAAGTGGGGGGTATCGGCGAAGTCCATGTGCTTGGTGTTCGCAAGAAATTCAGAGTGAACGTCGCCGTCGCTATTGCTCATAAATTTCTCCAGTTTTTTGTAATTCAGCGGGTCGTCCCACTGAGCCTGCCCTAAGTAGAGAAAGGGCTTGCCGGTGCCGCGCTTGATGACGTCTCGCGGTATGGGCACCATCCAGCCATCTAGCGCAGCGGCTGCCAACACCCGTGGGTCCTGATCGCTGGCCATGATGCTTGTGGCCCCGCCAAAGGAATGACCGAATACTCCCACTCGGGATAAATCTGCCCGTTGCCATAGCGTAACAATATCCGAGCCTCCGCTAGGATGCGCTTGCTGCGCAGCAATGCGATCGAGCATGAATCGGATATCTCCGGCCCGGGCAGCTAGCTGGGGGCCTCTGGCCGCCCAAAATTCCTTCTCTGTATTGATGCCATCGCTGCCAGAGCGATAGTCGGCTACCGTGCCGTCATCGAAGACCGTTAAAAACGCATCGAATGCATGATCGGCGGCGACGACTAAGTAGCCGTGGCTCGCGAGTTCCTCCGCAAGAATAGAGTTTTGGGTCTTCATGCCGCCTAAGCCGTGGGAAAACACGACTACCGGATAGCTGCCGTTAGATGGGTGAGGCGGAGCATCTAGCGTGCTGTTGGTTTCTATGTCCTGAATGTGCCCGACCAGCCACCTTGGTAGGCCCATGTTTTTGGCGAAGGCGCGCATTTTCAGCGCTGGCTGGTCAATGTACTGGGAGGTTGTGCCTGCATCGCCTTCCGCAATTGGATACCAATACTGAACGGCAATACGTCGATAGTCTTCGGGATCATCGGTAAAGGTTTCGGCTCGCGACTTGTCCTCCCAGGTTTCGATGCTCGTACCCACGGCGAAGGGACCACTGGGTGGGGGTAGGTTGTTGAAGGGTAGCGTGGTCTTGGCGATGCTGGCGCATCCCGAAGAAACTAGAGCCGCAAAAAACAAAAGCAGGGAACGCATGTTAGGAATCCGATAGACCGATCAGGTAGGTTGGCCTAACCTGCGTGTACTGGCCGTGAAGAGTAGCTGTCGGTGGTTCAAACAGGCTGCGACGCGGGCTGCATCTGATCCAGACGCTGGGTTAGGTCGCGTTTTTGTGTGGCCTCGTAGTCGATCAGGCTAGATAGCGAATAGGTTTGTCGAAGCCGCCCGGATTTGCCCGCGGCATTGAAACCGATAACCGAGATAGCCGCGATGGTGGCGCCTCTTTTTTCCAGTAGCTTGGTAAGCCCCCTGAGTTGGCCGCCGGTTTCTATCCAATCATCGACTAATAAAATGCGCTCCCCGGGGCTGATCAGTGCTTTGTTGACCTCGAAAGCGCTGCGTTGCCCGGTATAGTCTTGAAAACCGTGGCGGGCGATGTTGGTTCTGATGTTAGGAAGTTTGCCGGCCTTGCGGATGGGAATTAGGCCTTTCTTGAGCTCTGCGGCCACGGCGGAACCCAGAATGAAACCCAGAGATTCGGGGCAAGCAACCTTGTCGAAGGACAGCTTGCGGTGAGGTCTGCTCAAATCCAATACCAAGGATCGAAAAATCTTGGGGTCCACAAACAACGGGGTGAAGTCCAACTTTGTCGTTGCGGCAAAGTCGATGTGTTGGAGATATTTTTCGGGATTCAAGCGAGTCGCCTCGATTCTAGCGTTGTCGGAGTTTAACCGGCAGCCAGAGCCGAGGCGAACTTTAGGCGGACACGTTATTCGTCGTAGACGATTGGCGTGGTTTTTTCCAGAGGCACCATAATATGCGCGTAATCGGTGCCTTCCCACATGACGTAGGGTCCTCCCTCATAGGGGTTTCGCGGTAGGTCTCCGAACAGCTTCTGAGGAACCAACAACATCAAGTGGGGCCCTTCCTGTACCCAAGCACCCTTGCTTTCATCTGTGTTGTAGGGGTCATCGTTGTCTACGGGTATGTCACCAACCAGCATGTAGTTCACACCGATCACATTGTCCTTAGGTTGATAGGGCTTTTTGTTCATCCATGCGTCCAGCCACCCTAGCCAAGTGGCGTCCACGCACATTGGGTTTTCGTAATTTGGAGGACTGCCCACCATGCATGTCCATCCATTATCACCCTTTTGAAGAACCGAATGATCGGCATCTAAAATAGTTGCCTTGTCGCTGACGTTGCTTGGGGCGGCCGCCATCGCTAAGGCGATTTTTTCCTCAAGAGGCAGGGCGCCCAAGTCGTGCGCACCGCCTGCCCCGTGATCCATTGCATGGTGTCCGGTGTGAGCCGCTGCGCTTATTAGCGTTAGTGCGAAAAGTAGGAACGTTGTTTTTGGCTTCATCGTCTGTCCTTGGTGTGGATATGGCGGTTAGGGTGATTCGCTGTACTGGTAGTAGCCCTCAACCGGAATCATCAAATGCGCGTATTGAGAATTGGGGAACATCAAATAGGGAGAACCGGTGCGAAAGTTCGTGGTGTGACCGGCGATGGTGGCCGGATCCTTGGGCATGAGCATCAGATGCGGGCCCGACTCGATCCAATGCTCAGCGTGAGCGTCTTCTTTATTCATCACCATGGGAGTGCTGTTGTCCTCACCAACGTCACCATGCAGCCTCCACATGAAGCCGTCGTGGTTTAGCTCTGGCTTCGTTTCTGTGAGATAAGCCTGCATCCATTTCAGGGCCTCTTTGTCAGCGCAGATGGGCATGGCTTGGTGGGCGCTGGGCCAGCCATCCTCTGGCATGGGGCGGGCATTGCCGGGCATACATGTCCAGCCATTGCTGCCGGCTCGCAGAACTTCGTTGTTTTGATCAAGAATGGTTGCCCGGTTGCCAATAAAAGAGGGCGCGGCGGTGGAATACGCCCATATCTGCCACTGGGCTGATAGGTGCGGGAGTTCCGGTTCCGTTGCGTGAACGTTCGGCGCCGTGGCAAGCAGCGCTATCAGGGCGGCTGTAATTATCGAGACCAGAGAATGCTTCATGCTCGTGCTCCGTTTGTATTGAACGTAGGGCGTGCGACTGCTGTGAGCATAACAAGCTAATGCCGCTGAGCAACTAAAGTTGACTGTCGGTTGCCTGTTTTGGCACAGATTTACTGAAAATTTTACACTTCATGCACCAGAAATTGTCAGGCTGGGTATGCGTAAGTGTTTGCTCATATCACCGATCAAAGCGTGTCTGACATCCCTGACAGCAAACCGCCACTGATCGTTTTCTTTGACGAATTGATCAAAGTACTCGCCAGCGAAAATCACCTGCAGCGGCAAATCGTCGGTGGCCTGATAGACCGTCACGTAGGATCTGGCATTGGCAGCCGTCCCACGATCATCGATGTCGATCTGGATATTGCTGATGACGTGCTTGGTTCGAGGTGTGCCATCGGGGTACAAAATCAGATTGTTAGCAGACTCTTTTCCCGGTGTTTGACCTTCCGCCATCCACTGAGCCTGCTCGAATAACTGTTGAAACGTCGCAAAATCTCCGCCGTCAATGGCGTAGCAATAGCGGTTCATTAAACGCTGAATTTGGCTTTCGTCGGTCATTGTTTGTTCCTTGATTCCTTTCTCAATCTGCCCAGCGTAAGGTGATATCAAACCTGTGGAGCGACTCGTTGAAAAATTTGGACTTTAATCGCCTGAGTGTTGTCTGTGCGTGGCTCAACACGCTGCCCGTCTACATGTTTAAGGGTGAGTTAACGGCCGCTCTCATACTCTATGCCTATGATGCCGTCGATTTGGACGCCGTTGATCACGCAGTCAGAATCGTACTCAACTACCAAGCGTCGCTAGAACAACCCCTAGGTTTTGAGGAGTTTTTGAAACTAGTGGAGCAGGTTAAGAGTGAGCGGCCACCGGCAGAACTGGTGGCTTTTTTGGCCCGCGACACAACACACTGAGGCCAACTCCAGCTTGCGCGGGGTCACGGTCTTTTTGTTCCCCGCTAGAAATCTCCCGGACCTTTTTCCAAACGATTATTGGTAAAAAACTGTAAGGCCAAACCGGTCATAAAAACAAAGTGCTCGTCCGGGGTTTGCAGTAAATCCGTCCTGATTAAAATGGCCTGTGCTTGATCTTGGCGGCCCAACCCACCGACGAGCCTTCCGTCTTTGAGAATTTTGTAGCCCGCTGGGCGGGGGGAGGTACGGCGGCTGTCTTTGAATTCGTGCACAGACTGAGCCGTCATCTTGGAGCCGTCCGGTAGGAAGATGTTGAC
>JAYNPH010000020.1:21949-28490 GCA_038113685.1 Gammaproteobacteria bacterium
CCTTGGGAGGCCCCATGGCAAATTTCGGTTTTTTGTAGGGCAGAATTTCTAACCTCGCCGTGTCGTCACCGCGCTGCATAACGCACTGATAGTCAATTTTGTTGTTGCGATCAAAAGAAACGCCGCCAAAGTTCAGGCCTTTGAGCATGCCCGAACAAAACATGGTCCACGTGCCGTAGGTTTCGTGTTCTAGGGTAATGTCTGTTGAGGTTTTGCGCTTGTCGAAACCCAGAAATCCACTGCTCGACTTACGGTTTTTCCATGTGCCGCCGTAAGGCCCGATATCTAAATCTTGAGTCTTGTAGTTGAATTTCATCAACAAAGATTTGGTTTCATAGCCAATCATCTTTAAATCACCCGGGGCACCAAAATCCGTGTCGGGTACTTTGAACAGGGCGTGGCTGGCAGAAGAAAAAATAAACAAGGCAAATGGCAACACAAAAGCACAAACTCGAGCGTACATTTTTGGTTCTCACTAAGGCGGCCTTTCAGGGAACCACACTGATCAACGTTATTCAAACGTGCTTGTTTAAGCGCACTAGGTTTGCCGTACCCGCTGAGATCTCACCGGGTCCAGTGTTGCATTGATTGGGCGCGGTGCATTTGCGGTCGGCAGGGCGCGGTGGTTCAGACGTTTTGCTAGCTGACGAATGTCCAACCGTAGCCGTATCGAAAAAGGAATACGCAGCAGCCGAAAAACCAGCCCGACGACCGCATGATCTTGAGCTTCGTGTTGTAGCTCAGACGTTTCATGAGTTGGTAGGAGTCATCTGAGGTTTCTGATGGAAGCTCAATTGCTGAACCTTGAACGACGCGGCAATATCGGCACAGCCCTTGGGGATGCTTATATTTAGCGGCCGCGCACAAGTAGCCAGTCACCATCGGCTAGTCAAGCAACCCGAACATTACGCTGTTGTTGGGGTTATCGTTGGATGATCAACGCCGCTATCGCTTCTTGTGTTGCGGCTATGGCAACGTCTCGCATATGGGCCTCGCGGCTAACTGGAAGGCCCCACGTCGCCATAAACGCTTGGGCCGCGGATGCCACGTATAGCTGCCAAAGATAAAGCCGCTGAATTTCCACCGGATGCCGCTTTTTGTATGCCCGCAGGAACTCGCTCACGCTTCTTGGTCCGAGTTTGTATCTAAGCTCCAATTGGCAACAGGCGACATCGGACAGCGGATCCCCAATAGCGGCGTCTTCCCAGTCGACGATTGCCGCTACACGGTCGTTCTCCCACAACACATTTTCTGGCCAGAAGTCACCGTGCAGCAATTTGCGCGGCCCGCGAAACGTTGCATCTTCGAGGTTTTTGAGAAGTGAGACGGTCTCATGTGCCTGTGCCTGCTCAGGCAGCAAATCGTACAACTCCGGGAACGGGGTACAGCGTTCCGGCAGCTCGGGTAGCCCGCTAATGGGTGTGTCGTGAATATCCGCTAAAAGATCCGCCATGGCGGTGATGTATTGGTCTTCGTTCCCTTCAAAAATCTCACTGCCACGCTCAAGGAAGCTCATAATGAGATAGGGGTTTGGCAGATCTCGGCGACTGCTGTCTACGTGTAACGGCTGTGGTATCGGTAGGGCAGTCCGCTGCAGCGCCTGTAGCAACTCAAATTCTAAATCGGCTGGATGACCCGAGTGAGACGAGCCGTGTTCGCGTAGCACCACGCTGGTCAGGATGCCGTCGCTTGTTTTTAAGTCCAGTCGATAAACGTTAGCGGAAACGCCTCCGGTAAGCGGTACGCTGTGTTCAAGTTTGGATCCTGCATAGAGTTTTTTAGCGATAACCGACAGCGCTGCCTCATCCATGGTTCGTCCTCGTTGAGTTGGTTCGCTGAGTATAAGAGCTTGGCAAGGTCAGAGGTGCCGGGCACGAGGTGAACCCGACCTACCTCGGGTTCGTTAAGACATAATTGTTGGTTGTTTTGGTTTGTTCCGGCTTTGCCGGTCTGCCGCAGGTATGACCTAATTAACGGCAGAGCAAGAAGCCCCGGCCGACCCAGATTGCTCGGGCGCGCCTTGCCGGGGCAAAGTTGGAAGTCCTAGAGAGGACTTCGATAGGGCGGCACAATATTGGCGCTGAGCCATTCATCGGTGTCCGGACGAGGCAAGTGATAACTTGGCTCGCCCTTGCAGCTTATGCGGTACATCAGCCGGGCATCGTCCGGCGCATTGATCACGCTTTTTGCCGGCGGTGCATTATGGAGGGTTGAAAAGTTGCTCCATATCGTAATGTCGCCGGCTCGGTGAACGTGGTCGTATCGGTACTTTGGCTGGAGCACATGGCTCTCGATTTCGTCCAGAAATTTGCGGCCCTCTTCGTCAGACATACCGTCAATGGTAACCGGTGCAATATTCTTTCCTCGGGATGCCCAGATGGGACTGTGCAGCGACTTTCTGCCTGTGCGCGGATTGACGTAAACCAATGGGATTAACCATCCCGGATCCGAGACGCGCAATCGGCGCCTCACCAACGTTTGCTCAAGTTCGCGCTGCCTTTCCTCCGGCAGATCAGCAAAGGCCCGAGCGGTATCTGCGTAGGCTGTTTCGCCGTTCAGGGGTAGGTCAAAGCGCCGTTGGTTTAACGTGGCATCCGAATCCGGGTGATAAAAGCCCTCAGCAGGTCGAGTGTCGGAAACCCAGGTGCCAGCAGGTGAGTTCCGAGATGTGGGCGCCCGCTGCACGTAGAACATGCTGGTAGACAGCGGTACCGGCTCGAATTCAATGTCCGTATGCCAGTGCAGACCACTCGCGCACTGCTCTTGTTGATCTGGGCCGCTGCCAGGCAGGTTTGTTACCACATAGACCGCCGGACTGTCGGCATCCTCCACGCATTGAATCTCGTTGGGAAATGCGGCGTTGCATAGGGTGGCGGTTTGTCTTTCCTTTGGCAGTAGCTCTAAAGGTACACGGCTTTTCTTATATTCGATGTAGTTAGCGTAATTTTTGGGGTGGGGTACCGGCGCACCAAAATGATTGGCCAGCCGCTCTAGGGCGCGCAATTGAAAGGACGGGCGTCCTTGGTCAGGAAAGCTAATCACGCTGTAATGATCGAGCAAATCCACCAGCAATTTGGCCTGATCGGCTGATAACGGCTGTGTTAGGTCAACGCCATGAATGCGTCGACCCATGGGCTGATCTGGGGATAGGGCAGTGCTGTAGGCATCACCAAATTGTTGGGTTAGCGCTGAATCTAAGAGTTTGCTGTTCGTTGTCATCCTCGTTTCCCTCCTTGGAATTTGCTTAGTGCGCCACATTCATAGCCCGTGGCGGACGCACTACAATCTCGGCAATATTGACATTGATCGGCTGGCTGACCGCGTAAAGAACTGCATTGGCAACGTCAGTGGGCTGGCAGAGCATTTTTTTCAGGTTGTCAGCCATTGCCTCTAGGCTTTCTGCGGGTAGGTGTTCGCCTGGGGTGAAGTCGATATCTAGGCCAGACGCGGCGATGAACTGGTGCACAAATTCCGACGGAAAATTTCGCGCAAAGTTAGTGGAGGTTGCTCCGGGCAGAACATTGGTGACGCGGATGTCATCTTCCTCAAGTTCATCGCGCAAGCTGGATGAAATGACGTTAACAGCGTGTTTCGTCGCGCCATAAACGCCTGAGTTGTTGCGCTGGGCTGAAACCGAGGACACATTTACGATGTGGCCGTTTGTGCCGCAGGAACGCATCGCCTTTACCGCAGCCTGACAGCCGGTCAGCACTGCTACGATGTTGGTGTCCACCATTTGCCGCCAGTGCTCGACGTTACCGCCGATGATCGTGCCCGGATATTCGAGACCCGCATTGTTCACCATAATGTCCAGACGACCGGTGTTGCTCACCGATTGGCCGACTAGGTCGCTCAGCGCGTTATCTTCATTGATGTCGATGCAGGCAATTTCTGCGGCGCCGCCGGCTTCTGAGATTAGACTGCTAATGGATTCAAGGGCCTCAAGGGTACGCCCTACCAAATACACATGCGCACCGTTTTTTGCCAGCAGAGCAGCGGTGGCGCGTCCGATACCGCTGGAAGCGCCGGTGATAATGGCGGTTTTCCCGGAAAGCGGCTTGGTGTCTTGCATATTTTTGTCCTTTTTCGCATCGTTAGGAGGATGGCTGGTAAACTGACAAAATGTACACGTTTTGTCAATTTGGTCATTCACATACTTGGATAAAAGGAGCCATACCTTGCAGGAAGGCGTAAAGCGACAGCTTATTCTCGATGCTGGCTTAACTCAGTTTGCACATTTCGGTTTGCGTAAGACGTCAATGCAGGACATCGCTGAGCAAGCGGGAATTTCGCGCGCGTCGGTGTACTCCTACTTCAAAAACAAGGAAGAGATCTTTCGCTGTGTTTCCGTGGATGTGCACGAGGGTGCCTTGACTAAGGCAAGTAGCATACTGCGGGATCCGGCAGAGCCAGTTCTAGAGACCCGACTAGCCAACGCGCTGTATGCGCGGCACGGTCGTTTTTTAGCCCTCGTGCTTGAGTCACCTCAGGGTGCAGAACTCGAGGACGAGTACTGCCGGCTCTGCGGCGATGTGGTGATCGACTACAGTAAAAAATTCAACGATCAATTGAAGCTGTGCATCGATCTGGCCGAGTCGTCGGGAGAACTCGACCTGTCCGGGCGCAGCCTTACCCCGGATCGAGTAGCCACGGTGCTCAACCTCTCTGCCGCTGGCTGCAAGCGCGGCTGCACAACCATGGGTGAATACCATGAGCGCGTAGTGTCCTTGGTGGAGATGACCGTGAGCGGTTTGCGCCAAGCATCGTCCTGAGCGGCAATGCCGTAGGAGAAGAGGGGTGGTGTGGTACCGGGTGGTCGAAGTTTCGAGGGGAGGAGGAGAGATCTAACACCCGGCACCACATAACGAGTAATGCTATTTCCGTGCCAAAAACAGAATAAATGACGAAAACGAGTCATTCCCAGTCTTTTCCTAGCCTCGTTGGACTCTACCCCTAGACGCCGAACAGCTTGGCCGTTGCTTTTTGCACCAACGAGGTGCGCGCCACGAGGGGTCGCGAGAGGGGCGCACCTTTTTGAGGCGCACTTTGAGGCGCTACTTTGAGGCGCTATGCCGGGCGTACTGCTCTTATCTGCCCGGTTGAATGACGTCGATGGGAACAAAGCGGACCACAAAGCCGCGCCAAGGCCAAATAAACTCCTTAACTCGTCAAGCAAAATCCGATTGGCTAAACTTTGCGGTGGACACACGCAACGCAAGAGACCTTGATCATGATGCGACTCAGACAAATAGCCTTGGTGACCTCCGACCTGCGCAAGGTAGAGAGGGAAATTTGTAACGAACTTGGTTTGGAGGTTTGCTATCGAGATCCCGGTCTTGCTCAATTCGGGTTAAGGCATGGCCTCTACGCTATTGGCGATCAGCTTCTGGAAGTGGTCGCTCCCAAACAAGCAGAGACTACTGCAGAACGTTTCCTAGACCGACGAGGCGGTGATGGTGGGTACATGGTGTTGCTGCAAACCGATGATCTTACCCATCATAAGGCGCGTATCGAGGAGGCAGGAATCCGCGTCGTACACGACGGCACGCTTGAGAGGGCAGGCGCGATGATTCGAGGCATACATCTACACCCCAAGGATGTGGGCGGCGCCATTCTCTCTGTGGATCAGGCAAACCCACCCGAGAGTTGGCTGTGGGCAGGCCCAGATTGGGCATATCACTCCTTGGGTGATGTGGTGACAGACATTGTTGGTATTGATATCCAAGCCCGGGACCCAGACGCCATGGCTCAGCGGTGGGCTGACGCCATTGGCGTATCTGCCGCTAACGGGACCATAGAGTTGGATGATGCCTGCATACGCTTTGTTCCGGATTCTGACGGACGGGGCGACGGGCTGGCTGCGGCTGAGCTTACGGCTGCAAACCGTGACCACGCCGGCCGGACCCTGACAATCTGCGGTTTTGATTTCAGGCTGGTATAGGCAGGGCTTCTGCATCAGTGACTCGCAGTTCGTGCTGAACACGGCCCGGTAGTTTGCCCTGATTCGATGAAACAGGTTAACGTGGGGTTCAACGTTTCGAGGAGCAGGCCCGTGAACCAACCAGAACTGGCGCTTCCAACGGTGGATTGGCTTGACCGGCAGGCAAATCCTGCCAAGTTTCTAAAAGACCTGACCTATGCTTTGTCCGAGTTAGGATTCATGGTGCTGACGAATGCCCCGGGGTTGGGCGACGAGTTCCAGCAGCGTGCTTTTCGCGAAGTCAGGGCGTTTTTCGATTCTCCTATGGAGTTAAAGAAAACTGCGCATATTTCCAACACCCCTTATTTTCGAGGTTACAGCCTGCCAACGCCCGCTGATCGCGGACACGAGCAAGTCATTGAAGCCTTTCAATACGGCTTTGAACAAAAGCCAATATGCGCCCATGACGATACATCGCATCCCATCCATGAACGTTTGTTTCGCGGACCAAATACCTGGCCAGACAGCGAGCCACTCCCGACATTTCGACCACTGGTTGAGGAATTAAACGGGATTTATCATCGGCTGACCCATGAGCTTGGCGAGGCAATTGTCGAATCT
>JAYNPH010000021.1:0-11258 GCA_038113685.1 Gammaproteobacteria bacterium
CCCCGACCCTGACGAACTCATTCTTGTGGGTTTGATAGACCAACTTGCCCCGAGCCTCGTATCCCAGCTGAGGTCCCTGGGGGCAGATTTCCGATCTTGTTCCTCTGTTTTGTGCGGTGACGAGACGCCGCGCACGTTGCTTAAAAAATCGGGCCAGACATCTTTGGCCGTGGCATTGGCGCTACTGGCGCGCGGTGAAGTGGATGCCGTGGTCAGCTCAGCGGATACCAAGGCGATAATGGTTCTAGGGCGTAGCCAGGTCGGCACAATCCATTCACTCAAGCGGCCAGCGATAGCCAAAGCGTTTTTGGGGCCTATGGGCCAATTCTACATGCTTGACCTCGGGGCTAACGTGCGCTGCAGCCCCGATTTGCTGCAGCAATTTGCTCGACTGGGCAGCGCGTTACACCACAGTCATGCAGAATCAGAGCACCACGCTGCAGCCAGAGTTGGCTTGCTGAATATCGGCACAGAACGCGGGAAGGGCACTGCCGAACTGAATCAAGCGGCCAACCTATTCCGAGGCGATCCCGATATTCATTTTGTAGGTTTCATCGAGCCTAGCGACTTATTTGCGGGATCAGCTGACGTTATCGTCTGCGATGGGTATGCGGGAAATTTAGTGCTAAAAACCGTTGAAAGTATGGCCTCTTTTTTGCGCAGCCAGCTAAGGGAGCTAGAAATGAGCACCGACCCTTTGCACAGCCTAGCGGCGAAGGTAGACATCGATCGCTATAATGGCGCCTTGCTGGCCGGGCTGGAGGGGGTTGTTATCAAATCCCACGGCAGCGCTAGTGAGCGGGGATTTTTGCACGCAATCCTTCAAGGTAGAGAAAGCGTGCAAGGGCAGCTTTTGCGTGCGTGCACTGAGGCGTTGGCAACAACCTAGGTCCAATGCGATCGAAAGCGAGACAAAGACAGCAACAATGGGGGTTTTATGAGTGTGACAGGTCAAACGATAGCGGCGATTTTTCCAGGCCAAGGTGCTCAGTCCGTGGGCATGCTGGGCGAATTAGCCCTAAACCACCCCTCGATTATTGAGCGGTTTTCGGAAGCCTCTGAGGTATTGGGCTTTGATCTGTGGGCCATGGTCCAAGAGGGTCCCGGCGAGGTCTTGGGACAGACGGAAAATACACAGCCCGCGTTGTTGGTCGCCAGTGTGTGTCTTTGGGATCTGTGGAAAGAAGCCGGTAGCAAAGTAAGCTATATGTCAGGGCATAGTCTTGGTGAATACTCAGCCCTCGTGTGCGCAGGTGCCCTAAGCTTTGGCGACGGCGTAAGTTTGGTTCGTAAGCGGGGTGAACTCATGCAGGCTGCGGTGCCTAATGGACAAGGCTCCATGGCCGCGGTGTTGGGCTTGGATGATGACGCCATATCCCAGTTTTGTGATGAGGTTGCCGGAGAGGTCAGTGCGGCGAACTTTAACGCCCCGGGTCAGGTCGTGATAGCCGGGGAAAGTGATGCAGTGCTTGCAGCCATTGATGCCTGTAAAGCAGCAGGCGCGAAACGAGCTGTGCCCTTGGACGTTAGCGGTCCGTTTCACTCTCAACTGATGCGCCGCGCCGCCGATGACTTTGCTGAGGCCTTGGACAGCATTACAGTGTCTATGCCCGCTATTCCGGTTTATCAAAATGTTCATGGCGGCGTGGCCGAGTCGGTAGACGTTCTAAAGCAATTGCTGGTGGAACAACTTTATTCTCCAGTGCGCTGGACGACCTGTGTGCAGGCCTTGCTAGACAGTGGGGTTGAGCAGTTCGTGGAATGCGGACCGGGCAATGTATTGGCCGGGTTGGTAAAGCGTATTTCACGAGCAACGCCGACGCTGGGTTTGGCCAGCGCAGACGGCGTTGCCGCGGCGAATCAACTGTAGCTCGTCGGTATCGGGCGCAATAGACCCAACAAGCGGATCAAAGGGATATTAAATGACTGAGCAAAGAACGGCCTTGGTAACGGGCGCTAGTCGGGGTATCGGCGCAGCTATCGCCGATCGATTGGTGGCTGACGGGTATTTCGTTGCCGGAACGGCAACATCGGACGCCGGAGCGCAGGCGATCTCCGCGCGTCTGGCCGGCAATGGTGTGGGTCTGAGGCTCAATGTGGCCGATTCTGAATCTGTATCTCAATGCCTTGCCCAGGTCGCTGAGGCTTCTGGCGCACCTCTGGTGTTGGTCAATAATGCCGGCATAACCAAAGACAACTTGTTAATGCGCATGACGGAAGCTGAGTGGGGTGATGTGATCGATACCAACTTGTCCGGCGCTTTTCGGGTGGCGAAACCGGTGCTACGTGGCATGTTGAAGGCCCGCTGGGGGCGTATTGTTAATGTGGGCTCAGTGGTAGGGCGTCTTGGTAACCCGGGTCAGGGTAACTATGTGGCCAGTAAGGCTGGGCTCGAGGGTTTTACCCGTTCCCTTGCAATGGAAGTGGCCTCTCGAGGCGTCACAGTCAACGCTGTAGCCCCCGGCTTTATCGCGACCGACATGACAGACGAGCTAACCCAAGAGCAAAAGGATGTCATGCTGGATAGAATTCCACTGGGACGTATGGGTGAGGCAGAAGAAATTGCCGCCACGGTGGGTTTTTTGTGCTCGGATCAAGCGAGTTACATCACCGGCCAAACCTTGCAAGTAAATGGCGGGCTACTATTTGGCTAGATACCATGGCCTCGGTGCTGATCTGGCGACGCAAAACCAAGACCTTTTAACAAAAACCTATTCAGCCGATTTCTGATAAATGTTCCAAATATCAAGGAATTATGGCGTTGAAACAGGGGGTTTCGGCTGATAAATAGCGAGATACAGTTCGCTTGAATTGGCCATAGCGCCTCTATAGAATGCCGTTCGCTTCGCGCCTACCACCACATATGGAGTAAACACCCGCATGAGCAATATCGAAGAGAGAGTAAGAAAACTGATCTGTGAGCAGCTCGGTGTCAAAGAAGACGAAGTCCAAAGTGACGCTTCATTCGTCGAAGACTTGGGAGCCGATTCACTGGATACGGTCGAGCTGGTCATGGCTCTTGAAGAAGAGTTCGAGACCGAAATTCCTGACGAAGAAGCCGAGAAAATCACCACGGTGAAAGAGGCTATCGATTACATTTTGGCACACCAGTAGCCGGCTATACTAAGCACAGCCCCAACGGGAACGGACTAAGGGGCAGTGTGACGGTAATCAAACTCTGGGATAAAGATTCTGGAAAGAAAGGGGCGATCAGCCCCTTTTTTGTTGGGCAGGTATCCCCGAAAAGGTGGCGATGCTTGGCTCCAGTACTCGCCAGTGCGGAAACGCGCGATGGGTGAGGATATGGGCGGGCAAGTCAGGGTAGTATAGTGCGCGGCTGACGAAACTTAGCCTCCCGTTAGGGGGCGAATGCAAGTTGATTGGGCCTGAAAAAGGTTCTGTCGAAACACGTACTGAATTGGATAATTGAAGATGACCAAAAGAAGAGTAGTTGTAACTGGTATGGGGATGATCAGTTCAATCGGTCATAATGTTGAGGACTCTTGGCAGGCGGCGGTAGCCGGTCAAAGCGGTATTGGGCTAAACGAGTCTTTTGATACCGAAAACTATGGCGTGAAGATTAGTGGCAACGTTCGTGACTTTGACGTCGCCGCCTATATGAACCCCAAAGAAGCGCGAAGAATCGATCAGTTCATCCAATTCGGTGTGGCCGCCGCCAGTCAGGCGATACAAGATGCCGGCCTGGAATCTCACCCTAGCGACGCCGATCGGATAGGTGTTGCCATCGGCTCAGGAATCGGCGGCATCAATACCATCGAATCAACTCATGACACCTTGGTGAAGAGCGGGCCTCGAAGAGTCTCGCCATTTTTCGTTCCCGGTGTTGTGATCAACATGATCTCAGGCAATGTGTCTATCGAGTACGGATTCAAAGGCCCGAATATTGCCATCGTGACGGCCTGCACCACGGGCACTCACAACATTGGCTTTGGAGCACGGATGATCCAATACGGTGACGCCGATGTGATGGTCGTGGGTGGTGCCGAAGCTGCAACTTCGCCAATAACCGTTGCGAGTTTTTCCTCAATGAAAGCCTTGTCCAGTCGTAACGACGAACCCGAAAAAGCAAGCCGGCCCTGGGACAGTGACCGAGATGGCTTTGTTTTGGGTGAGGGTGCCGGCGTACTGGTGCTTGAAGAATATGAGCGAGCAAAGGCGCGAGGGGCGCACATTTACGCTGAAGTTCTTGGCTTTGGTATGAGTGCAGATGCCTTTCACATTACGGGTCCGGCTGAGAATGGAGAGGGCGGGGCGGCTGCCATGCAAAACGCCTTAAACGATGCTGGACTAAACCCTGAAGACCTAGGCTATTTGAATGCCCATGGTACCTCCACACCTCTGGGCGACGTAGCTGAGACCAAGGGCGTAAAATCGATCTTTGGCGATAAAACACCCCTCATGATCAGCTCGACCAAGTCGATGATCGGCCATCTGCTTGGGGCCGCAGGGGCAGTAGAGGCGATCTTTACGATCAAGTCGCTGGAGGATCAAGTGATTGCGCCGACCATTAACCTAGATAATCCGGGCGATGGGTGCGATTTGGACTATGTTCCTAATCAGGCAAGGAATGTTGATATCCGCGCAGCGGCAAGCAATTCCTTCGGATTCGGCGGCACAAATGGAACGCTAGTTTTCGGGAAAGTTTAGGCAGCACCCATGGCTGGGTTACTGAGTCCTAGGTATTTGGTTGTCCGTCACAGGAAGAAACTGATATTCGTCAGCTTGCTGGTTCTTGCCGCAGCGGCGTGTATCCGTGAGTTGTGGATCTGGCCAGAACGGGAAGGCCACTTCGCCGCCACGGTCGTGGAGGTGCCAAAAGGTGCATCTCTGGGGGCCCTAGCCACGGTGTTGGAACAACGAGGCCTAATCAACAATTCCCTGCTATTTCGACTCTATGCACGCGCGACTGGCTACGACCGACGCCTTCAGGCTGGCGTTTATGACGTGGCCGAAAATCTCTCCGTTCACGCATTGCTGCAGCTTTTTGCCAGTGGCAAGGTACAGCAACACCCCGTACGTATTCCAGAGGGCGCCACACTAGTGCAGCTATTACCGAAGCTTCGCAGCGAAGAGGTCCTTGAGCAGTCTATTGAAGACATTGCCGGACTCTCTGATCGGTTGAATCTGGAGCTACCCTTTTTGGAGGGTGCTTTTTTTCCAGACACCTATTTTGTGCCTCGTGGGGCATCGGATATCAGCGTGTTGCAGCGTGCTCACGATGCGATGATGACGGTTCTAGACCAGGCATGGGAGCGGCGTGATTCTGGCGTCCGGTTGAAAAATCCGGCAGAAGCCCTTGTGCTTGCTTCGATTATAGAAAAAGAGAGCGATGGCTTATCTGATCGCCGGCAAATCAGTCAGGTGTTCCATTTGCGGCTGCAAAAGAACATGCGCTTACAAACGGATCCAACGGTGATTTACGCGCTTGGTAAAGCGTTTGATGGTGACCTACGGCGCCGGGATCTTCGGGTTGATTCACCGTTTAATACTTATCGCTATCGGGGGCTGCCCCCTACACCCATTGCTCTGCCTTCAAAGGCCTCGATCGAGGCTGCTTTGCAGCCGGCGTCTGGGGATTACCTGTACTTTGTTGCGCGGGGTGACGGTAGCAGTCAATTCTCCCGTACACTGGAGGAACATAATGCTGCTGTTCGTCGTTACCAGTTATCCGGAAAAGGGGCGTAACTCCGTTCTATGAAAGGTCGATTCATTACGCTAGAAGGTTCCGAGGGGGCAGGTAAATCCACCAATGTGGATACGGTTTGCGCGACCTTGGAGCAAGCAAATATAGAATATGTCCGTACTCGGGAGCCGGGAGGTACCCCCATGGCCGAGGCGCTGCGAGCCGCCATGCTGGAGTCTTGGGAAGAATCTGTCGATGGTTTGACCGAACTGCTGCTGGTTTTTGCAGCTCGTGCTCAACATCTCAACAACGTCATTTTGCCCGCCCTTGACGATGGCCGGTGGGTAGTTTGTGACCGCTTCACCGATGCAACTTTTGCTTATCAGGGGTATGGGCGGCAGTTGGATTTATCCAAGCTGGAAGTGTTGGAGTCTTGGGTTCAGGCGGATCTGCAGCCCGATTTGACGGTGTATTTGGACTTAGACCCTGCCGTGGCCGAACTGCGGATTGCCGATCGTGAAAAAGACCGTATGGAGGCAGAGCAACGGGCCTTTTTCTTACGCGTACGAGAAGGTTACTTGGCGCGAGCGGCGGGACATGACCGCTTTCAGACGGTGGATGCATCTCAGCCTCTGGCACAGGTTAGGCAACAGGTTGAGCGTTGCGTCAACGACTTCATTGCACGTAGCGCTTGCTAATGGATCGCTACCCTTGGCACGACGATGTTCTATCCTCACTGTCCGCCCGGTCGGATAGCGGCTCCCTGCCTGCCGCCATTGGCCTGTCCTGCCCCTTGGGTTGGGGCGGACGATCTCTTTTGGCCCGCGCAGCCACCATGCTACTGGGCGTTGACGGTGACAAAGATCCACAGGAGATAGCTCACCCGGATTTTCGCTGGATCGCACCTGACGGTGTTTTGATCAAAATCGATCAGGTGCGGGCGCTGAATGCTTTTGCTGTGCAGACACCCCAGATCGCCGGCCGAAAAGTGGCGGGCATTTACAATGCGCATTTGTTGAACGTCAACGCTGCCAACACACTGCTGAAAACTCTCGAAGAACCGCCGGGCAACACCCACATACTTCTATGCACGCCGTATTGGAGTCGGCTGCTGCCAACCATTCGCAGCCGCTGCCAACGTTTTCAGGTTAACCCCTCCCAGGCTCAAGCCCAGCAGTGGCTGGTTGACCAAGGGGTCGCGTTTTCTCAACAGAAATTCGTCCAAGCGGGCTACGCACCCATTGCCTATCTTGAGCACAGTGAGTCACTTGACCTCGACGAAATGTTACGAGAAGTGTCGCGGGCGCAGCATTTCAGTGCCATTGTTGAGCAAGCGCTGGCCGCCGACGTGCCGCAACTGCTGGCCGCTTGGTACCGCTTCCTGATCCATCGCCAGTCCGAGCAGCCAAGTAGGGCCCTGCTGGCCTTTGCTGATGAACTAAGCGACGCGAGACGGATGATTGAGATGTCCAGTGCGGCCAACAGCAGGCTGATTTTGGAGCGATTGTTTCACCTATGGCAGCAAGTCCAGGCGTTACAGCGCCGGCAGCAAAAAAGCGCCTAAAGCTGAGGCGTTCGCATGTATTTGGAGAGAACCAATGCTGATTGATTCACACTGCCACCTGAATTATCTGGAGGATCCGGACAAGGCCGTACTTCGAGCCAGAGAAGCCGGCGTCACCGGCTGTCTTTGCATCAGCGTGGACGAACCGGGTTTTGCCGGTGTCATGGATCTTGCCACCAGCCATGCGGATATCTGGGCCAGCGCAGGTGTGCACCCGGATGCCGCGGCCGGTAATTTAGATTGGATCGAAGACGCCTTGGCAGCGCCGGAAGTCGTGGCGGTAGGGGAAACCGGCTTGGATTATTTGCACGGTACTGAGCCGGAGACTCAAGCACGGCAGCGTGAGGCCTTTGATCTACAGCTTGCGCTTGGTGTGAAACATCAGCTACCCACCATAGTTCATACTCGGGCGGCCGAGCGCGACACCTTAGAGCTGCTGCGCGCCCACCCTGGGGCTTTTGGTGTCCTGCATTGTTTTACCGAATCATGGGCCATGGCCCAACAGGCTTTGGATTTGGGGTTCTACATCTCCATTTCAGGCATCGTGACGTTTAAAAATGCTGACAACGTCCGCGATGTCGCGAGCCGGGTGCCCTCAGATCGATTATTGGTCGAGACAGATGCGCCTTGGCTTGCGCCGGTACCCAAGCGAGGGAAAACCAATGAGCCGGCGTTTGTCGCGCATACCGCGGCGTTTTTAGCCGAACTGCGCCAGACATCGGTGCAAAGCCTTTGTCAGCAAACCAGCGATAACTTCATTCGCTTATTCGGATGTGGGGCCTGATCTCGATTTTTGCGTATTTAATGCAAAGGTGCCTGCAGCTAAATAGACAAGCCAGTTCAAAGAGAATGCCGGAAAAAATTTAAGATCGCGTCGAATCTGTGAATGGAGACGTGGGTTTCTTGCATGGAGTGTTTTGCCCCGGGGTAGGTCATCAGGTCAAAGGGCTTTTCGAGCTTTTGCAGCTCAGACATCAGCATGGTGCTGTGAGTGAACAGGACGTTGTCATCTGCCATGCCATGCATCAATAACAGCGGGCGCTCAAGTTTGCTCAAATGCGGCAGCACACTGCTGTTATCGTAAGCGTCTTCGTTGTCCTTTGGCAGGCCCATGAATCGCTCGGTGTAGTGAGTGTCATACAGACGCCAATCAGCCACAGGCGCCACGGCCACACCGGCTTTAAAGCGTTCTCCTGCCTGACACAGGCACATCAGACTCATATAGCCGCCGTAGCTGTGCCCAAAAACACCAATTCGCTGGGGATCTGCCCAACTGGTGTTGTCCAGAATTGCCAATGCCTGCAGCTGATCCTCGACTTCAATACTACCCATACGTTTGTAAAGTGGTGCTTCGAACAAACTGCCCCGGTTAGCGGACCCGCGATTATCTAATTCGAGGACGCCGAAGCCCTGTTGTGCGAACAGCTGCAGCAGCAGCGCGCCCCAGTCCCTGCGGACTTTTTGCGCCCCGGGGCCGCCGTAAACGTAGACGATGGTTGGATGCAAACCGTCAGGGTTAGCTGGCGCAGTCAGCCGATAGTACAAAGGGTGGCCTGCCACACGGATGTGACCAAATTGAGGTGTCACGTGGACTGAGGCGTAAGGGAAATAGGGGTGAGCTTGGTCAACAACCTCTTCGTACAGTAATTGCTGGTTGTTGCCATCAAAATCGGCGGCAGTGATTTTTAACGGGATGTGCTCGTTGGTGTAGCGGTCAACAAAAAGTCGTAGCCTAGAATTTACCGCGACATCGTGTACACCTGCGCCCTCGGTAATGCAGCGATAGCCGGACCCGTCTATAAACAGCTCGTATAAGTGGTTTTCAATGGGGGTTTCGTCCCATCCCGACGCCAGCAGCGCCGTGCTGTCAACGCTCAGTATTTGATTAATATGAGACGGGCCAACTAAGCGGCGAGGTTCGCCAGAGGCCGATAAAATCAGCGCTTGGCGCTGCCCCTGATCTTCGCTTGAGAACACAAATTCACTGTCGCCCAGCGGGAACAGATCATCCGTTAGATTGATCCAAGTCTCGGACCGCTCTTGATACAGTTGATGCCAACTGGCGTCACTGAATCGGTAGCGGCGCAGGGTTAAGGTCTGCTGTAAACGATCTTGGGTTTGTATCAGTAGGCCGTCCTGGCACGGGTCCACTCGGGCTAGGTACGTATCTAACTCAGACTCCTCCGACAGCCATATCTGGCGTGTTGTACCTTTTTCGGTGTCGAAAACATGCAGCGATACCGAGGGGTTGGGCTGTCCTGCAAAAGGATATCGTTGCTCAACGGTTCTACTGCCATTGCCGTCGATTTCGAGCCTGTGGCTGACGGAAACTGGGCGTTCGTCGTTGCGGCAATAGCTCAAATACCGCTCGCACTGAGACCACCAACTGCCTTTGAAGCGATGCATTTCCTCCGCCGCAAGAAAGTCTGGCAGGCCATTGGTTACGCCCGCTTGAGCGTCTGCAGTAACACGAACTTCCGCTTCGGCGCCGGAGACTGTAGTGAAATATAAGTCGCCGTCGGTAACGTAACTTAAGCGTTGTCCGCTGGGGCTGGGATTGAAGCCGCTGTGCCTTTGATCTAGTGCTGTGGCCGGCCGAGCAGGTTCCGCTTCGCCATTTTCACCGATACGCGTGGTATAGGCTTGTCCATCCGCGTACACCACTAACGCTTGGGACTCTCCCAACCACTGATACTGAGAAATACCGAAGGTAAATTGCCGCCTGCGTTCGCGCTCAGCCCGCTCCGCGTCGCTCAAAAGCGTGACACTTTCATCTGCCTGCGCATCTAGGGCGGCTGCGCTTACCACGAGCGTATGATCGTTGTTCGATCGGTCGAAGCACCATAAATCCAGCACGGTTGGGGCAGCCTTGGATCCTTTCAGGTAAGAAATAAAGCGGCCGCAAGGGGAAATTTTGTAATTGCTGGGCGGCGTTTGGCGCAGCCCCGGCTGGGAGAACAAAGTTTTCGGCGTTAACGGTGTTAGGGTATTGATGCTCACAAAAAATCCTGTGGGTGTTCGGTTGTTCAGCCCTGGCCGGACGGCCTCGGGAGAGCTGTAATCTGCGACCTGATTATTGCTTCGGGTTGCGTCGCATTGATTAAGACTGTGTGCCCTCGATCTTAGCAAAGGCGTCGCGGGTTAAGTTTTCGACACCATTGCCTTTCGGCAGGATGCGTACATTGTCCTCGATTCGGATTCCCCCAAAGGGCGTCAGCAAATCGACAGTGTGCCAGTTGATTGGCGCTTTTTCTGCCCGCTTCGCCGCTAGCAACATTGGAATAAAGTAAAGCCCCGGTTCCACGGTAATGACCATGTTTTCGGCTAGGGGCCGGGTTAGCCTGAGCGAGGCATAGGGTGCTGGGGGAGGTGCGATTTGACCTTCGATATCAAGCTGTTGTCCACCCACATCGTGTACCTGTACTCCCAGCAAGTGCCCAAGGCCGTGAGGACAAAAGGGTACTGTGAGATCGCTGTCAAAGGCTTCTTCCGGACTGCAGGTGATAAGCTTTGCGTCGGCCAGTATTTCCGCTAACGAGCGGTGCATGGTGCTTTGAAGCTCAACGTAACTCGCATCCGGCTCCACCTGTGCGGTGAGATCATCTTGGTGCCTCTGCATTTGAGATAGTAAGTCGGTGAAGATATCTGCAGCCTCTTGGGAATAACATCGCGGACCTAGGTAGGTCCGGGTGATATCGCTGGCGTAGCCGCTGACGCTAGCTCCGGCATCGATGAGCAAGCTGTTTTGGAAGGGCTGCGTCAGCCTGTCCTGATATTGATAGTGCAATAAGCTAGCGTGTTCGTTCTGAGCCACAATGTTGCCGTAGGGTAGCTGCCACTCATTCATGCCGCTGCCCTGTAAAAAGGCAAGGTGCACTTCGAATTCGCTAGCGCCTAGAGCGAAAGCGTCTGCCGCCGCAATGTGGCCCCGAGCGCCACGACTCGAGGCGTCACGCATAAGTTGAAGCTCGTACTCGCTCTTGCAGGCGCGCTGAAAATGCAGGGCGTGTATGACGTTTGGTGGGTTTGGTA
Organism: Gammaproteobacteria bacterium; assembly: GCA_038113685.1. Lineage (GTDB taxonomy): Bacteria > Pseudomonadota > Gammaproteobacteria > Pseudomonadales > Azotimanducaceae > UBA4421. The sequence goes on from JAYNPH010000021.1 coordinate 11,241, forward strand.
CGCATCGTTCATTAATGA
>JAYNPH010000022.1:0-9849 GCA_038113685.1 Gammaproteobacteria bacterium
TTACCGAGCTGCCGTCGGAGGATGTGATCTTGGCCACCCCCTCTTTTTCTACCTCGTCGATGCGAACCACCGCGTGCATGGGAATAAAGGAGCGTTGGACACCCTCGAATTCGTTGCGCAGCTTTTCCTCGCTGGGGTCGATTACGACCGAGGATTTATTGCCGAAGGTGTAGTCCTCGATCTCGACGAAGCCGTATAGGTCGCTCTGATAGATGTTGCGGGCATACACCTCGTAGATCTGCCCCTGATTTTGGAACAGTACTCGGTACATGTGTTGCGCTTCGTCTTTGCTGGCCATAACTCGTTGTCTGCGGTATTGGAATGGGATAGTTGGGGATAACCCCAGAGATTTCAAGGTGCTTGGCAAGGGTTTAGAGGGCTTTAGAGCTCTGGGTATTGTCTAAGGATCGCGTATACTTGCGCTCCTTTTTTACAGCCCACGAAAGTCGTATGGCGAAGAAACTCTTTGTAAAAACACACGGTTGCCAGATGAACGAGTATGACTCGGCACGGATGTATGACGTGCTCAAAGATGCTCAAGGCTATGAAATTGCGGCCAGCGAGGAAGAGGCCGATGTGCTGCTGCTTAATACCTGCTCCATTCGGGAAAAAGCTCAAGAAAAGGTATTTCATCAGCTGGGTCGCTGGCAAAAATTAAAGCAGGACCGGCCCGATTTGGTCATTGGCGTTGGCGGCTGTGTAGCCAGCCAAGAGGGTGATGCCATCATGCGTCGGGCGCCCAGTGTGGATATGGTCTTTGGTCCCCAAACCATACACCGTCTGCCTGAAATGGTGACCTCACGTCAGCAGCAGTTGCTACCGGTGGTTGATATCACCTTTCCCGAAGTTGAGAAATTTGATCGATTACCAGAACCCAGCGTCGATGGCCCTGCGGCCTTCGTGTCCATTATGGAGGGATGCAGCAAGTACTGTAGCTTCTGCGTCGTTCCCTACACCCGAGGAGAAGAAGTCAGCCGCTCTGTGGCCTCGGTTTTAGCAGAGGTGAACAGTCTGGCTGCCCGGGGTGTTAAGGAGATGCACCTGCTTGGGCAAAACGTGAACTCCTATCTTGGTGAAATTGATGGCGACACGGCGGATTTGGCGGAGTTGATCTACTACGTGGCCGACGTGCCCGGAGTGGAACGCATACGCTTCACAACGTCTCATCCTATGGATTTTTCGGACAACCTGATTCAGGCCTACGCTGACATACCGGCCCTCGTCGATCATTTGCACCTGCCGGTGCAGTCCGGCTCGGATCGAATTTTGGAGGCCATGAAGCGAGGTCATACCGCCGACGAATATCGCGAGCGGATTGCCAAGTTGCGGAAAGTGAGACCGAACATCAGTCTGTCTTCGGACTTTATCGTGGGCTTTCCCGGCGAGACCGAGACCGAGTTCAACGACACCATGGCCTTGATCGACGAAATAGGCTTCGATACGTCGTTCAGCTTTATCTACAGCGCCAGACCGGGGACACCGGCCGCGGGGCTGGTTGATGAGGTACCACAGGACACCAAGAAAGCCTGGCTGCAGCGCCTGCAGGCAAAAATCCGTGATCAGGCCGACGCGATATCCGCCGCCATGGTAGGCACCCAGCAACGGGTGCTGGTTATGGGCGAAGCGAAGAAGGGAGAGGGGCAGCTTGCGGCTCGGACGGAAAACAATCGGGTTGTGAACTTCAGCGGTGGCCGGCAGTTGGTCGGGCAGTTTGCTGATGTCCATATTACCCAGGCGCTTCCAAACTCGTTGCGTGGTAGCTTGGTCCAATAATCGGCCCATCACCGTTAAAATTAAAACCGTGATTAAGACTGCAGAAAAATAGTAACCTAAGATCGTACCCAACCTATTTGGTGAACCTTGCAAGAAACGTCAGATTCCGCTGCTACCCTCGCGAAAAAAATCAGTCTTGAACCCAACGACCCAAGGCGCTTGGCCGCCTTAGTCGGGCCTGTAGACCAGAACATCAAACATCTCGAAAGCCGACTGGGTGTGCGCATTCGCAGCCGCGGCAATGAATTTCAGATCAGCGGTATTCCCAAGGCGGTTCAGTCGGCTGAAGCCCTGCTGCATCAGCTGTATCGGGAAACGGTAGATCGAGAAGAAATAGAACCGGATTTCGTGCATCTTTTTTTGCAGCAGGCAGGCTTGGATGAACTGATGGGAGAGCGCGGTGATCACGAGGTTCCCGTGGTAGTGGAGAGTGATGCGGATCGCAGCGCTGAAGCAAAGAACGGCGGCGATGCAGGCGTCGTCATTCGTACCCCGAAAAAGTCCATCAAACCCCGGGGCAAAAACCAGCAAAGCTACTGCCAAGCAATTCGCAAAAACGACATTAATTTCGGCATCGGCCCAGCGGGCACCGGTAAAACCTATCTGGCTGTTGCTTGTGCGGTTGAGGCTTTGGAGTCTCAGCAGGTCTCCCGCATTTTGCTGGTGCGGCCGGCAGTGGAAGCAGGCGAAAAACTTGGTTTTTTGCCCGGTGATTTGGCTCAGAAAATCGATCCTTACCTAAGGCCTTTGTATGACGCGCTTTACGAAATGCTGGGTGTAGAGCGGGTCAACAAGTATATCGAGCGCAACATAATCGAGGTCGCGCCCTTGGCTTACATGCGCGGCCGCACCCTAAACAATGCCTTTATCATTTTGGACGAGTCGCAAAATACCACCGTGGCCCAGATGAAAATGTTTTTGACCCGAATTGGCTTTGGTTCCACAGCGGTTGTTACCGGAGACATCACGCAAATCGACTTGCCGCGAGGTGAGCAGTCCGGGTTGATTAACGTGCGTGATGTTTTGGCTCAGATTACGGGCATTCAGTTCACCCACTTTGGATCCAAGGACGTGGTCCGCCACCCGCTGGTGCAAAAAATTGTGGACGCCTACGAGGCCTTTCAAGAGGACCGGATCGGTCAACGCAACGATGACCGTCGCGGACAGGGGCGTGCTCAGTAGAAGGGCCAAACCGGCGGCTTCCCTGAGAGCCGCCGCGACCGCCCGAAAACGCTAATGGAAACTGCACTGGACATTCAGATAGCGTCAGACCTGTTGGACCCGCCGGCAGCGCAATCCCTTGAGGATTCACTGGAACGCTGCCTTGGCGCCTTGGCCTTGGTAATCCCGCAGGCTTCTAGGCCAAAGCTGTCTCAACAGATTTGTCTGCGGCTGTGCACAGAGGCAGAGTCTCGGGAGCTGAACCATACCTATCGAGGCAAGGGAAAGCCCACGAATGTACTCAGCTTCGGATTACTGCCGGAGGACGCTTCGGCACTGGCTATGGCCGAACAGGACCTGCCGTTAGGGGATTTAGCGCTTTGCTGGCCGGTGGCGGTGCAAGAAGCCCAAATCCAAGGCAAAGACGTGACTCATCATGTGAGCCATTTGTTTCTTCATGGCGTGCTTCATCTGCTTGGATTTGATCACGAAGACGCAGATGAGGCCGAGACCATGGAACAGATCGAAATTCAGGCTTTAGCGTCGTTGGGCATTGCCGATCCCTACATTGAGCAGAATGCGCATGACTGATGCTGGCGCCCCAAGGCAAGTAAACGCTGTCTTGCAATTCATCCCGGTCCGCCCTAAAACGGACGAAGAATATGGAGCCACATGTTGGCAATAAAACATTATGAGTGATCAACAGGAGTCTGGACGAGATTCGGCGGACAGGCCGCAGCGTAGAACCATGCGCGAATGGATAGGGGACTTGTTCTCTGGCGAGCCAGATAACGTCTCCGAGCTTCTGGAAATTTTGCAGGATGCCGCGCAGCGGCAGCTCATTGAGGTGGATGCCCTGAACATGATTTTTGGGGCGCTGCACGTCAGCGACATGCACGCGCGAGATATCATGATTCCGCGCTCAGCCCTCGTGGTGGTAGAAGAAGACCAGCAGCCCTCGGAATTTTTACCAACGGTGATTGAATCTCGGCATTCGCGCTTTCCCGTTGTCGGCGACGATTTGGATGACATTAAAGGTGTTCTGCATGCCAAGGATCTGTTGCCCTTGGTGCTGCAGGAGGGTAGCCAGCGCTTCAACATGAAGGACAGTATTCGCCCCGCTGCCGTTGTGCCTGAAAGTAAACGCCTGAACGTGCTGTTGCAGGAGTTTCGCACCAACCGCAATCACATGGCGTTGGTGGTGGACGAGTACGGTCAAATCTCCGGTGCGGTCACGATCGAGGATGTGCTCGAACAGATAGTTGGCGAGATCGAAGATGAGCACGATGTCGATGACGATAGCTTTGTGAAGCAGCTAGAGCCATGCTCCTTTCACGTGAAAGCCACCACCACTATCGAGGACTTCAACGAGTATTTTGGTGAAGAGTTTTCCGATGAGGAATTCGACACCATTGGCGGCATTGTATTGCAGGCCTTCGGCCATGTGCCTGAGCTGGGTGAGACCGTGCAACTCGGGGCCCTGCGTTTCGAGGTTCTCAACGCTGATTCAAGACGTCTGCGTTTGCTGCGCGTGGACACGCCGGATCCGATAGAACCACAGCCCCAAAACTAACTTGGACGCAGCCATGACCGGGATCCAAGGAGAAGACGCTGCTCGATCCCGTTCGGTACCGCCGCTACTGGCTTTAGTTGCCGGCGCCTGTTACCCACTGGCCTTTGCGCCATTTCATCTTTATCCGTTGCTGTTCCTTTCCGTTGCCGCGCTGTTCTGGCTCGTCTGTCGCCATCCCAAGCGAGGCGCGTCGCTGGCCTGGTGCTACGGTGTGGGCAAGTATGCGGTAGGCGTTTCGTGGATCTATGTCAGCATTCACGATCACGGTGGTGCATCGCCGCTGCTGGCTGCGGCAATGGTGGCTGGGTTTGTGGCTTTTATGGCCCTGTTTTGCTGGCCTATTGGCTGGTTCGTTGGGTTGATCCGTCAGCGTCAATCAGGCTGGGGAAAGCTCGCTCCGGGACTGGCCTTTGTGGCGGTTTGGGTGCTGATGGAGTGGATGCTCACTTGGTTTTTGACTGGCTTTCCCTGGCTCTTCGCCGGTTATGGGGTGCTGGGTTTGCCGCTGCAGGGTTATGTCCCGGTAGTCGGCGCTCTTGGGGTAAGCCTAGTGGTCGTTTTGTGCGCCGTAGCCTTGGTTTGGGTTGCGGATCGCCGTCTAACGAACAGCGCTCGGGTGCTGGCGTTACTGGGGCCGGGATTTGCCCTCGGACTTGGTGTCGTGCTGGACCAACGCGCTTGGACTGCTCCCCAAGGGCGCTTTGAAGCGGCCTTGGTGCAGGGCAATCTTGATCAAGGAGAAAAATGGGACACCGACAAGCGCATGGCCCACGTGGGTAAACACTTAGCGCTATCCAACGATCATTGGGACGCCGATCTTGTTATGTGGCCCGAGTTCGCCCTGACGCTGTACGGCGATGAAGCACAGCAGGTGACGAACATGCTGCACCGGCGAGGTCAGCAAACCCAGACCAATACGATTATCGGGATGCCAGATCTGCGTTGGCAAGAGGATGGGACCTACCAGATTTTCAACTCAGCCCAAGGCTTTGGTTTGGCTTCTGGGGGCTTTGCCAAACATCACTTGGTACCATTTGGCGACTACGTTCCTCTGCAGTCTTATCTGCGAGGCTTGATCGAGTTTTTTGATCTGCCCATGTCCGCCGCGACGAGCGGAAATCGCAAACAAGCAGGCATAACCGTCCGGCTTGGAAGCTCAGGCCTTGAGATGAAGGCGGCGACCGGCATCTGTTACGAGATCGCCTATGCAGACTCCCTGCGACGCAACGCCGTCGACAGCGCCGTGCTGCTGACCATGTCCAACGATAGTTGGTTCGGCGCGTCTATCGGCCCCCATCAGCATATGCAAATCGCCCAAGTGCGTGCGCTGGAAAATGGCCGTTGGCTGCTGCGTGCCACCAATAACGGCATAACCGCCATCGTCGATGCCCGCGGTCAGGTGCAGGCCCAGTTACCTCAATTTGAAGCAGCGGTGCTGCGCGGGGAATTTAACGTTATGACCGGCCGAACGCCGTATAGTCATCTGGGAGACCTGCCGGTCCTTGTTGTGCTTTTACTGCTGCTGATCGCTTCGATTACGCGGAGCGCTAACCTTCCCAAAACCGCGGCTGCACCGGCTAATTTCTCCTAACAGATTCGCCCGGGCATCGCCTTGAGATGCTATCCTTTCGCGCGTCCACGTCGGCCCATTAGAAGTAACAAGATGAATCCAGTCTACGACCCCCAATCCGTCGAGAAAAACGCCCAAGCGGCATGGGATGCCAGCGCCTGCTTTGTTGGCGATGAAAACAAACCGGGTGAGAAATATTATTGCTTGGCCATGTTTCCCTATCCCAGCGGAAGGCTGCATATGGGCCATGTGCGCTGCTACACCTTGGGCGACGTGATTGCCCGTTATCGCCGCCTCAAGGGTTACAACGTCCTGCACCCGATGGGCTGGGATGCTTTCGGCCTGCCTGCAGAAAATGCCGCGATTAAAAACAACATTCCCCCGGCTCAGTGGACCCGAGACAACATCGACTACATGCGCGGGCAGATGCAGCGGCTGGGTTTCGGTATGGATTGGTCCCGGGAGTTTGCGACTTGCGACAGCGACTACTACCGCTGGGAGCAGTGGCTGTTCCTGCGCCTTTATGAGAAGGGCATGGTTTATCGCAAAAAAGCGGTGGTGAATTGGGACCCTGAAGATCAAACCGTACTGGCCAACGAACAAGTTGTGGACGGTCGTGGTTGGCGTTCCGGGGCGGTGGTGGAACGCCGGGAAATGGCTCAGTGGTTTTTGAAAATAACTGACTACGCTAAGGAACTGCTGGAGGATTTAGACAATCTGCCCGGCTGGCCGGAGTCGGTGAAGAGCATGCAGCGCAATTGGATCGGCCGTTCCGAGGGGGCCGAGATCGACTTTGTCACCGAGCATGATCCTGCGCAAAAGCTTACGGTGTTCACCACACGGCCAGATACGCTAGTTGGCGCTACCTATGTGGCCGTTGCTGCCGAGCACCCGTTGGCGGCCCTGGCGGCTGAAAGCGATCAAGGGGTAGCGGACTTTATCGAGCAGTGTAAGAAAAACACCACCGCTGAAGCGGATATGGCCACCATGGAAAAGGCCGGTGTACCGACTCAACTGCAGGTGCGGCACCCGCTCACGGGCAAGCTGCTGCCAGTTTGGGTAGCCAATTTTGTACTTATGGAGTACGGATCAGGGGCGGTGATGTCTGTGCCCGCCCACGATCAAAGAGATTGGGAGTTCGCGCAAAAATACGGCATCGACATTGTTCAGGTGATAGAACCGCTGGGCGACGAGCACTGTGACCTAGATCAGGCGGCCTTCACTGAAAAAGGCCGATTGGTGAATTCCGGCGAATTTGACGGCTTAACCTTTGATGAAGCCTTCGCTGCCATTGTGGCGGCGCTGGAAAGCAAAAACGCTGGTCGCTCGGTAACCAATTACCGCCTGCGGGACTGGGGCGTGTCGCGCCAGCGTTATTGGGGCTGTCCCATTCCGGTGATCCACTGTGATAGCTGCGGCGTGCAACCGGTACCTGAGGCAGATTTGCCCGTGGAGCTGCCGACGGATGTGACCTTCGAGGGCGTGGCTTCGCCCTTGCACAAAATGGCAGACTTTCTCAACGTGCCATGCCCTAAGTGTTCGGCCCCGGCGCGTCGAGAGACCGATACCTTTGATACGTTTATGGAGTCCTCTTGGTACTTCGCGCGTTTCGCCGCACCGGATGCCTCTGCCATGGTAGACGAGCGGGCGGACTTTTGGGCGCCCGTTGATCACTACGTTGGCGGTATCGAGCATGCAATCTTGCACCTGCTGTACGCCCGGTTTTACTTCAAACTCATGCGCGACGAAGGTTTGGTCAACGCTGATGAACCTTTCACAAAACTGCTGATGCTGGGCATGGTGTTGCAAGACGGCAAGAAAATGTCGAAGTCTGCCGGTGATGCGGGCGATCCGCAAAAGCTGCTGGATCGTTACGGCGCAGATACGGTGCGCACGGCCATGATGTTTGCGGCACCGCCAGACCAGTCTTTTGAGTGGAGCGAAGCGGGCTTGGAGGGTGCTGCGCGCTTTTTGAAACGCCTGTGGAGCTTGGTTCACGAACATGCCGCTAGTGGCCCCGTCCCGACACTGGACACCGCACAATTATCCGGTGCCGGCAAAGCCCTGCGCCGGAAAACGCATGAAACCCTGCAAAAGGCAGACGACGACTACGGTCGCCGGCAACAGTTTAATACGGTGGTATCTGCGGTAATGGAGCTACTCAATGCCGTGAGTAAAACCGAGATAAGCGCAGATGCCGATCGGGCTGCGGTACGGGAGGCTTGGGTAAGCGCAGTGCTGATCATTTCGCCCATCGCGCCGCATATCGCTCACGAGCTTTGGGGCGTTCTGGGCGTTGAGACACCCTTGGTAGGCTACCCTTGGCCTCAGGTGGACGCCCAAGCCATGCAGCAGGACTCCCTGACTCTGGTGGTGCAGGTGAACGGCAAGGTGCGCGGTCAAATCGATGTTAGTGCCGATGCGGACAACGACACCATTCTGGCGCTGGCTCGAGCCGATGCCAATGTACAGCGACACGTGGAAGGCAAGATCGTGCGTAAGGAAATCGTCGTGCCGAAAAAATTAGTCAATATCGTGGTGGGTTAGCGGTGGCGTGGCGATACACGATCGTTTTGGTTACGGCGCTGTTGGCCGGCTGCGGTTTCCAACTGCGCGGTGCCAGCCTAGCTGAGACCGAGCTGAATATTGCCGTGGTTAGCGGAATTTCCACACCGTCCACCGCCTACGCCGACTTTTTGCGTACGGTAAAAAATGAAGTAGCACGCGCCGGAGGCGTTCAAGACGGGGCTGCAGATGTAACGCTACAGATTCAGGGCTTTGCCTTTGAAGTTGAAGACGGGGCCGTGGATGCGCAGGTTCGCGTGGTTGAGAAAATTGCCCGAGTAATTGTGGAGGTTGCGGTGCTGGACGCCGCTGGCGCTGCGCTAGCAGAGCCATGGATCATCGAGCTCAGTCAATCCTTCCGCACCGACCGGACCCAATTGCTGGGCAGTTTTGGGCAGCAAGCTCAGGTGCAGCAAGCTCTGTATCAAACCGCTGCCAAGCGGGTGCTGCGCAGCTTAGATGTGCTGATTCGAATGCAGGCGGTTGATGATCGCAATGGTGCCGCTATCGCCGGCAGCGGACCGGATGCAGGTTAAGCATCAACAGCTTCAGGCGACCCTGCAGCGTGGTCTGCAAAACGTCTATCTCATCAGCGGCGATGAAACGCTTTTGGTTTCTGAAGCCTGCGACAGCATATTGCAGCATGCCCGAGCGCGGGGTTTCACCGAGCGCTCGCTGCATCATGTGGAGAGTGGCTTCAAGTGGCATGATCTCACAAATGATGCCGCCAGCATGTCCTTGTTTGCCGAGCGCAAAGTCATCGATTTACGCATACCCCCGGGCAAGTTCGACAAAGAAGCGAGCCAGATCCTGCGCGACTGGTGCGCGGAGCCAAATGCCAATCCAGATACGTTACTGCTGATCCGCACCGAGCGGCTTCAGCCTCGGCAGCGCAACAGCGCATGGTTTAAGGCGATAGAGGCATCCGGAGTGGTCGTGCTGATTTGGCCCCTAGGCCCCAGAGAGTTACCGGGATGGCTAGACGAGCGCTTGCGCTTGCGCGGGCTTGAGCTGCAACGGGATGCGTTGATGGCTCTGTGTGAGCGGGTAGAAGGGAACTTACTGGCCGCTGCCCAAGAAGTCGAAAAATTGGCGCTGCAGGACCTGGCACAGCCAATCAGCGAGGAGGCGCTGCTGCAATGCCTTGAAGACACTGCGCGCTTCAATAGCTTCGATTTGATTGACGCCGCAATGGCCGGGCAAGGTG
>JAYNPH010000022.1:9859-16280 GCA_038113685.1 Gammaproteobacteria bacterium
GTGTCAGGGTGACAAAAATTATGGCCTCACTGCGCGAGGACCGGGGCAGTCTGTTTGCCATCTTAGGTGCATTGACCAGTCAGCTGCGCAGGCTGGGCCAGACCAAGGGCCTGCCGCCGGCCCGGGCCCGCACCATGGAGACTTTTGCCCAGCGCGGCCCGTCGGCGAGGGCGTTGTTGGCAGAGTGCGCGTTATTGGATGAGCAGGGGAAGGGCCAAAGGCTGGGGGATGCCTGGCTGGGTCTTGAGCAAGTGCTGCTGAGTATGGCTGGACACCCCGGCCAGCGGCCGCCTTCTTTTTACCAGCGCAAGCTGAAGGGGCGTTAGCCGTTAATTGATGTGGGTATCTGCGACCCGTCCTAGCTCTATTACACTCAGTTTGCCGCCGGTGTTATCAAGGGTTGTTACTGAGCAATTGTCCGGCCCGAAAATGCGCATCCGGTCGTCGCCGGTAGCAGCACCAACGGCGGCATTAATGGCGACATAGTGGCTGAAAATAATGCAGTCCTCCTTGCAGCCCAGTAGAAAAGTCCCGATCTCCTGTTGCCACTTTTGAACGTCGGCGTCTAGGTCCGACCAGTTACCTGCCATGGCTTGACGGAGCCAAGCTGCTCGCGCTTCTAGGTCCGGTGTGGGCGAGGGGATTTCGGCAACCTTACTTTCAATGGTGATATCCGCCTGCCAAAGCGTGGCAAGGGCCTGAGCCGTTTCATAGGCCCGAGCCAACGGACTTGAAAGCAGAATTGGCCGGATCTGATGTTGCTGGTCCAGCATTGCTGCGACGGCTGCCGCTTGGCTGCGCCCTAAGTCATCTAAGCCGGGATCGGGATGGGTGCCAAATCCCGCTGCTGCTTTACCGTGTCTGACAAGTTGGACGATAGCCATTTTCTACTGCTCTTTTGGTATGGGTTCTCTACAATGATGGTTTGCAAATCAGAAGATAGGAAGAGTAGTGACGGATCACAAAGCTTCAGGATTAAATCCTTCAATGACTCCTGATACACAGGTGAGTGTGCGTGAGGTCTTCGCAATTGATCAAGACCTAATGGTGCCTGCCTTCAGTGAGGCGTCGGAATATGTGCCTGATGCCGATCCGGATTATCGTTTTGACCGCGATACGACCTTGGCCATATTGGCGGGTTTTGCGCATAACCGGCGGGTCATGGTGCAGGGTTATCACGGCACGGGTAAATCCACCCACATTGAGCAGGTGGCCGCTCGGTTGAACTGGCCCTGCATTCGCGTGAATCTGGACAGCCATATCTCGCGAATCGATCTGATCGGCAAGGACGCCATTGTGCTGCAAGACGGTAAGCAAATTACCGAGTTCCGCGAAGGCATTTTGCCTTGGGCACTGCAAAACCCCGTGGCCTTGGTGTTTGACGAATACGACGCCGGCCGCCCGGATGTGATGTTCGTCATTCAAAGAATTTTGGAAGTGGAGGGCAAACTGACCCTGCTGGACCAAAATAAGGTCATCACTCCCCATTCGCACTTCCGGTTGTTTGCCACCACCAACACCGTTGGCTTGGGTGATACCACGGGCCTTTATCACGGCACTCAGCAAATTAACCAAGGCCAAATGGACCGCTGGAGCATCGTGTCTACCCTGAACTATCTCGAGCACGAAGCGGAAAGCAACATCGTGCTGGGCAAGGTGCCCTCCTATCAGGCCAGTGAAGACGGTGAGCGCGTCATCGGTAACATGGTCAGCGTCGCTGATTTGACACGCAAAGGCTTCGTCAACGGCGACGTTTCTACCGTGATGTCGCCGCGAACGGTACTGACTTGGGCGCAAAACGCGGAGATTTTTGGCGATGTTGGCTTTGCCTTCAGAGTTACTTTCCTGAACAAGTGCGATGAGCTGGAACGAGCGATCGTTGCCGAGTACTACCAGCGTTGTATGGGTGAGGATCTGGGTGATGCCACTGCCGGTATCACGCTGAAGTCCGCCTAAGCAACGCGATGTCTGATGCTGAAAACCCACTAGATCCGTTTAAGCGGGCGACCACGGCGACTATTCGCGCCATCGCCGGCGACGACGAACTGGATGTTACCTTCGGCGCCGGGCCACCGGTTGTCCGGGGTGGAACCCTGCGTCTGCCGCTACCGGCGGTGGGGGCCAATCAAAGCGAGATCGACGCGGTGCGCGGCGTGGGTGACGAATTTGCCCTGCGGTTTCGGCACCACGATGCCCGGCTGCACGCCCGATACAGTCCCGATGGAGGGCCGGCCCAAGAAATGTTCGAGTGGATCGAGTCTGCTCGGATTGCCTCCATTGGGGCCATGCGCATGCAGGGGGTGGCGCAAAATCTTGACGCCCACTTGGAAGTCCAGTGCAAGCAGGCAGCCTTTGACACCATCACGGCGGAAACCGATGCGCCGCTGTCGGTGGCGGTGGGCCTGTTGGTGCGCCAGCAGCTGACCGGACGCGAGCTACCGCCCAGCGCCGAGCACGTGGTGCAGTATTGGCGTGAGCATGTGATGGAAAATGCCGGTGAGCATATCGAAGCCCTGCGCGAGCATGTGGGCGACCAAGACGCTTTTGCCAGTTTATGCCGAAACATCATTGCAGATTTGGGTCTGCCCATTGACCTGACGGATCCCAATGAAGGGGAAAGCAACCCCGAAGACATGGACACCATGGATCAGTCCGAGGACGCAGAATCTGACTTTAGCCCGGAAGACGTGGTGCTGGACGAGGATTCCGCCGGCGAAGAGAACAGTGACGGCGACGCCACCACGGTGGAGATGGATGCTCACGCCGACATGGACGAAGCCGGGTCCGAGTCCGACCCCGATGAAGCCCCGCTGCCCATGCCTGACGACGCGGGCCGGATACCTGTCGACAACAACTACAAGGCCTACAGCGAGCGTTTTGACGAGATCATTCGAGCAGAAGAGCTCTGTGACCCGGATGAGCTTATTCGACTGCGCCAGTTGCTGGATCAGCAATTGGTGTCGTTGCAGCACGCGACCTCCAAGCTTGCCAACCGGCTGCAGCGCCGTTTGATGGCCAAGCAGAATCGCACTTGGGAATTTGACTTGGAGGAAGGCATTTTGGATGCCGCGCGCCTGACTCAAGTGGTGGTGGATCCAATGAATCCGCTGGCCTACAAGCAAGAAAAAGAGACCAAGTTCCGTGACACCGTGGTTACTCTGCTCATCGACAGTTCGGGTTCCATGCGGGGTCGCTCCATCACGATCGCAGCCATGTGCGCCGATATTATGGGCCGTACCCTAGAGCGCTGCTCGGTACGCGTGGAGATCCTAGGCTTCACGACCCGGGCCTGGCGGGGCGGCGAATCACGCGAGGCATGGATCAACGACAACAAGCCGTCCAATCCCGGTCGACTGAACGATCTGCGGCATATCATTTACAAGTCGGCTGACGATTCCTGGTCTCGGACACGGCGGAACTTGGGCCTGATGATGCGGGAAGAGCTGCTGAAGGAGAACATCGACGGCGAAGCGTTGATCTGGGCGCACAATCGGGTGGTGACTCGTCCTGAACAGCGCAAGGTCATGATGGTGATTTCAGACGGCCTGCCGGTAGATAACTCCACCTTGCTGGTGAACCCCAGCAACTTTTTGGAGCAGCATTTGAAATATGCGATCAGCATGATCGAAGACCACTCGCCGGTGGAACTGGTGGCTATCGGTATTGGGCACGACGTTACCCACCACTATCAGCGGGCGGTAACCATTACCGACGCCGAGCAGCTCGGTGGGGCTATGACTGACCAGTTGGCGGAGTTGTTCGACGTAAAGGGCTAGGGCTTTTGCAGATCGTGTGACCAATCGGAGTCTGGCGTTGAGCCACGTGATCGTGGTGTGCGGTGAGCACAGGGCAGGCAGAAAGCCTCGAATCTGCGGACCGAGGCTTTGCCAGCGGGTATAACTAGCCCACAACTTCCATACGGATAATTTCCGGGGCCCCACCCATCAGGCCTTTGAAGCCAGCGCCGGCTGCTTTGAAGTGCTCTGAAGCGCCGTGAGCGGCCATGGCGTCGGCATCTTCGTACAGTTCCATAACCGTGTAGCCGCCTTCAGCGTCCTTGCACAGCTTGTACAGATGACAGCCCGGCTCGTTGGCGTTTACCTTGGCCGCCAAGTCCAGCATGACCGCTTCGAAGTCTGCTTCTTTTCCTGCCAGCACGTTCAGCTTCGCGATTACTGCAAGCATGTTTCTCTCCCTCTTTTCGTCGGATATTTGTTTGATCCGGTATGTGTTTAATCGATTCGTATGAAGTCGATACCTTTCGAACCTTTGGAACCTTTGGAACCTTTGCCCGAGTGCGAGCGCACCAAGCCTTTCGTTGATCTGATGATCAAGAGTTGCCAACAACGCGCACATCTTATGCCGACATGCGCTAAGGTTTCGACGTGATTGAGAATAAGGACTCTGATGCACCGACGCAAATTGCTTCAGGCACTTCAAGGTTATTTAAACCGCTACCCAGAGGAACAGGCGACGGTGGAGCGTTTTAACGAACTGCTTAATAACCACTCGACCTGTTTTGAGAGAGATTGTTGGGCCGGCCACATTACCGGCTCGGCGTGGCTGCTTAATCCAAATCACTCAAGCCTGCTGATGACCCACCATCGCAAACTCAATATGTGGTTGCAGCTAGGAGGCCACAGCGATGGTGACCCGGATACCGCCAGGGTAGCGCTGCGTGAGGCGGAAGAAGAATCGGGTTTGCCGGTCGCTTTGCTGAGTGAGGAAATTTTCGATATCGATGTTCATGCGATCCCGGCTCGAAAAGATGACCCGGCTCACTATCACTTTGATGTGCGCTATCAACTGCAAACCCAAGGCGACGACTTTGTTGTTAGCAGTGAATCCATCGACTTAGCCTGGGTGCCGCTGGTGACGTTACGCAATTACACAGAGGAAGAGTCAATTTTGCGCATGTATCGAAAATGGCAGGCTTTATCAGGGGATTAATCTCTTCCCGATGTCCGGATTCGTAACATTCTCTAACAAATATCGCTGAATTATGTCTTGTGACTGGACACTGCATACCCTAGGCTAGAGGCTCTCGCCCGATTTTACTTTTTTGGTCAATGGGGTTTCGTACAAGTTGCGCCGGTCTTAGGGCTTGTTCACAACGGTCGAAAAACATTAGATCAAAGAAAGGATAAGAAAACTTCGGTATTTCTGCGTCTATGTTTGATTGGTCGAATTCTCCAAAGAGAGAAAAATTTGGTACTTATCAATCAAGGAGCTATAGAAAGCTGTGAAAAAACTATATGTAGGTAACCTCGCATGGGCGGTCACCGATGAAGATCTGCAATCATTGTTCTCAGAACATGGCGGTGTAGCGTCAGCGTCTGTTATTACGGATCGCGAAACAGGGCGTTCAAGAGGATTTGGGTTCGTAGAGATGGAAGACGGCGCCGATGCAGCCATTGAGGCGCTAAACGGCGTTGATTACAAAGGCCGCGCGCTTCGCGTCAACGAAGCACAGAGCAAGCAACGCCCGGGCGGTGGCGGCCGCTTCTAAATCAGTCGTTAGACTGGTACCCGCAAGACCCGAGAGTGATCTCGGGTTTTTTTTGCCCGAGATTTGTGCCCGATACCCGTTGCATCGGCTCAATCGTAGAGATGGCAAGCAACCAACCGCTGCTCTCCGGCGCCGGCAAGAGGCTTAAGCAATGGCGTGTGGCTGGCGCAATGGTCCATGGCCTTGGGGCAGCGGTTGGCAAAGCGACAGCCTGCGGGCACGTTGATGGGCGAAGGGATTTCGCCCTGAATGGTTGTGGAGGGACGCTGACGCTCGTGTTCCGGGTCGGCCTCGGGGTTGGAGGCAATGAGGGTTTCTGTGTACGGGTGTTTAGGATTAAAGAAGACTTGGTTCGAGGCGCCTACCTCCACCAAGCTACCCAGATACATGACGGCCATGCGGTCGCTGATGTAACGACCCATGGAAAGATCGTGTGCGATGAATAGCAGGGTAAGCCCAAGTTCCTTGGTGAGATCGCCTAACAGATTCACGACCTGTGCTTGGACGGAAACGTCCAAGGCGGAGATAGGCTCATCGCATACCACGAACTCAGGTTCCAGAATCAGCGCTCTGGCGATACCAATACGCTGGCGCTGTCCGCCAGAAAATTCGTGGGGATATCGCGATTGATGATCCGGGCTCAGGCCGACCATGCGTAACCAATCAGCAACCTTTTGCTGAACCGCCGCGGGCTTTAGCGCCTTACGCAGCCGTAGGCCCTCGCTGATGATCTCACCTACGGTCATCCTAGGGTTGAGGGAGGAATATGGATCTTGAAAGATCATCTGCATTTTCGAGGCCATGGCACGAAAATCTTCACCGCGGTAACGGGCAGGTAGTTCGGTGTCGTTAAACATCACGCGCCCGGCGGTTTTGTCGTGTAAACCAACGACGGTTTTTCCCAGCGTCGAT
>JAYNPH010000023.1:0-10248 GCA_038113685.1 Gammaproteobacteria bacterium
TTTCATCGAAATTCCCTCTTTTTAGATTGTTCTGACTCGATTCTCCAAGCTCTGGCTATCAGCAGTAAGCGGTCCAAACGCCATTGCCAGAATACGCCATGCCTCCTATGAGTCCGCCGCTTTATGCGCCTATCCCGGCGCCTCCTAGTCCGACTACAAGTCCAGCGAGAGCGCCGGTGCCGGCTCCAACCACAATCGCACCTGCGAGTCCTGACCAATCATATCCTGCAGTTATCTCTTCGATTTCAATTTCCGTTAATTCACGCATTTCCACTTCCCTAAGATTAGGGAAATATCGGAGTACATGAGTTGTGGAGGGGTATCTAACACGAATCGATAGACGGTATTTTTTTGGGGCCGAACGGCAGACTGTCGCTGGTCGACGTTTTTTAAAGCTGGCTCGGCAGCCAAGTGGCTAGGCTTGGCCATATCAACAGCGCACCCAACAACAGCAGCTGTAGACCAATAAACGGCAGCACCCCCCGATAAATTTCGGTAGTAGCCACATGCTCCGGGGCCACGCCGCGCAGGTAGAACAAGGCGAAACCAAAGGGCGGAGTTAAGAACGAGGTCTGCAAGTTCACGGCAATCAAGATCCCCAACCAGATTGGGTCTACGCCCATGGCCATGAGTACTGGTCCTACGATGGGCACCACCACAAAGGTGATCTCAATAAAATCCAGAATAAAGCCCAGCAAAAAGATCACCACCATGACGATACCCAAGGCGCCCCACATGCCGCCGGGCATTTGCTGGAATAGCGCATGAACCATCTCTTCACCGCCGTAGCCGCGAAAAACCAAGGAGAATATGGACGCGCCCACGAGAATGAAAAACACCATCCCGGTGGTGGATAGGGTGGCACTGCCTACCTCTGAAAGCACCTGACGGTTTAGGCGTCCGTAGGTCAGGCCCAGTATCAGGGCGCCGAATGCGCCCACTCCCGCGGCTTCGGTAGGCGTTGCAAAACCGCCTAAGATAGACCCCAGCACCGCGACAATGAGCAGCAGTGGCGGGGCCAGAGCGCCGAAAACCGGCCCTAGCTTCACGTCTTCTGTCCGCTCGGCCGGAGGCATGGATTGGGGTGAGATGATCACTCGTAGCAGAATATAGCCAAGATACAAACCTACCAGGCACAAGCCGGGAATGATGGCCCCTGCGAACAGGTCGCCAACGGAAATGGATTTGGGCGCGAAGATACCCATATTAAGCTGGGCCTGCTGATAACCATTGGACAGTACGTCGCCCAGCAGAACCAAGGCGATGGACGGGGGAATGATTTGTCCCAGCGTGCCGGTGGCACAAATGGTGCCGGTGGCGAGACTGGCCGGATATCCCCGCTGCAGCATGATGGGTAGAGACATTAGCCCCATGGTTACCACGGTAGCCCCAACAATGCCGGTGCTGGCCGCCATGAGCATGCCGACAATAATAACGGTGATGGCGAGGCCGCCGCGATAACGCCCCAACAGGTTGGATAAATTCGCCAGCAGATCTTCGGCGATCCGGGTTTTTTCCAGCAGCACCCCCATGAATACAAAAAGCGGCACGGCTATGAGCGTTTGATTGGTGATGATGCCGAACAGCCGGCCCGCCGCGAAGCCTAGATCTGCCGGATTGAAGGCTCCGGTTAGCGTACCTACAAAGGCGAAAATCAGGGCCACGCCGGCCAAGGTGAGGGCGACGGGGTAGCCCGCCAGCAGGGCGGCAAAGGTCACGGCAAACAGGGCAAGGGGGGTCAGGTTCATGAGCGGGTCTTTTCCTGCACGATGCCGGCAATAGCCGCCAGTCCCTGCAAAAACAGCAGCGTGCCGGTCAGGGGGATCAGGGTTTTGAGTAAAAATACTGCGGGAATGCCGCCGACTTCGCTGGAGCCTTCCAAAATCCGCCAGCTGTTAGTGGCGTAGGGCAGGCTCACCCAGACCACAAAGCCTGCGACGGGGAGCAAAAAAAGTAGGTGTCCGATTAGGTCAATCCATCCTTGTTGGGCTGGAGATCGGCGGCCGTACACAATGTCGACCCGCACATGGGAGTTGTCCCGAATCCCCAAGGCGATGGCCAGCATAAAAAAAGTGCCGTGCAGGTACATGACAGATTCAGGCAGCAGCGCTCCGCCGGTATTAAATGCGTACCGCAGGATCACGATGGCGAAGGTAATCAGGACCATCGCCAGCGCCAACCAACGCAGGGGTCGAATGCAGGCGTCGATGCCTTGTCCGAGGGCGATAAGCAGTTTCAAGAAGATCACTAAGAGGGTCACAAAACTTCGATCAGGGTAGCGCCCAGCAGCACGACCCCAACCCAGATGTTGTTTTTGAATGCAGCGAAGCAGCCTTCCCTTGAACGGTTTTTGATCAATAGCTGCTGGTAGACGAACAGTGCCGTGATGGCGATTAGGCCAAGAAAGAAACCGTTTTGGTAGTTCAGGCTGACACCGACTAAAAACCAAGCAGCTAAGGCGAGGGTTTGCAGAACGACGATCATGAATCGATCCAACGACCCGAATAGGATGGCGGTGCTTTTGATACCCACGACCAAGTCATCATCCCGATCCACCATGGCGTACTGAGTATCGTAGGCGACAATCCAAAACAGCGAACCGATGAAAAGCAGGACGGCCACGCTGGGAATACCCCTATCTTGAGCAGACCATGCCATCAAGATCCCCCAGCTAAAAGCAGCACCCAGAACCACTTGAGGCAGGTGGGTGTAGCGTTTCATAAACGGGTAGACCATGGCTAGGGCGAGTCCGGCAACCGCCAGCAGTTGGGTTTGGCGATTCAAAAATAAAATCAGTAAACCTGCACTGGCGACCAATCCAGCGAATAGGCATAGGGCCTGTGTTTTTGTTACCGCACCGGTCACCAAGGGCCGATTCTTGGTTCGCTCAACCCCGCCGTCGACGTTGCGATCTGCGTAGTCGTTGATGACGCATCCGGCGCTGCGCATTAAAAACGTGCCCAGCGTGAAAATGACGATCAAGATTAGTGGCGGTAGACCGTCAGCGGCCATGACCAAGGCCGCCAAGGTTGGCCATAACAACAGCAGCGTGCCAACAGGCCTGTCTAGGCGCATTAACTGTAAATAGTCCTGCAAGGAAGCCGTGGGATGGGCGTTACTGTTCAAGGGGTCGTCTCAGCGTATGGAATGCCAAAGTGTATTGATTTCGTCTGAACACCTCCACAGCCATCGTTTCGTTGCAATTTGTTGGCGCTGGCTTTAGCGTACCGCGCTTTCCTGACGGACATCGAAGAGTGAATCAAATATGAAGAAGTGGCAGTGCATTGTCTGCGGTTGGATTTATGATGAGGCAGAAGGATACGAAGACGAGGGCATTGCGCCAGGGACTGCTTGGGACGACGTGGATGAAGACTTCGTTTGTCCCGAGTGCGGTGTAGGAAAGGCCGATTTCGAGATGATCGAAATAGGCTAGTACGGGTAGTATCCGGCTCGATTACCTAAATTTGGGAGCCAGCATGAGCCTGACACAACGAATTCTTGTCGCCATGGCGCTAGGCATTGGTCTTGGGGCGATTCTGCAGTCGCTGGCATTGCCCCAAGAGCATTTTGTGATGTCGGTGATGCTCAACGGCGTTGTCGATGGCGGCGGAAAAATTTTCATTTCTCTGCTGAAGATGTTGGTTGTTCCCCTAGTGTTTGTCTCCCTAGTGTGCGGTGCGGCCAGTCTCGGTGACAGTGGGGCCGTGGGGCGTCTGGGCGGCAAGACCATTGGCCTGTACTTACTGACAACGGGTTTGGCGGTGTCCCTGGCTATGCTGATCGCGCTGACAACGGATCCGGGGTTGAGTGATGCGGATCGAATTGACGAAGGCGTTACCGAAAGCTTTCAGCCAAAACAGGCCCCCAGCGTCAAAGATACGCTGATTAACATCGTTCCCGGCAACCCCATCGCTGCAATGGCTGATGGCCAGATGCTTCAGGTAATCTTGTTTGCCTTGCTGTTGGGCCTTGCACTGAGCAAGGCCGGCGAGAGCGGCACGCGGCTACGACGCATTTTTGCCGACCTTAACGAGGTTATGATGCGCTTAATCACCATGATTATTGCGCTCACTCCAATCGGAGTTTTTTGCTTAATGACTCAACTGGGGGCCACCCTAGGACTGGCGGAGATCGCCAAGGTGGGCATGTATTTTGTCACCCTGGTCCTTGCGCTAGTGGTCCATGGAACCCTGGTTTATCCAACGCTACTCAAAAGCTTCGCCGGTCTCAGTCCCAGAATATTTTTGTCGAAAATGCGTGAACCCCTGTTGGTTGCTTTCTCGACCTCGTCCAGTGGCGCCACCTTGCCGGTAACCCTGCGAACTGTCGAGTACAAGTTGGGTGTGCCCAACAATGTGGCTTCCTTTGCCGTGCCGTTGGGCGCCACCATTAATATGGACGGCACCGCCATCATGCAGGGCGTCGCTACGGTGTTTATCGCTCAGTTCTATGGCATTGACCTGACGGTCAGCGCCCTTCTCACCGTGGTTCTCACGGCCACCTTGGCGTCCATCGGCACCGCAGCGGTCCCCGGTGTGGGGCTGATTACGTTGACCTTGGTGCTCGATCAGGTGGGTTTGCCGGTAGAGGGTATCGCTCTGATTATTGGTGTGGACCGACTGCTCGACATGCTCCGAACCGCAGTGAACGTAACCGGTGACGCTGCGGTGGCGACCATTGTCGCATCCAGCGAGGGACAGCTGGATCGGCAGTTGTTTATGCAACAGCAGCCCCTGAGTAATACATCAGCCTAGCGAGCGATAAGGTGAAAGGACAGGAACGCTGGGTTCAGGTCGCTTCGGCCTAGCGCCAAGTTCGTTTCGATTCGGGCGGATTCAAACAGAGAGGTGTTCAGCGTTTGCAGAGGCCCACGTGTTCAGCAGACCCTGAAGGTAGTTGTGTTCGGCAGAGTCGTTGGGCGCTGTCATTAGCGCTTCGCTGCGTTTCACTACCTCGGGCATTAGATGCGCGTCTGCGCCTAAGTCGGCGATTTTGAAGCTTTGCTCCCCTGATTGGCGCGTACCCAAAATATCGCCGGGGCCTCGCAGCGCCAGATCCTGCTCGGCGAGATAAAAGCCGTCCTGACTTTCTCTCAAGGCGTTTAATCGACGTTGGCCTGCGTGGCTAACCCCGGGCTTAAACAGCAAAAAGCAGCGACTGGCTAAATGCCCCCGCCCGACCCTGCCCCGTAACTGATGCAGTTGGGCAAGCCCTAAACGCTCGGCGTTCTCGATGAACATATGAGTGGCGTTGGGCACATCAACGCCCACCTCGACAACAGTGGTGGAAACCAACAATTGATACTCGCCCGCCTTGAAGGCCCGCATAACTTCCACTTTGTCCTCGCCTTTCATTCGTCCATGCAGCAGGGCCACTCGAAACTCAGGCAGCTCTGCCTTCAGCAATGCAAAAGCTTCTTCTGCCGGCATTGCGTCTATTTCGTCCGACGGCTCGATCAATGTGCAAACCCAGTAGGCCTGTTGTCCTTGGGCAAGAATGTCGCGCAGTCGCGCGATCAGCTCAGGCCGGTTGGGTTGGGCGGCGGTATGTGTGGTGATTGGCTGCCTGCCCTTTGGCAACTCGTCAATAACCGACACATCCATATCGGCGTACAGGGTCATGGTTAGGGTGCGCGGTATGGGTGTTGCTGTCATCACCAACTGATGAGGAAAGGCACCCTTGTTTTGCAGAGTCATTCGTTGATGCACGCCGAAGCGGTGCTGTTCGTCGATAATTACCAATGCGAGCCGTTCAAAGGCTACTTTTTCCTGGAACAGCGCGTGGGTGCCGATCACAACTTGAAGCTCTCCGCTGGCGATGTTCGCCAAGGTCTCACGTTGGGCTTTGGCGGACATCTGACCGGTCAGCAGACCCACACGAATCCCCAGCGGCTCAAGCCATTGCTGAAAATTCAGCTGATGCTGTTCGGCGAGAAGTTCTGTGGGCGCCATGACGGCCGTTTGGCAACCGTGTTCGATGGTTCTGATGGCGGCAAAAGCCGCAACGACGGTTTTACCCGATCCGACATCACCTTGAATAAGTCTGAGCATTGGGGTTTCTTTGCCCAGATCTTCAAGAGTCTCCCTAATGACCCGTGTTTGGGCCTGGGTGAGCTTAAAGGCTAGGTTGTCTCGAAGTTGTCGCCCCAAACCGGATTTTTGCGGCAGCGATGTGGCTTGCTGTTTGCGCCGCTTCAGGGCGCGCCGTTTCATCACGACGTAGTAGGCGCAAAGTTCGTCCAAGGCCAAAGACTCTCGCGTTTGCTCTATGCGAGCAAAGTCGTCCGGCTGATGTAAGTACAGCAGCTTTGCAAACGGTGTTCCGGGCTGGTTGGGCCAATCGAGGGGCTGCAAGGCCCGAGTCAGGTTGCGCAGGCGTGCTTGGCCAAGCCCTTGCGTGGTGGGATACACGGGAATGAGTTCGGGCCTAGGTGGCGGTGGCGGGTCATCAAAAATCTGATACTCCGGATGAGCCATCGCAAGGTGTCGCCCGATGAAGGCAACAGTGCCGAAGGCCCTGACGTATTTACCGGCCGCAAAAGCCCGCTGCTGGGATTTGTTGAAGTGGAAAAACCGCAAGCGCAGGTCGCGCTGACCGTCGTTGATGACAACTTCCAAACCCCGCCCACGACCAAACGTCACCTTGCTGCCAATGACCTCGCCGTCGACCAAACAATCGTCTCCGGCGCGCAGTTCAGCTAACGGCGTCACCTTTGATCGATCTTGGTAGCGCGCTGGCAGATGAATGAGCAAGTCCAGCAAGCGAAAGATTCCAAGACGACCGAGGCTCTCTTGCAGCTTGGGACCGATGCCCCTGAGTTGTGCAACGCTGCCCTGTGGATCCACTGACATGGTCAATGTCCTGCGATCGTCGCCCTAAGGTAAAACCATAATGGCGTCAGATTCGATTTGTGCGCCCTTGGGCAGTGCCGAGACCTCAACCGCGGCTCGCGCGGGATAGGGCGCGACAAAATACTGCGCCATGACTTCATTTACCAAGGCGAACTGCCCTAGGTCGGTGAGGTAGATGGTGAGCTTAACGCAGTCGTTGATGTCGCCACCTGACGCCTTGGCTATCGCGTCAATGTTCTTGAACACCTGATGAGCTTGGGCCACGAAATCAGAGCTCACGAGGCTGGCGCTTGCGGGATCGCCTTCGGGAGCCAGCGGAATCTGTCCAGAAATAAACACTAATTGCCCGGGGGCAGTTTTGACCGCCTGGGAATAGGTGCCGATGGCGCTGGGCGCGGTGTCAGTGGAGATGATCTCGCGACTCATGAACTTTCCTGATGTTGTTGCAAAGATAGAATTGTTTTAGCTGACCCGGCGGGCCACATTGATAACAGCGCTGATGCGCCGCAGTCGGCGCATGAGAGTGGCGAGATGATCGCGGTTGCGCACGGTGATGCCCACGTTGACGGTGCTTATTTCCGCATTTCGCTCTTCGATATTGATGCTTTCAACGCCGGCATCGCTGGACGTTATTTCCGCTGCTATCTCCGCCATGATGCCCTTGCGTCGCCGTACATTGACCCGCAGTACCGTAGGAAATTCCCCTTCCACCTGTAACGTCCAGCGGGCGGGCGTGATTTCGTGGGGGCTGCGACGGCGCACTTCGTTCAAATTTTTACAGGTTTCTATATGCACGACGAAACCTTTGCCCGGCGTCATTTGTCCGACGATGTGGTCTCCGGGCAGCGGGCTGCAACATCGGCCGTAGCTGACCACTAGGCCCTCGCCGCCGGCGATGGTTACAGGACCGGCGCCCTCCACGGCAATGGCTTGATAGTCCGGGTTGTCCGCAGAGAGTAATTTTTGTGCCGCTAGGTGGGCGGAGACATCGCCACTGCCAATCGACTCCAGCAGCTCGTCCAGTTTGCGCACGCCCAGCTCGGAAAACACTCGCCGCAGGCGCCGGAAGTCCAGATCATTGATACTGGTGTCGGCGGCTCCCAGCACGCGATTTAACAGCTTTCTGCCCAAGGCCACGGATTGGCTGGTGTGTTGGTGTTTCAACTCGCTGCGAATAGCGGAACGTGCTTTGGATGTGACGGCGAAATTGAGCCAAGCAGGGTTGGGCTTACCGTCCGGCGCCGTAATGATTTCGACCTGCTGGCCGCTTTGCAGTTGTTGCGACAGCGGTGCCAACTGACCGTCGATGCGGCAACTCATACAGTGGTTGCCAACGGCAGTGTGCACACAGTAGGCAAAGTCCACCGGGCTTGCCCCCCGTGGTAGTTCCAAAATTCGTCCCTTGGGTGTGAAGACGTACACTTCATCGGGGAATAAATCGATTTTTAAGCTCTCGATAAACTCCATTGGGTTGCCAGCTCGGCTCTGAAGTTCCATCAAATCCGACACCCACTGCCGGGCGCGCTGCTGACTGGACTCAAATTCAGAGTTCGAGCGATACAGCCAGTGTCCCGCGATACCGTTTTCCGCCACAGCTTGCTGTTGCTTGGTACGAATTTGCACTTCGATAGGCGCGCCCTGAGGCCCCATTAGCGTTGTGTGCAACGACTGGTAGCCGTTCACTTTTGGAATGGCGATGTAGTCTTTAAAGCGCGCGGCTACCGGGCTGTACAGACTGTGAACAACGCCTAAGGCTCGGTAGCAGGCGTCGGGCTGATCGACGATGATGCGAAAGCCGAACACGTCCATGATTTCTGCGAAGGACTTGTGCTGGGTTTTCATTTTTCGGTAAATGGAAAAGGTGTTCTTCTGCCGACCGATGACGTCGCCAACGATGCCCTCCCGATTCAGCGCAGCGACGATGGCGGTTTGAATCTCATCCACCATGGCGCTGCGGTTGCCTCTGGCCGCTTTGACGGCGCGAGAAATCAGGTCCGAGCGTAGAGGGTACAACGCGCGAAAAGCCAACTCCTCAAGTTCACCCTTGATCGTTTGTACCCCTAAACGGTTGGCGATGGGTGCGTAGAACTCAAGCGTTTCCCGAGCGATACGCTTGCGCTGGGCATTGGACATCACCCCTATGGTGCGCATGTTGTGCAAGCGATCGGCCATCTTCACCATAATGACGCGAATGTCTTTGGCCATGGCCATGGCCATTTTTTGCAGGTTTTCTGCCTGGGCCTCATCTCGGCTGGCGAAGATTTTGCTGAGTTTGGAAACGCCGTCGACGATGTCGGCAACAGATGAACCGAAAATTTCGCCCAAACCCGCGCGGTTTACCTCTGAGTCTTCGATCACGTCGTGGAGCAAGGCAGCCATCAGCGACTGATGGTCCATGTTCATGTTGGCGAGAATCTGTGCAACGGCGGTGGGGTGACTGATGTAGTCGTGACCCGTTCGACGGCGCTGCCCTAAATGGGCTTGGCTGGCGTAGTCGTGGGCCTGTCGAACCAGCGCCTGCTCTTCGTCACTGAGGTAGGTCAGGCTTGCAATTAAGGAATCTATGGTGGCGGGAGCCGCCACTTCGTGGCGTTTTGCCTCCGCCGCCAGTTGGGCGACAACGTAGGACTCTTGTCGAGTCTCAGCCTGCGGCAGGCTCATCGTCTCCTAACCTGTTGGCTTCCAGGTTCGAGATGCTGAAGTCGGTTTGAACTTCTTCATCGTCCGGTGAAATTTCCTGACTGTCTAACAGTTCGTGACTCATGACGCCCTTGGCGATTTCTCGCAGCGCAATGACCGTCGGCTTGTCGTTTTCTTCATCGACTAACGCTTCGGTATTGTAGTTACGCAGGGCACGGGCACGTCGACTGGCCAACATAACCAAATCGAAACGGTTGTCCACGTGATCTAAGCAATCTTCTACAGTTATGCGGGCCATAAAATTCTCGTCACAGGAGTCAAAAAAGGAAAATGAGGATACAGATCGCTCGGCGTCAGTACAAGATCAGTAAACCACAGGGGTGTGAGCTAATCCGCTTGAATAAGCTCGACAATTTCCGGCCGCTGGGTTTGCATCGCGGTTCTCAGGCTTGCTACCCGAATAATGTTTAGAAAGTCTGAGACCGCGTTGTCGAAGTCCGCATTAATTACTAGAAAGTCGAAATGCACGGCCTGTGACATGTCCAGCTTCGCCTCGCTGAGACGTTTTTCGATACTCTGGGCGCTGTCCTCGCCTCGGGAATTGAGCCGCTGAGCCAGTTCTTCTACCGATGGCGGCAAGATAAATACACTGATGGCCTCGGGCAAAACGGCGCGAACCTGTTGCGCGCCCTGCCAGTCGATTTCAAGAATGACGTTTTTGCCTTGGCTGCGTTTGCGCTCTACTTCCGCTTTGGAG
>JAYNPH010000023.1:10258-26434 GCA_038113685.1 Gammaproteobacteria bacterium
TTGGAGGTGCCGTACCGTTTACCAAATACGTTGGCGTGCTCAAGGAATTCGCCGTTTTCAATCATCCGCGTAAATTCGTCATCACCGATGAAGAAGTAGTTGTCCCCGTCTACCTCGCCGCCCCTAGCTGGACGGGTGGTGTGGCTTACCGAGACTGAAGTGCCTGAATCTGCAGCTAAGGCAGCATTGACGATGGAGGTTTTGCCTGCTCCGGACGGAGCTGAGACGAGGAAAAGGTTTCCGGTGTGCATGATGTGTTCTTCTTTGGCCCTCTATCGAAGTAATGGCAAAACTGCTGGTGAGCATTCTAATCAAGGTTTTTGCTACGTGCCCACATCAACGCACCCGATTTTAAGCTGAGCGCTTTGGCGTCTACCGAGCGCTCGTTACTGAATGTTCTGCACCTGTTCCCGTATTTGCTCGATGATCACCTTAAGCTCGATGGATGCGTTGGATACTTCGCTGCAAATGGCTTTTGCGCCCAAGGTGTTGGCTTCACGATTGAGCTCTTGGGTTAAAAAGTCCAGTCGCCGACCGTGGGGGCCGTCAGCGTTGATCAAAGATCGTGCCTGATCCACATGAATGCTTAACCGGTCTAGCTCTTCACGAACGTCGGCTTTTTGGGCGAGCAAGGCGACTTCTTGGGCCAGGCGATCTTCGTCGACCTTGGTTTCTAACGCATCTACCCGTTCCTGCAGCCGCCGTTGCTGGAGTTGGGGCAGGGTATTGGCAATAGGCTCCAGCACTTGCAGCTGCTCAGCGATGGCATCAAGGTTTGCCAGCAACAATTTGTGAAGCTTTGCCCCTTCCTCCGCACGGCTGTCAATCAAACGCGCCATGGCGTCATCAAAAAGGGTCAAGGTTGCTTGAGCAATGTCATCCAGCAAGGTACTCGATGGTATGAGGACGCCGGGCCAAGCCATCAACTGGCCTTGAGTGATTGGCGCTGCATCCGGTGCCGCAAGCGCGATGTCTTTGGCGCTTTCAATCAAGTTTTTTAGCAGGGAGCGGTTGACGGTCATGGCTTCCCCGCCGTAGCCGCCTTCAAGCTTAAGGACTGCGTCCAGCTTGCCACGACCCAGCAAGACTCTTGCTCGTTCACGCAACGCGGGTTCAACACCCTTCAGAGACTCGGGCAACTTGAACGAGGTTTCGAGGTACCGGTGATTGACGGTTTTAATCTCCCAGATCAGCTGAAAATCGCTGGTTCCGGTTTCGGCCCGGGCAAAGCCGGTCATGCTGAACATGCTACTCATGCAAATCTGTCGGTGTTGGGGAACGGGCAGTCTAACGTATCCCCCGGTAATTCGATCTGGCCGGTGGTGGTAAATTTCTATTGTGTCGCTATGCGAACTTCCTTACGGTTCGCCACGTTCCAGACCCCAAGACGCGGCAGCGAACAATGACGAGTGAGAGCCGAGACAACAAAACAGATTAGGAGGTCCAATGCGACCCAGTGGAAGAGCCACCGACGAACTGCGAAATGTTCGCTTTACCCGCCGCTTCACCAAACACGCCGCAGGGTCTGTGCTGGTGGAATTTGGTGATACCAAGGTGATTTGCACCGCCTCGGTCGAAAATTCAGTGCCTGGCTTCTTGCGCGGGCGCGGTGAGGGCTGGGTGACCGCTGAGTACGGCATGTTACCCGGAGCCACGAATACGCGTAATGACCGAGAAGCGGCTCGCGGAAAGCAAAATGGTCGGACCGTGGAAATTCAGCGCCTGATTGGTCGCTCTCTGCGGGCCATGGTGGATATGAAAAAGCTGGGTGAACGCACCATTCGAATCGACTGTGACGTGATTCAGGCAGATGGCGGTACTCGAACCGCGTCCATTGCCGGTGGTGCTCTGGCGCTGGCCGATGCCATCAAGAGTATTCCTGCCGAAGACGCCCTAGTGGGGTTTGTTTCGTCCGTGAGCGTCGGCATCTACAAAGGTACGCCGGTTTTAGATTTGGATTATGCTGAGGACTCGAACGCCGAAACCGATATGAACGTGGTGCGGCTGGGCGACGGTTTCATTGAGCTGCAGGGCACTGGCGAAGCCGCGCCTTTTACCAAGGCAGAGCTGGCATCGTTAATCGACTTGGCTGAGCAGGGTACAGAGCAATTGCTGGCCTTACAGCAGGCTGCGCTAAAGGAGGACTAGGTTACTGGCGCTGGCGCGCGCTTGGCTCCGGTATTGAATTAGGATGCCGAGAAAGAGGATTGCACAAAGAGATAAGGGTTGCCGATGGCAAATCAAGTAAAGATAGAAACGTCGAAATTCATTGAGTTTTTGATTCAACAAAATGTCCTCAAGTTTGGTGAGTTTACTCTTAAGTCCGGGCGTCAAAGCCCTTACTTTTTCAACTTGGGCTCAGTTGCTTCGGGTGCTGCATTCACCACGCTTGGTAGGGCCTATGCGCAAGCTATCGTTCAGTCAGGGGTCGAGTTCGATTTGCTGTTCGGGCCTGCCTACAAGGGCATTCCGATCGCCGTGGCTACGTCCTTGGCGCTTGCCGAGCATGGCATTGATGCAGGAGTGGCCTACAACCGCAAAGAAGCCAAGGCCCATGGTGAAGGCGGTCATCTGGTGGGTGCTCCGGTGCAGGGTCGCGTGCTGATGCTGGACGACGTGCTGACATCCGGTAAGGCCATTCGCGAAGCCGCAGCGTTAATCGATACGCAGAGCGCCAACATCGTGGGCGTTGTCATCGCCATGGATCGAGCCGAAGTGACCAATCCAGATTCCGCCGACGCCCCAGAAACCGCTGTTTCTGGCTTGGCAAAAGAGCTGGGAGCGCCAGTGTTTAGCATTGCGCATGTCAACGACGTTCTGCGTTATCTGGCCAGCGACGGCGCAGATCAAGCTGCCTTGTCGGCCATGAGCGCCTATGCCGACCAGCACTGCATCCTGTAGGACCCGGTGTTAGGCGCCAAAAACCCCGCGTCGAATAACCAACCATTGATCGGCCCATTCCGCGGTGAGACTTTGCTTGAAGTCGCTGCGGACAAATTGGGCAATCTGGCCCTCTGCAAGGGCCATCAAAACTTTGGCGAGAACTGCCGGTTGGTTCCCCGGTAGCGGATCCGTTTCTAGCACCAGTTCCCGCATAAGCTGACGAAGTTGAGTTTCGATGCGGTCAAGGAGCTGGCGCATACGCGCTCGCAGTCGCTCGGTCTCACCTTGTAGAGCGTCGCCCACAAAGAGCCGAGCAAAGCCTGGATTGCGCTCAATAAACGTCAGTAGCAGCAGCACGATGTCATGGCACTTGCTCTCATGGCTGCGATTTTCCTTGGCGATGCCATTCATTCGGGTAAAAAGCGTCTCCTCGGTAAATTCGATTAACCCCTCAATCATTTTGGCTTTGCTAGGAAAGTGCCGATACAGAGCGGCTTCTGACAACCCCACCTCTTGAGCAAGTTTGGCGGTGGTAATTTTTCCGCCGGGATTCGCTTCCAACATGTGGGCTAACGCCTGCAAAATTTCGGGTTTGCGGCTGGTTCTAGGCATGGTCGGTATCCGGCTCTGAGGGCTGCTCGCTAAGAATTAGAGTGCCAACACCGGAGTCGGTAAAGACTTCCAGCAGCAAGGCGTGAGGAACCCTCCCATCGACGATGGTCACGCTGTTGACGCCCCCAGAGACTGCGTCTAAAGCACATTCCACCTTAGGCAACATTCCCTCGCTGATGGTGCCGTCGACAATCAGGGCTTCGACCTCGGTTTTACGAATGGATGAGATGGTTGCCTTGTTGGCATCGAGGATACCGGGGGTGTTGGTGAGTAACACCAGCTTCTCAGCTCCAAGCGCCTGAGCTACGGCTCCGGCGACGATATCGGCGTTGATGTTGTATGACTCGCCATTCTGACCTACCCCAATGGGGGCAATAACGGGAATGAACGCTGATTGAACCAAAGAATCCAGCAGATCGACCTGTACGTTGGTGATGCTGCCTACATGGCCAATGTCGATGATCTCTGGGGCGCTTGCGCCGGCATCACTGGACGCGATGGTCATCGGCATTTTTTCGGCCTGAATCATGTTGTCGTCTTTGCCCGTGATGCCAACGGCCCGCCCGCCGTGGGTATTGATTAACGACACGATGTCCGGGTTTACCAACCCGCCTAGAACCATCTGCACCACGTCCATGGTGGCCGAGTCGGTAACCCGCATGCCATTGACAAATTTAGACTCGATGTTCAGCCGTGCCAGTAAGTCACCGATCTGAGGGCCGCCGCCGTGAATCACGACGGGATTAATGCCGACCAGCTTCATTAAAACCACATCCGCAGCGAAGCTGTCTTTCAGAGCCTCCTCGGTCATAGCGTTACCGCCGTATTTGATGACCACGGTGGTGCCATGGAAGCGCCGTATATAGGGCAGCGCCTCAGTGAGTACTTGGCTGGTGATATTGTCGTTTGCTGCCGTCATCGGTCTGCGGATCCTACTTGTGCGCCTGCTGGTGTAAGACTGACAGAGTTTTCCAAGGATTGAACCCAAAGTCTTGATAAAGATATTAGGTGAGTCTCCTCGGGAAAGCTCAGGGCTGAAGAAAAGCCAAGCTGCCGTCTACCTTTTGTAATTGGGTTTGGAATTCGGTTTGGATTCGGTTCAAAGCCTCTTCAGAGTCGGCTTCAAAACGCAGTGATAATACGGGGCTGGTGTTCGAAGGCCTAATCAACCCCCAGCCGTCGCTGAAGTCTACGCGAATGCCGTCAATGCGCGTCAGGCGGCCATCGCCAAAGTCCGCTGTGTCAGCGAGCGCGTTCATCACCGCAAATTTATGATCCTCGGTGGTTTGAATTTTAATTTCGGGCGTTGTCACGGTGACTGGGTATTTGTCGAAGCGTTGGTCGGCGGTCTGGTCGCTCTGACTAAGCAGCACAAGCAGTCGTGCGGCAGCAAAGATTGCGTCATCGAAGCCGTACCAGTTTTCAGTAACACACAGGTGGCCGCTAAATTCACCGGCCAGCGGCGCGCCCGTCTCTTTAATTTTTGCCTTGATGTGCGAGTGCCCTGTTTTCCACATCAGCGGCTCGCCGCCTGCTTTGCGAATTACCGCTGGCAGATCTTTGCTGCACTTTACATCGAAGATAATGGTCTCGCCGGGGTGCCTTGAACAAATGTCTTCGGCGAAAAGCATCATGAGTTTATCGGGCCAAATGATTTTGCCTTTCGGCGTTACCACCCCCAAGCGATCGCCGTCGCCGTCAAAGGCGAGACCTACGTCGGCGCCAACCTCCGTGACCTTGGTGATTAGATCTTCCAAGTTTTCCGGCTCGGCAGGATCCGGGTGGTGGTTGGGAAAGTTGCCGTCTACCTCACAGAACAAGGGTGTTACGTTGCAGCCTAGAGATTCCAGAATGGCCGGAGCCACTCCGCCAGCGACGCCGTTGCCGCAGTCCACGACCACGTTCAAGGGTTTCTCCAGGTTACAGACTGCCAGCAGATCCCCGGTGAATTTCGGCACAATGTCGGTGTGGGAGGCGGAACCGCTGCCCTCACTGAGGGTGTCGTTTTGCAGGTTGTTCAAAAGCGCCTGAATACGTTCTTCAGCCAGGGTAATACCGCCAATCATCATTTTCAGACCATTGTACTCTGGTGGATTGTGGCTGCCGGTAATCATGATGCCCGTGCCGGTTTGCAAGGCATGGGTCGCAAAGTATAGGACGGGTGTCGGTACCAAACCCACGCTGATGACATCCATGCCACCGTCACAAAGACCGCGAGTCAACGCTTGTTCCAGTCCCGGGCTGGACAGTCGGCCATCACGCCCTACCACGGCAGTAGACTGATCCTCGGCGAGTGCTGCGGTGGCAAAACTGCGACCGATCCAATACACCACCTGCTCGGTGAGGTTTAACGTGGTGATGCCGCGAATGTCGTAGGCTCTGAAAATTCCGGCATCAATACTGGGTTTTGGGGCAATCTCGCTCATAACTTAGATAACGTCCTTAACGGTGAGAGGTGTGTGGGCATTGATAATTGATACTCAGGCCCCTTGATCCTAGGCCTGTAACTTCAAGGTGAATAGCTCTGCTAGCTTGGAAATCAGCTGCTCGGCAATAGCAGTTTTGGGTTGAACCCCAAAGTTCATCTCGCCGCCGGAGTGGATCAGGGTTACGGCGTTTTCCAAGCTGTTGAAGCCGATACGCTGGTCAGAGACGTCGTTGACCACGATCGCATCGAGGTTTTTGCGCTCCCGTTTTTCTCGAGCATTTTGCAGAGTGTCGTTGGTTTCCGCGGCGAAGCCAACAACGACCTTGGCCTGTTTGGCTTGAACCACTGAGGCGATAATGTCTGGGTTTTCAACCAGGGGCAGCTGCACTTGATCCTCGGCCTGGGCGTGCCGCTTAATTTTTTGCTGCTGAGCGGTTGCCGGTCGGTAGTCGGCTACGGCAGCAACGCCGATAAATAGGTCGGTCTTGGGCAGATGCTCGTGAACGCTGTCGTACATTTCTTGCGCACTGGTGACATTGAATCGCGTTATATCCCCGTGACTTGGATCCACTCCCGGACCTGCGATCAAGATCACTTTCGCACCGGCCTGTCGGCCGGCTTCAGCGATAGCCAAGCCCTGTAAGCCGGAACTGTGATTGCTGATGTAGCGCACGGGGTCGATGGCCTCCCGAGTTGGCCCTGTCGTGATCATCAGCGTTTGGCCGGCCATTGGGCCGGCGGTGGTGTGAGCGAGGCTGGCGTTCAATGCCTGCACGATCTCGTCGGGCTCGGTCATGCGCCCAAGGCCAACATCGCCGCAGGCTTGATCACCGCTGTCTGGGCCAATGATCTGGCAACCATCTGCTTGCAGGGTGGCGAGATTCCGCTGAACAGCCGGGTGGGAGAACATTTGCTGGTTCATGGCTGGGGCAAGGCTTACCGGCGCGCTGCTGGCGAGATAAAGGGTGGTGAGCAAATCTGAGGCGTCGCCGTTTGCCAGCCGCGCTATCGTGCCTGCGGTGGCTGGCGCGATCAGAATATGGTCTGCCCATCGAGCCAGTTCAATATGTCCCATGGCGGCTTCTGCGGCCTGATCCCACAGGTCGTCACGCACGGCATGACCGCTGACTGCTTGAAGCGATGTTGCGGTGACAAAACGGTGGGCATTGGCTGTCATAACCACCTGCACAATCGCACCTGCGTCTACGAGGCGGCGTACTAGGATGGGCGTTTTATACGCAGCGATGCCCCCGCTTACGCCAAGCAGAATGTGTTTTCCTGAAAGGTTTAACGTCGTGTTGGGCATGGCCCTTCCCCAGTGTAATGCGCGAGTGAGTGATTGATTTTGGAAACTAGGCGGCAAAAAAGCGGCTGTAAAGCCCCGGCGCAGCCCCCGGCTGACCGCGGTGACAAGGGTAACACCGAAGCGACTGGCAGCGTTATTGCTAACTGGGTTGAAGAAGAACAGCCCCGGGCGCGATTAAGTCGCTATGGGGCCGGGCAAATGTCCACTGCTGAGCTACTGGGCATTTGCCTAGTGAGCGGGGTACCCGGAGAAGATGCCGTGCAATTGGCTCGCCGTTTGCTTTCGGAGTTTGGCGGCATTGGCGGCGTGCTCTCTGCCCCGCTGCATCACCTGCTGAAAGTTCGCGGAGTCGGCTTAGCCAAAGCCTCCCAGATAAAGGCAATTCAGGAGCTTGCCGCTCGCGATGCTGAGATCGGCCTCACCCGAGCGCAAAAGTTCTCGGATCCCGGAGCTGTGGGCGACTATTTGCGCAAACGGATGGGCAGCCTGCCCCACGAGGCATTTGCCTGTTTGTTTTTAAATGCAAAGCACGAACTGCTGGGCTTTGAGGTTCTGTTTCGCGGCTCTATCGACCGAACCCATGTGCATGCCAGAGAAGTATTGAAGCGCGGCCTAGAGCTAAACGCTGCCGCAGTCATTGTCAGCCATAACCACCCTTCGGGTAGCACTGAGCCCAGTCAGGCGGATATCGCGTTGACGCGCTCGTTGTCGAATTTGCTTCAACAAGTGGAAATCCGTTTACTCGATCATGTGGTGGTTGGCGCTGGTGGCTGGGCGTCTTTGCATACCCGGGGGTTGATTTAGCCTCCGCTGCCCTGCCGCGACTCCGGCCGAGGTTGACGAGGTTTAAGGGTTCCTGATGGATCCGGTGATCGCGGGTACCGCCTCCGGTGATGTGCTTGTTCTGCGTGACGTGTATGGAGCGCTCGTACGCAGGCGCCGTTTGCCAAGGGCTGTGTTGGGGCCTGAGGTCCCTAAGCTGCAGCTGGTGAGATTCCGTGCGTCCGCAATGAGGCGCCCCTAAATTTCGCCCTTGGCAGAGGCTTTTGTTGCCCTGCCAGCGTCACTTTGGTATAAACGCGCCTCAAATTTTTTGGGACTCCAATTATGTCCAAAGTATGTCAGGTCACAGGCAAGCGCCCGATGGCCGGAAACAACGTCAGCCACGCGATGAATAAGACGCGTCGCCGCTTTTTGCCGAACCTTCACGACCACCGTTTTTGGGTGGAATCTGAAAAACGATACGTGAAGCTTCGAGTGTCCTCGAAAGGTATGCGTATTATCGACAAGAAAGGCATTGACGAAGTGCTAAAAGATGTTCGCGCAGCGGGACACAACGTCTAGGGCGCGCCGGAAGCTAAAGGAAAGACCATGCGAGATAAAATCAAGTTGGTTTCGAGTGCCGGAACAGGCCACTACTACACCACTGACAAAAATAAGAAGAACACGCCGGATAAAATGGAGATCAAAAAGTACGATCCCGTTGTCCGAAAGCACGTGATCTACAAAGAAGGCAAGATTAAGTAAAAAATGCCCGAACTCCCGGAAGTCGAAACGACTCGACGGGGGATTGAGCCCTTCCTTGCCGGGCACACGATCCAGCGGGTTCGTGTGCGCAACCATCGCCTCAGATGGCCCGTAGAGTTACCCGATCATCTTACGGGTAGCGTTGTTCAAAGCGTCAGCCGACGCGCAAAGTATCTTTTGATTGAAACCGACGCAGGCGCGTTGATTGCGCATCTGGGTATGTCTGGCAGCCTGCGAGTAGTGCCGCCTGATGAACCCCCTCGCCTGCACGACCACTTGGATATTGAAATAAAAAATGGGCCGTGGCTGCGCTACAACGACCCGCGGCGGTTTGGCAGTTTCCACTACACAGAGCACCCTATCGAAGAGCACTGGTTGCTGAAAAACCTCGGTGTGGAACCGTTGGGCAACGAGTTTTCTGGCGACCATCTTTTTGTCACGTCGCGAAAGCGTCGAGTGGCGGTAAAAAACCACATCATGGACGGCAAGATTGTCGTTGGGGTTGGCAATATCTATGCGGCCGAGGCACTTTTTCGTGCAGGAATCCGACCCTCCACTGCGGCATACCGTGTCAGCCGTTTAGCTTACGGTCACTTAGCCGACGCGATTCGTCAGATTTTGGCAAACGCCATTCAAGTGGGGGGGACGACGCTCCGTGATTTTGTCGGGTCGGATGGTCAACCCGGCTACTTCAAACAAAGCTTGAATGTCTATGGCCGGCAAGGCGCACCGTGCCGAATCTGCTCAACGACCCTTAAGCTGCAAATCCTTGGCCAGCGCAGCACCGTTTACTGCCCGTCGTGTCAGACCTTTGCAGGTTGGAAGAAGCCGGCGGGCTGAGCTTGATTAGCCGTTAATTTTTCGCCATGGCGGAGATAACGGCTGGGTGCACGAACTGGGAAATGTCGCCATCCAACGCCGATATCTCGCGAACCAGGGTAGACGAAATAAACGAACAGTCCCGGGAAGTTGGTAAAAACACGTATTCCAATTGCGGGTCTAGTGAA
This sequence comes from Gammaproteobacteria bacterium, assembly GCA_038113685.1. Taxonomy (GTDB): domain Bacteria; phylum Pseudomonadota; class Gammaproteobacteria; order Pseudomonadales; family Azotimanducaceae; genus UBA4421. Next base: position 20,022 of record JAYNPH010000023.1, read on the forward strand.
CGATTCATTTCGGCCATTTGAAATTCGTAGTCGAAGTCGGTGACCGTGCGCAAACCTCGGAGCACGAAGCGAGTGTTCTTGGAGCGAACGTAATCGACCAGCAAGCTGTTATAGCCGTCTACCGACACTATGTCGCCGTAGGGAGCCAGTACTTCCCGACACAATTCCATACGATCTTTCAAAGCAACCGCCGGGTCTTTTTGGGCCGACGTACCAATGGCGAGAACAACGTGGTCGAACAGTGTGAGGGCACGCTCAACCAAATCGGTATGGCCATTGGTAATGGGATTGAATGATCCAGGGTAGACCACGATGCGTTCTGGCATGGCACGCTTTCCTTACTAAACGGTCGATTGTTGATCAGCATTCGTTGCTTCGCCGGATGCTACCGTCGGCCCTGACTGTCTGCAATTGGACTCGGCTGTTTGTATTTGATAGGGGGTTTAGCGGTGACCAATCAACAAACTGCTGGTAGTGCCGGCCTTTGTAGATTTGTGAACCGAGAGTTCGAGTGCTGCCAAAAGTGCACAAACAGATGTCTGCTGGATTTGATCGTGCTCCAAGTATAGCCATTGACCGAGCAGTTTCCGTTCAACGATCAACCCAAGCGCCTGCGCCAACAGTTCATTGGCGGCAAAGGGGGGGTCAACAAAGATCACATCAAAGGGCTCACTGGACTGGCGTAAAAAGGTTATCCCGTCGCCAACGGTCAGGCTGGTTTGGTTTTGAAGATCCAGTTTCTCAAGAGAGCGTTTCAGACAGTCGCCAACCTGCCGCTGCTGTTCAACAAATGCGACGTGCTCTGCACCATTAGAGGCAGCCTCAATACCCAGGGCGCCTGACCCCGCGAAAAGATCAAGGCATTTGGTTTCACGCAACATAGGGCGCAGCCAATTGAAAAGCGTCTGCCGGGAGCGCCCGAGGGTTGGTCTAAGGCCTTCCACATCGGGAAAGGTGATTTTTCTGCCCCGCAAGCTGCCGCTGTTGATGCGGACTTCCTGTGACTTCTTTGAGCGGACTTTTTTTTTCAATGGCTGCCATCCGAGCGCTAAGTTTCAGACAAGGATGCTATAGAATCTTGTGATGACAAACGATGGGCAGGGCCGCTGCCAAATTGCTACGCCACCAGAGACGCTACAAGATGACTGAGCCAAATAACGTAATGCCCGCAACGGAATCTGCTGAACCCAAGGGTTTCTTTGGCAAGCTTCGCTCGGGTTTATCCAAAACCAGAGCGCAGTTAGCAACGGGTCTGGGCAATCTGATTTTAGGTGAAAAAGAGATCAACGAAGCTGCCTTGGAAGATCTTGAAGCCGCGTTGTTAATGACCGACGTAGGGATGGAAACAACCCAAGCAATCATCACCGAACTGACTGCCCGAGCCGGGCGGCGCGAGTTGGCTAACATGTCTGCGCTCTATGGCGCCTTAAGCGAACTGTTGGTTGCGCGGCTGGCGAATGTCGTGAAGCCACTGGTTGTCGAGTCCAGACAACCTGAGGCCATGCCCAAGGTCATATTTTTCGTTGGTGTAAATGGTGTGGGGAAAACGACCACCATCGGCAAGCTGGCCAAGCGCTACAAAAATCAAGGCTTGAGCGTCATGTTGGCGGCCGGAGACACATTTCGTGCAGCGGCAGTAGAACAGCTACAGGCATGGGGGCAGCGAGAAGACATTCCTGTTGTGGCCCAAGCCCAAGGCTCTGATAGCGCTTCCGTCGCCTTCGATGCGGTGCAGAGTGCGCAGGCCAAGGCGGTAGATGTTCTCTTGGTTGACACAGCCGGTCGCCTGCAGGCCAAGACTCAGCTGATGGATGAATTGGCCAAAATTCAACGCGTCGTCAAACGCTTGGATCCAGATGCGCCCCACGAGGTCATATTAGTCCTTGATGGCGGAGTTGGGCAGAACGCGCTGAGCCAGGTAAAGCTGTTTAACGAGGCAGTTCCCGTAACCGGCTTAGTGGTAACCAAGCTGGATGGTACAGCGAAAGCTGGTGTGCTTTTCGCCTTGGCGTCTCAATCTGCCGAGTTACAGGACATTCCTATTTATTTTATCGGCGTGGGCGAGGGCATCGAGGATCTTCGTGCCTTTGAACCAGAGGCCTTTGTGGCCGCGCTGCTTCAAGCCAACGAGCCGGTCTAACCATGACGTTCTTGCAGTTCGAGCACGTCACCCGCCGTTTTGAGAATGGTCAGGAGGGTTTGTCGGATGTCTCTCTAGCGATTGACCAAGGCACCATGACTTTTCTCACCGGGCACTCGGGGGCGGGTAAAAGTACGCTGTTAAAACTGTTGATCGGCTTGGAATCACCAACTTCGGGGCGGGTGATCGTCGATGGCTGCGATTTGAAACAGCTCAGCGCCAAGCAGATGCCTTGGTATCGTCGGCAGATAGGCATCGTGTTGCAGGACCACAATTTACTGCCGGACCGGACGGTTTTTGAAAATGTTGCCCTGCCCTTGCGCCTCAGTCCTATGTCCGCCAAAGATATGAGGCGCCGTGTTCGCGGCGCGTTGGCCACCGTAGACTTAAGCGATAAGGGCGGGCTATTGCCTCGACACCTATCCACTGGCGAACAACAGCGCGTGGGCATTGCTCGCGCCGTGGTGACGCGTCCGCGCATCATCTTGGCCGACGAGCCAACGGGAAATCTAGACCCGTTTTTGTCGCGGCAGGTCATGGCTTTGTTCCATCAATTTCGAGATTTGGGTTCAACGGTTCTGGTCGCTAGCCACGATATTGATTTGATCAAAGATCAGGGGTGCCGCATTTTGCATCTGTCCCAAGGAGCTCTGGTTCAAGATACGGCGCGAGTTGATGGCGGAGACGTGGAATGACCGCACCGGATAGGAAAGTTGCTGCCAGCACTGTCAGTCTCGCTGCCAAGCCCAAAGGCGGTGCGGTACTGGCTTGGCTGGCTGATCACCGGCGCGTCGCATCCGATACCGCCACTTTTGTCAGTCAGCGGATTCTGCGCAGTTTTTTAGTTTGGTTGATGGTTGGGATCGCACTGACTCTGCCCGGCTTGCTGTGGATCGCCCAGAGTAACTTGCAGGCATTTGGTGGCCAGTGGCAGGGTAGTGCTGGTCTGACGGTTTACATGAACGTTGGCGCGCGTGATTCGCAGGTGCGCGATCTGGCCTTGAAGCTACAAGAACATAGCGCGGTACAACGCTTTGTCTTGACCACTCCCGAAGAAGCGCTGGATCAACTGCTGACCCAGAGCGATGACTCGCAGTTCCTGCGTGGTGCCTTGGCTGCCATAGAAACCAATCCGCTGCCGGCCTCGTTTTCTGTAGTGCTCGAAGTGGACACGAGTTATTTGCAGCTTGATGCTCTCAGCCGCCAGCTGCTGGCGCTGCCCGGGGTAGACGACGTGGAGATCCAGTCGGCTTGGATTGAACGTCTGCGTGATTTGGGAGATTTGGCAAATCGAGTTGGGGGCGGTTTGTCGGTGATTTTGCTGGTTGCTGCGGTACTGGTGACGTTCGCGTCTGTGCGTTTAGCTATTGAGTCGAAATTGGCAGAGCTTCGGGTCTTGGCCCTAGTAGGCGCGACGGCATCGCAAATGCGGCGCCCCTTTCTTTATTTCGGAGCCTCCTATGGGATCGGTGGGGGGATCATGGCCATCCTGCTCATTGCGCTGTTTCTCAATCAAATTGAAGCCCCGCTGAAGTCTTTGTTGATCTCCTACCAAGTCGGTGTTTCGCTGGCAGGCTTCACCCCCAGTTTTTTGTTGGCGGTCGTCTTGGCAGGCTGGTTCTTGGGCATTTTCGGGGCTCTGCTGGCGTTGTCCCAAAGACTCGGCGATCTGGGCAACCAAACTTCCTAGTCACGACAGATAACGGCCCTTTGGAATTTTGTCGTTAACGCCAGACTCAGTATTGCAGGCTAATTACCTGATTTGTGTCTCAAAATCGGGTTAGCACTCTCCTCTCTCGAGTGCTAATATTCCAGCAACTGTTACCCAAAGTAGCACGCGGTTCGCTCCATTGGAGTGATATTGATTGTTGAAATGGACGCGCGAAGCCATAGCGAGACGGCGTTAAATAACGGCGTTAAATAACGGCGTAAAGAGCGGCAAAGAGACGCAAAAACGTTAAGAGCCGAAACAAGTCTTAAAAGACTAACGAAACGGAAAGAGACCCAGCGAGGGCTAAAACCATGACAACAGATGTAATGAAATTAACGAGTATGGCGCCGGGAGCTGATCTTGAGGCCTATCTCAGAACCATCAGCCAATTCCCGATTCTTACTCCGGAAGAAGAGCGCTCCCTTGCCCACCGTCTGCACGATGAAGGGGATTTGGGTGCGGCGCGCGAACTTGTTATGTGTCATTTGCGATTTGTAGTGCACTTGGCACGCTCCTACAAAGGCTACGGGCTGTCTCAGGCAGATCTGATACAGGAAGGCAATGTCGGCCTGATGAAGGCGGTGAAACGCTTCGACCCGACCGTTGGCGTGCGTTTGATTTCATTTGCGGTGCATTGGATCAAAGCAGAGATGCACGAGTACATTTTGCGCAATTGGCGCATCGTCAAGGTCGCGACAACCAAGGCTCAGCGAAAACTGTTCTTTAACCTGCGTGGTGCGAAAAAATCTACCTCTTGGTTAAGCGTGGAAGAGACCGCTGCCATTGCAGATGAACTGGGTGTGCCATGCGCTGAAGTGACCCGTATGGAAAGTCGCCTTAGTGCTAATGACATGGCCTTTGATGGGTACGGCAGCGATGACGAAACGGCAACGGCCCCCGTGCACTATCTACCGTCAGCTGCACCGGACCCTGCCGACCTAGTGGCAGACGCTAGCAGCGATCAGGATATGCACCTGCGTTTGAGTGCTGGATTAGCGAACTTGGACGAACGAAGTCGCGACATCTTGCAGCAGCGCTGGCTCAGCGACGATAAGGCAACTTTGCACGAACTGGCAGCAGAGTACGGGGTTTCCGCAGAGCGAATCCGCCAGCTTGAAAAGAACGCGATGACGAAATTGAAAACAGTGATTTCTGCTTAGCCTCTTAGGATTGGGGCGACGGTGACGTCAGATTTTTCGGCAAAGGTAACGTTAGTCGCAGGGGGCCTTTTGGGCCTCCTGTCGGTTTTACTGGGGGCGTTCGCCGCCCACGGTTTAAGTCAGGTGTTGTCATCTTCCCAGTTGGCGACGTGGCAGACTGGGGTTTCCTATCAGATGTACCACGCCATTGTGCTGCTGTTGAGCGGTCTTTGGCTGCGAAACGGTGGGCCTGGCATTCTCAAAATCGCCGGGCTGCTGTTTGGTCTTGGCACCTTGGCGTTCAGTGGCAGCATATACGCCTTGGTTCTTACGTCTGCTACTTGGCTTGGTCCCGTGACGCCGCTGGGGGGGCTTTGTTTGATCAGCGGCTGGCTGTGCCTTTGTTGGGCAGGAATTACGTCGGTAGTGCGGGGGGATGGCGAGTGAACCCAAGAGGTAATGATGCTGGCGACGAGCACCTTGATACCGCTTTTAATTACATTCGCCGGCGAGGTCGGTTTACCAAGGCTCAGGCCCAAGCATTAGATGCGTTAGCAGACAAATACCGCTGGCGCGGTGACTTGGATAATTCCCCGCTTGGCGTCGAGATTGGTTTTGGTATGGGCTATGAACTGCTGGCTTGGGCTGAGCAGCAGCCCAGTTGGTATTTACTGGGCGTCGAACTTTACCAGCCCGGCATTGGGTCTATGCTTTCTCGCCTGCAGAAGAAAAATCTTCAGAACGTTGGCTTGGTTGATGAGCCTGCTCAGCTGCTGTTTGAGCGCTTGCCACAACAGAGCATCGACGAGGTTCGAATTTTTTTTCCGGATCCCTGGCCAAAAAAGCGCCATTTCAAACGTCGTCTGATACAGCCCGAGTTTCTGCATCAGCTTCACGGTGCGATGAAAAACCATGGTCTTGTCCGCCTGGCCACCGATTGGGCCGAATACGCTGAATGGATGGTCGAACATTTTGCCGCGCACCCGGGCTTTGAGCTGATCGCAGATGAAATCCGCGAGGAGCCTTCTTCGGCGATGAGCAATCTATCTGACGGCGCTGTGCGAGATGTGACGAAGTTTGAGGCTCGGGGACAGCGATTGGGTCATGCTATACGCGATCTGCAATACCGGCGGACTACGACCTAGCGCCGGCCGCTAGGAACATCATCTAACGCACTGGCTAGGCTCGCCCGTTTGCGCTGGGCTGAGGCTTACCCAATGGCGTGCCCCGGCCCGACTTAATCTTCGCTGGCACTGTTGCACCGGATGTAGCAGGCTGCGCACGTAGGCGGCGGATGGGATCCGGCTTTGAACGAAAGTGGCCTTAGGAGGCTTTCTATGGTGGCAACAGAAGTGGCAAACGTGCTTTGCATGAAGTGGGGTACCAAGTATTCGGCGGATTTTGTGAATACTCTGTACTCGAT
>JAYNPH010000024.1:0-5063 GCA_038113685.1 Gammaproteobacteria bacterium
CCTAGGTCTACGGTGGCTAAGTTCAACGAAAGGGCAAGGGCTTTGATGATGGGCAACTGCCCTCGGCTTTTGCCGTCGTAGTTGCGCGGGCTCCAGACGTCGCCGTTTGGCGGTGTCAGGGTGATCGGCTCATCTTTAACAAGGGTGGACCAGTCATAGCCGTTTTCCAATGCGGTCAGTACGACTAACGGTTTGATAACTGAGCCTACGGGGCGCTGGGCGTTCAAGGCTCGGTTAAATCCGTCGACCCGCCCCCGTCGGCCTCCCACTAGGGCCAGGATCTCGCCTGTTTGTGTATCTGCAACCACGCTGGAGGCCTGCAGATCTCGCTGTGATAGTCCGCGCTGTCGTTCAATAGCCTCTAAGGTCTGGCTCACCGCTTGTTGAGCATTTTCTTGGGTGCGTGGCTGTAGCGTGGTGAAAATTCTTAAGCCTTGGGAGCGCAAGTCGTTGGCAGAGTACCGTTCGCTAAGCTCCAAACGGACTAGATCCATAAAAGCTGGGTAGTACGCGCCGCCGCTGTTCGGGCTATCGACCACTCCCAAGGGTTTGCCTGCGACTCGCTGGTGGACCTCTGGGCTGATTAGACCGTCGTCTCGAAACGTATCCAGAACGCGATTGCGCCTTTGCAGGGTTCTCTCTGGGTGCCGGAAGGGATTGTAGTAGGAAGGTCCCCGGATAATGCTGATCAGGGTCGCGATTTGATCCGGCGGCAGTTCGTTTAGGGGCTTGTTGAAGTAGTACTGAGCACCTAGGCCGAACCCGTGAATCGCGCGGGCCCCGTTTTGGCCCAGAAAAATCTCGTTGATATAGGCTGTGAGAAGGTCCTCTTTCGAAAAGCGCATTTCCAGAATAACGGCCATGGCGAGTTCGCGAAGTTTTCGTTCAATGGTGCGCTCATTGGTTAGAAAATAACTTTTCACCAGTTGTTGTGTCAGGGTGCTGCCTCCCTGCTGCCGTTCGCCGCTGCGCAGGTTGACCAGCGCCGCTCGGGCAATACCGGTGACACTAAAGCCCTTGTGTTCATCGAACGTGCGGTCCTCAACTGCCTTCAAGCCGTTGGCCAGAAGATCCGGCACTTGGTTTGGAGCCAAAATTATTCGGTCCTCGCCGTGTGATGGGAAGAAGCTGCCGATGACGGCGGGTTCCAGTCGAATCAGATCCAGAGGTTTGCCGCCACTGTTCATTCGTTGGATCTGGCGGCCAACGAACATGACCTGAAGTTTAGTTGACGGGCGAGAAGCCTCCATAAAGGCAAAGCCTCGCAGATGAATATTTACCCCGCCTGGAATCGGTTGGTATGAGCCGGGGGCTGAAAGATCGGCGGTCTTTCGGTAGCCCAATCGCTCTAATTCGTCCTGCAACTGGCCGTTGGTCAGGCGTTTGCCGGAAAACAGCTCCAGCGGTTGGGCATAAACTTGCGCTGGAACGGACCAACGGCGACCTTCAAACGTCTTGCTGATATTACGATCAAGATAATAAAGATAGCCGGCCCCAACGAGAATGATGATCAAGGACGACCAAAGAAAAGTTTTTGCGAGCAATTGGAATAACCAACGTCGCAGCCGTCGTCCCCAGCGCTCTTGGCTTTGAGCTTTGGAATTCGACTTGCCTCGCGGTGTCTGCTTTTGGTTTGAAGCGTTTTTTTTCGCCATGTCTTGCTTACGGTTGAAGCCGATGCTCTCTGAGTTAGCAGTGTAGCGGAAGAGACTGGCTAATTTCGCTGGACGCAGTCAACGGCCAGTCGCCTGTTATTTACGCATCGTCTCATGTTCGCACTAGAACACCGGCCCTGCGCCCAAAGTGCCCTAACCACTAGACAGGGGAGTTCGCGCAGCCTATGGTGGCGGGGCCTAAGGGGTGGTGAAAGCCTGAGATAGCGTGTTGATGCTAGACCCTTTGAACCTGAACCGGTTAATACCGGCGTAGGAATAGGAGCATGCATTTTGACCATGAGTCACCAAAATGCCGCGTCATCTGTCTTGGGCACCCCATAACTTTGGAGCCCAAAAATGTTCAAACCTCTGGACCACATTTCCCGATTACTTCCAGTTCCCGCGCGCGCGCTGAGGATTTACCTCGCTGGCCTGATGGCGTTGCTGGGTTTTTCTGCTCAAGCGACGCCCTTGGAGGAGGTTGTGGTGACCGCTGAGTTTAGGCCAATGACTGCGGCCGAGGTGCCTAGCAGTGTTTCGGTGCTGAACCCAGAAGCTAACGCAGACACTATAAATCACCTAGATGAACTGCTGTCCCGGGCAGCTAACGTTAACCTCACCAGTGGCGCATCCAGAGCCAGATTCATCCAGATTCGCGGTATCGGCGAGCGCAGTCAGTTTGTGGAGCCACTTAATGCTTCCGTGGGTTTGCTTGTGGATGGCGTTGACCTGAGCGGTATCGGTGGTGCGGCTACGCTCTTCGATGTTCAGCAGGTTGAAGTGCTGCGCGGCCCCCAAGGCACCTTGTACGGTGCTAACGCTTTAGCGGGGTTGATCAATGTGGTGACGCCAGATGCTTCCGAATCCCTCTCCGGTTTTTTGCAGCTTGATGGCGGCAACTACGGCGCCCGGGGGATCGGCGGTGTGGTTAGTGGGCCACTAAGTGACAGCACGAGTTTTCGGTTGAGTGCCCGTCAGTATCAGGACGATGGTTTTTATAACAATGTCTACCTGAATCGAGACGACACCGGCGCCCGGGATGAACGCACCCTGCGGGGCAAAATTCAGGGCAACTGGCAAGCGGGTGGATCGTGGCAACTCGCGGCTGGTCGCATCGACGTTGATAACGGTTATGACGCGTTCTCTCTCGACAATGACCGCAACACGCGGTCGGATGAACCGGGTCAGGATGTGCAAGAGACAACCTACGCAGCCTTCAACGCGAGCGGAACAGTGGGTGATGGGGTTCTGGGCCAAGTGGCCATGGGTTGGGTTGATAGCGATATTGCCTACGGTTATGACGAGGACTGGGCGTATGAAGGCTTCCATCCCGCCGGCTATCGCTCCACGGATCTGTATCTGCGTGATGTAGAGACGGGGACCGTTGATCTCAGGCTGCTTTCGGCTCCCGGGCAAGGGCTGGCAGACGGTCGGGTGGACTGGGTGCTGGGCCTTTATGTCCTTGATAAAAACGTAGACTTTATTCGAGATTACTTCTTTGAAACCGAGCTTTTGACCTCTGAATATGGCTTGGAGCGCATTGCCCTCTATGGAGAGGTGGCGACCAATCTGACGGCGGTTTGGCGCTTGACCTTGGGGCTTCGCGCAGAACAACACGAGTCCGACTATGTTGATTCTGAAAACGTTCAATTTGCTCCTGATGATGATTTGCTTGGCGGCAGGATGCTGCTCGAGCACACCTTAGAGTCAGGCAGTTTGCTGTATGCCGGCGTGACGCGGGGCTATAAGGCCGGAGGGTTCAATACAGATGGTTCGTTGGACGCGGACTTACGGTTGTTCGAGCCAGAGGTCCTTTGGAATATGGAAGTGGGTTTCAAGGGACGCCTGTTTAACGAACGCTTAGAGCTGGCCGCTGCGCTTTTTCGCATGCAGCGTCGGGACGTGCAAATTGCCACGTCCAAAACCGTGCCGCGTCCGAACGGTTCCGCGGAGTTCATTGCCTATACCGGAAACGGTGCCGAGGGGTTCAATCAGGGCTTGGAGTTAGAGCTGGCTTTTCAAGCTACAGACCGTTTGCTGCTGTCGGCAAACTTGGGGTTGCTTGATACGGAGTTTGAAAACTATATCAACGGTGACGGCGATAACTTAGATGGCCGAGACCAAGCCCAAGCACCGAGCTATCAGTTTTATGTGGCCGGCGCCTATCAGTTCTCGGATGCTCTGCAGCTCAATTTGAGCATCGAAGGTCGAGACGAGTTCTACTTCTCTGACGGTCATGGGGAACTGTCGCCGAGTTATGCGCTGCTAAACGGTGCACTCACTTACGAAGTCAGCAACTGGGAATTGTCGGTATGGGGTCGAAATCTGGGCGACAAAAATTATTTCCTGCGAGGTTTCAGCTTCCCCAATGACCCGAGAGACGGCTATTCCAACACCCGTTGGACTCAGTTGGGCTCGCCCCGTCAATTTGGAATAAGCGCAACCGCGTCTTTCTAGATCACTAGGCGAAACCGATAGGGCAGTGGACTCGCCGCTGCCTCGTTGTTCGGGCACTGGCGTTCGATGCGTGGCTGGGCGAGAAAGTGGCCGGTATCGGTGAAATGAGCGGTTGGGCCTCGCCAGTGATAATCAAACCAAGTACAGTTCCTTGGGCTATCGCGCTGACGCAGATGAGTTGGTCTGGCGCGTTTTTATGCGCTGATCGCTGGGTCAAAGGCCGTCGGATAAAAAGGAAGGGACGCACCCGAGCATGGATTTTTCACGACCGTTAAGTGGTCTCTTATTTTGTTTCCTAGTCGCGATCTCAATGCAGGCTAAAGCGGCCCCCACCGCGTATTTGCCCCTTGGCGCTGATCCGAGACTGGAGCGCCAGGTCGAGAAAATGCTGGCGCTGACAGGCTCCGCGCCCCTAACAAAACCTTATCGGATTACCCAGATAGCATCCTCGACGGAGCGAATTCGCGTATCACACCCGCTTTTGTACCAAGCCATTCGGGATGGCATAAGACCCTATCTCAGCGATGCCCAATTGGTTCGAGCCGGTATTGGGTTGGCTGTTGATGGGGATACGTCGTCAACGCTAGCAAATCAGCGCGGGCTGTCTTCAACAGAGTGGGCGGAATTCTCCGTGGATGGCGTCTGGCGGCCCAGCCGGACGCTTCTGGCTCAGGCCGGTATGAGCTATCGAGCGGAAGCTGGGACTTTGGTGAACTACAACACCTTTGTGTCGGCAGGGTTCGGTCGTCTGCAGTTTGATGTTGGTTACAAAGAACATTGGTGGTCGCCCTTTGATCACAGCGCTATGTTGATCAGTAACCATGCACGCCCCTCTCCGTCGGTGACTGTGTCCTTCAGCGAACCGCTGGAAAATTACTGGGACGCTAACTTCGAAATTTTTTACAGCAAACTCGACAGCGTTGAGCAGGGTATCCGGTGGCGAGGCAGCTT
>JAYNPH010000024.1:5073-11535 GCA_038113685.1 Gammaproteobacteria bacterium
ATGGCAGGCCCAATCTTGTCGGCACTCATTTCAGCGTCAAGCCGTTTCAAGGTTTGCAGCTTGGATTCAACCGAATAATGCAGCTGGGGGGCGGCCCCCGAGACTTGAGTTTTGGTGATTTTCTAAAGGCATTCGTCGATCCAGTCAGTGCGGACAATCTAGCCGAACCCGACCGTGAAGCGGGGGATCAGCTGGCATCCATTACGGGCCAGTTGGACATGTTTTTACGCGGCAAGCCATTTGAACTGTATTTTGAACATGCAGGCGAGGACACGGTCAGTAATTCCAATTACAAACTTGGTAATCAGGCCAATTCGGTAGGGTTCTTTTTTCCTGATCTCACTCAAACACTTGCGCTGCGCTATGAATGGAACAAATGGAAGACATCGTGGTATTTAAATGGCATGTACAAATACGGCAACACGAACCATGGCAATGTGTTCGGCCACTTTGGCGGCGATCAGCGGGTTTTTGGCGAGGGAGTACCTTCTCAGGTACATACGATGTCGCTGGACTATTTTGGGTCGCGGAACGATTTCTGGCAGCTCAAACTGGGAGTTGTAGATAACGATTCCAATATTGACGGAAGGCCCACCGCGTTTGCCTACAAAACGGGCTACAACGTCGAACTGTTTAACTCCCGGAACTGGCGCAACTACCGTCTAGAAACTCAGCTGACTCTTGGCAAAAGCGTGTTTGATCAAAGCTATCAACACCTGTCTGTATCGCTGTTCTTGCACTAGCGGCCTAATTGCCGTTTGCCAAGCGATTGATCGCTGTTTCAACGGTTCGTGTTGCGGGCGCGGACAACGGCGAGTTTTTATCCGATATGTGCGGTTATTCGCTTTGTCAGATCAGTGATATCCACTGAATCCACGTTGCCCTGACATTCAACGACCTGACTGTCACCCATGGGTCGCCAATGTTTTGCCGAGTCTCTAACAAGGGCTGTTTGTCGCGTCCCGACGCTGGCCGCCAAATGCATGATGGCGGTTTCAACTGTGACAACATAGTCCACACAGCTCAGCATGGCAGGCAGCTCGTAAAAATGTTCTTTTGCTGTAAAGGGCACGATTTTGATTGCCGGTTCCGCAGGTTCCGCTGCCAGCTTCCGTTGAAAAGTTTGCAGCTGGTCCGGAGGTAGGTTGAGGACGAAGCCGAGACTCGGATGCGTTTGATGCAAAGCGATGATCAGCCTCAAGGTTTTTGCCCAACTGAGGTCTCTTTTCACGCTGGTGGACAGAGGATTAATTAGCAGCCAGCGCTTAACGGTCTCGTCAGCGTGATTGCGCAGTCGGTCTCTGGCCCGTTGGTGCCAGATGTCCGGCGGGGAAATCTGCAAGGTTGCCGTCGCGGATTTCGCACCGACTAATGTTTGAAATCGAAAGCCGTACAAATCGCTGATATGGTTTTGATACTCGGCGGGTATGCTTTGCTCCCGTAAGTAGCCGTCGATCCGTTTGAATCGCCACCACAATTGGATCGGATTTCGCAGCGCCTTGGATCGAGTGCCGACAATGTTGGCTGTGCTGGAGATCGCGCGCGCGACCTTGGCATACAGATCGCATCGTTGGGTGGCGATAAAAAAGATGACGTCATAATGCCTTTCTTGGGCTTGCTTGATCAGTTCTTGACGCTCGCAAGCACTCTCAGCGATCGGATAGATACTGTGGATAAAGGACTGGTCCTCGAGCCACTGGCACAACGTGGTGTTGCGTCTTTTGTGCCACGACTTGCTTCTATCCCGTAGGTCATCGATCCAGATGTCCAGTTGGATGTTGGGGAATTTTTGCTGTAACGCCTTGAGGTGGGGGCCTTGATACACGAAATCGCCTATGGCCATGTGTGTCATGTAAAGCACGCGGACGGCCTTGTTCATCGAATCCGTTGGTATCAGGGCTGACAAAGGGTGTGTCCTGCAAGTGCTGCCGTAAGGCTGAGAAGCCATGGTAGTGAGGCAGCCTTGGAAACTCAAACCGGCGAGGTTACAGCCGAGGATGATGTTGTTGGTTACGGGAATGCGAATACAGCGCGAGAAATGAGGTAATGTGCGCGTCGTTTTTTTCAACCCCTTGTGGATAATGTAATCCACAGAAGTGCAACTCAGTGAATGGAGTTCTCATGTGCAGATCGCCTTCAGATCCTAGCTCCGCAAGCCCGAAACTTTCTTTGCAGCAGGAACAGCTTACGGCGAGTTTTTCCCGAAGCTTAGAGCGTCACCGTGCGGTTTTTGCCACCGTGGAAGAACACCTAGCTCAAATGACGGACTTGGCGCATCGCTGTATGGCGAGTTTGAATCAGGGTGGAAAAATCATCTGGGCTGGCAACGGCGGCAGTGCCGCCGACGCCCAGCATTTGGCGGCGGAATTTATGGTGCGCTACAGCAAAGAGCGCGGTCCCTTGGCTTCCATCGCACTGACGACGGATAGTTCTATCCTGACGGCTCATTCTAACGATTACGATTTTTCCACGGTTTTCGCTCGCCAAGTTCAAGGTTTGGCGAGGGCCGAAGATGTGATGATCGGCCTAACCACCTCCGGGAACAGCGATAACATCAACGCTGCGCTGCTGGCTGCCAATGAACTGAGTGTCTATACCGTCGCCTTAACAGGGCGCGACGGCGGAAGCGTAAAAGACATCGCTCAGTTGCCCGTCGTCATCAAATCCGACGAAACTGCCCGCATTCAGGAAGCCCATATGTTTCTGGGCCATTGGCTTTGCGAGGTCATCGACTTGGCGTCTGAGTAACGGAGGCGGGGAATGGATTTATCGCTGCTAACACAGCTGCATCAGGTGCGGATCCTGGTGGTCGGGGACGTGATGTTGGACCGTTACTGGTTGGGTGACACTGCCAGGATTTCACCCGAGGCGCCGGTACCCGTGGTTAAGGTTAACCGGGTAGAAGACAAGGTGGGTGGCGCGGCGAACGTGGCTCGTAATATTGCTCACTTAGGTGCCAAGGTAACGTTGATTGGCTTGGTCGGAGCCGACGAATACGGGGAAAAAATAGCTCATCTGCTCACGCAAGAGAGCATTGAGTCCCAGTTGGTCCAGCAGGATCTGCAGCCAACCGTCGTTAAAATGCGGGTGGTTAGCCGCCATCAGCAAGTGGTCCGGCTCGACTTGGAGGAATCGTTTGATCCCAAGTTCAGCGAGCAATTGGTTGAACGGCTAAAGTCGTGTCTGAGTCAGTGCGATTTGGTCGTATTCTCTGATTACAACAAAGGCAGCTTGGGTGCGGTCGAGAAAATGATCGGCTTGGCTCGTGATGCCGGCAAATGCGTTCTGGTGGATCCAAAAAACTCGGATTTGAGTCGCTACAAGGGAGCTCACTATGTCACGCCAAATTTGGGCGAGTTTGCAGCGGCTGGCGGTTCATCGGACTCTGAGCGCTTGATCGCTGAGTCAGGTCGTCGATTACTTCAACACAGCGGTATTGACGCCATGTTGCTGACGCGCTCTGAACGCGGCATGTCGTTGATAACCGGTACGGAAAAGTTCGACTATGCGGCCCAGGTTCGAGAGGTGGCTGACGTCACCGGGGCCGGCGATACCGTAATTGCGACCCTTGCTGGAATGCTGGGGGTAGGTTTCAAGCCCGCGCAAGCTGTTGAGATTGCCAACGTTGCGGCGGGGATGGTTGTCGCCAAGCTAGGCGCGGCGACTGTCTCGGCCGCAGAACTTCGGGCCCGACTCGGCGGACAGTCTGCCCATCAAGACGACGCTGAAGATGTCTCTTCATCGACAGCCCTTGAGCAGATTAGTGCGGCGCGTGGTAACGGAGAGAAAATTGTTTTCACCAACGGCTGTTTTGACATCCTGCATGCCGGGCATGTTGCGTACCTGGAAGAGGCCCGCGCCCTAGGGGACAGATTGGTGGTGGGGCTGAATAACGATGAGTCGATCTCTCGGCTCAAGGGCGCTGACCGCCCAATTAATGGTCTTGCTGCTCGGGCTCGAGTGCTCAAGGCGCTGAACAGCGTTGATTGGGTGATTCCCTTTGGCGAGCAAGAAAACGAAGACAAACCGGCGCCTTTGATCGAACAAGTGCTGCCCGATGTGCTGGTAAAAGGCGGTGATTATCAGGTTAATGAGATTTCCGGCGCAGAATTTGTTTTGGCCAATGGTGGAACCGTGAAAGTAGTTGGTTTCATAGATGGCTTTTCTTCGTCAAAGATCATCGACGCCATTAGGCAACATGGGGACTGATGCTTCTTAACTATCCCGCCATTTCGTCGGCGTAGGTGGCCATGAGCAAATGCCAATGATCCGAGGTCCAGGGAAGCTCAGGGTTGAGGCGCTTTTGTTTCGTAAACGAACGCTGCAGGCGTTTGATGTTTGCCTGTTGCCAACGCCGGCTCGGCCGCTTGATTCGACCACGGTCAAAATCCACCAAAAAGGGTTGCCCGTCTGTGTCCAAAAGAATATTGCTGATGTTGAGATCGGCATGATCGACGCCCTGGCGGTGAAAGTTCGCCAACGTTTTAGCTATCGCGACAATCTCTGCGTTCGCCAGTTCTCGCTGGCGCAAAATTTCAAGCAAGTTCAAGGAGTTGGGAATCGCCCGAGTAATAATGCTGGCCCGATAGCTTAAACCGTGTCGCGTCAGCATTGCGGAAACTGGCTTGCCCACCGGCAAAAGCATCGCATCGAGTTTGGAAAGCAACGCCAGCTCTCGATAGACCCTAGAACGTCTGATACCCGTGAATAAATAGCTGTCTTGGATGAATTTGCGAATGAATCCGCCTCGACAATAGTGCCGAAGCACGTAGGTGACATCGTTTTCCCGGAAAAAAAGAGTCGTGCCCCGGCCAATACTTTGGCCAACGGTTTTGCCTTGATCCGCCCAATGCGCTGAACAAAACCATCGTTGGTTAAGCGCATCTGGCGTATTGGACAGACGTAAGATAGCGCATGAGCGATTCACCCAAGTAATCACTAGTCGGTGACCTCGTGGGTAGGTCAGCTTGTCAGTGGGGTGGTTATCGGCAGGCATAAGTGTTGGAGGGCTCTCGATTTTCTTCACTGTAGCGCAGAACAATTTTTGACTCTATGACTGGCGCAAACCAGAATGTTTTTTCGCAATGCAAAGACAATAGGGCCGTGACGGAATTAGGGACGCCGAACAGCATTTGTATTATTCGCCTCTCCGCTATCGGCGACGTTTGTCATGCGGTCAGCGCGGTGCAGGCGATTCAGCGCCGTTATCCGCAAGCCCTGATGACGTGGATCATTGGCAAAGTCGAATACGAGCTAGTGAAGGGACTGCCCGGTGTCGAATTTATCGTTTTTGACAAGAGAGCCGGAGTCCGTGGTTACACAGCGCTTCGGCACAGTCTTCGGGGGCGTCATTTCAATGTCCTGCTGCATATGCAGGTGGCCCTGCGCGCCAATCTGGTTGCAGCGATAGTCTCAGCGGACGTAAAAATAGGTTTCGATAAAGCCAGAGCAAAAGAGGGCCATGGCTGGTTCATCTCTAGGACCATCAGGGCCCAGCAACAGCAGCATGTGCTGGAGGGCTTTGCCGAGTTCGCTGCAACCCTTGGTACGGACGATGCCGGTCCCAGTTGGGAAATGCCCTATTCGGCACAAGACGAGGCATGGGCGCTACAAGCGCTGGAGGGCAGGGATAAGGTCTTCACCATAGCCCCTGCAGCCAGTAAAGCCGAGCGTAATTGGACCGTGGAAGGCTATGCCAGTCTTGCCGACCATGCCGCCGAGAAGGGGTACTGCATTGTCCTAACGGGCGGCCCTGCCCAAACCGAGCTGCGGCTCAGTGACGCCATTGCCCGCAAAACGACCAGTAACATTATCAATCTGGTGGGCCAAACATCGCTGAAACAACTGCTGTGCGTCCTCAAGCACAGTGACCTGTTGTTAGCACCTGATACGGGGCCAGCTCATATGGCGGTGACGGTGGGAACTCCGGTGATCGGCTTGTATGCGCATTCAAACCCGAGGCGCACTGGTCCCTATGGGTATCTTGAAAATGTAGTAGAGGTCTATGAGGAAAATTTACAGGTGCAACATGGCGGCTCCGTTGACTCTGTGCGCTGGGGCCGAAGATTAAAAGGCGCAAACCTTATGGCCGAGATAAGCGTCGGGCGAGTACGGGACATGTTTGACCGCGTAACTGAGAAGTTGGCGGCAGAAGATAATCCAGCCACAACGCCGGGAATGCCGCGATGAATAAGGCGGTGTTTCTTGATCGAGATGGTGTGATAAACGTGGACCGGGGGTTCACCTATCGCGTTGAGGATTTTGAGTTTATCGACGGAGTTTTCGTTGCCTGCAAACAGTTTGCAGCCTTGGGGTATCGGCTGATCGTGGTAACAAATCAGTCAGGAATCGGGCGTGGTTTTTACAGCGAGCAGGACTTTTCGATATTGACTGACTGGATGCGGGATCAATTCAATTCCCGCGGCATCGCCTTGGACGCAGTGTATTTTTGTCCTCATCATC
>JAYNPH010000025.1:0-13652 GCA_038113685.1 Gammaproteobacteria bacterium
GAGCCAGCGCAGGTATTGCCATGGAAATGCTAGGGGTAGGCTGTTACGCCTTCGAAATGACCTTGGATTACCTCAAGACTCGTAAGCAGTTTGGCCGAGTCATTGGTTCCTTTCAGGCCTTGGGGCATCGAGCGGCGGAACTATACTCCTCCCAAGAAATGGCACGTTCTTGTGCCGAGGCGGGCGTTACTGCCATCGATCAGGGAGCCGACGACGAGGCGGCGATGAGCGCGCTATCAAAGGCGAAGACCGGTGAGTTTCTCTTCGATATGTCGAATCAACTCATTCAAATACACGGTGGTATTGGAATGACCGACGAATTCGACGCAGGTCTTTATCTCAAGCGCGCGCGTGTGCTGGAGACAACCTACGGAAATCAAGCCCAGCATCGCGATCGCTACGCCACACTGCTCGGCTTCTAAATCCCGGCGCCGAACTGGACCGAAAAGCCGGGTGTTCCCGGCTTTTTGTACGTCCCACCTGACGGCATTTGAGCAACAGGTGTTAGCGGCGGGTGCGGTTCCAACCCTCGAGGGCACCGCTCATATCCAGTAGCTGATCTTTGTGTTCCAGCAGGTCCTCGTAGTCGGCATCGATACCCAACTCCAGATCCACATTGTTGAATACCGCACACGTTGAGAACCGGCCGCCACCGGCCTGAATGACTTTGCCGTTGGGAGCATCTTCGCTGACCATAAGCAAGACCGCCGGTGTCACCAGTTTGGGATGCGCGTCTGGATCTGGATTCTCCGGGTCGAGGTCTTCTCGCCCGGGAATGGTCGCTATCAGGCGCGTGGCGGCACTTGGCGCCAGACCGTTGACGCGAATGTTTTTGGACGCTCCTTCAATGGCCAGCACATTGATTAACCCCAGCATCCCCATCTTCGCTGCGCCGTAGTTGGCTTGGCCGAAGTTACCATAAATTCCCGAGGTCGAACTGGTGAGAACAATGCGACCGTAATTTTTCTCGTACATGATCGGCCAAGCCGCGTGGGTCACATAGGCGCTACCGTTAAGGTGCACGTCCATAACCAAGTCCCAATCGTCCAGAGACATTTTTTTGAAGCTTTTGTCGCGCAAAATACCGGCGTTATTGATCAAAATATCGACGGTGCCGAATTCGGCCACGGCGTCATCGATAATGGACTTAGCGCCTTCTCGGGTTGATACCGAGGCTTTATTGGCAATGGCGATACCACCGGCTTGACGTATTTCGTCAACCACCACGTCGGCCATATCACTGGAGCCGACGCCGTCGCCGCTGCCGCCCAAGTCGTTAACCACAACTTTCGCGCCGCGCTTGGCGAGCTCCAAGGCATGAGATTTCCCAAGGCCGCCGCCAGCGCCGGTGACGACAGCCACTTTATCTTCAAATTCGCTCATTCGTGTTCCTTCAGTTTGTTTTGATTTGGATTAAAAAATTCGCAATGCAACGGCGCTTCTACCCGCCGTTCTCGGCTGGGTCAACGGCGTTGGCAGATACCTTGCTTTGAAACTTAAGCCACTACAGGGCCAGCGCAGGATCCCCGGCGATAGTCAGCCGGTGCAGTTCTCTAGCATGGCCGTCGTAGCCGCCATTAGCCTTGTGCAGCACAGAGCGGTTATCCCACATAACCAACATGTTGGGTTCCCAGACGTGGGTATACTGAAATTCTTCTCGCGTCTGCCAGGCGTATAAATCCAGAATCAATTGGCGGCTGTCTTCTTTTTCTAAGCCGAGGATGGTGTGGATGTATCCGACAGTACCGAATATTGTTTCGGCACCGGATTCCGGGTGCTTGGCAATAATCGGATGTGGTTCGGATTTATTGGCTCGCTCCGAGAACAAAATTTTCATGCTGCGGTCATTCCCCTGATCCTTTTCGCCATAGGTGCCGTTCGGTCCGTAGGCAGCGGCAGCCGAGTGCAGGGCAACCTTATTCTCAAGCCGTTGCCGCAGGGCGTCGGGCATTTGCGCCAGCGCGAGCTGTTGATTTGCAAACCCTGTGTTGCCTCCCACGGGCGGCACGACCAGGCTATACAGGCAAGTGCCTATGGGTGGGTGTTGTTTGAAGCTCCAGTCTGTATGCCAATTTTCGGCGAATACCGGGGCCTGCTCGTCGGCGCGGCGCGTCAGGGCAACCACTGGGGTTTTCTTGCTGATGGGCACAAAATAAGGGTCATCGCCGACGCTGCCAAAATAGTTGGTAATGCGCACTAAGTCATCGTCGGTTAGTTTCTGATCCGGAAAGGCAAGCACGTGGTGTTCAAGCCATGCCGAGCGAATGGTTGCGATAGCCGTTCGATCTAGAGGCTGACTAAGGTCAATGCCGGTAACCCGCGCGCCGCACGCTTCGCCAGTTGGTGTGATTTCCATTTCAACTCTCCCTTAAGTCCTCGCCCACAAGATACCACTGTGACTGGAACGCCGGTAGTTAGCCGGTCGACAGCGCGAGGATGCGCGAGACTTCACGCATGCTGCGTTGGCTTTGCTCTGTCCACGTATTGAAGGCTTCTTGGGTAGCTAAAAGGTCTTTTTTGCTGGTCGGATCTTTGTCGACAACACCCGCCTGAATCAGCGCTTCCACCACGTCCCGAGACAGGATAGGCGTGTCATAGCCTAAAAAACGCAGGCAGTAACGGCCAGTTTGCCCGCCTAAACGGCTACCGTGTTTTTTCAGATGCGTCCACAGGCCAACAAAATCCGAACTTGGCCAGGCGGCAAGGAATGCGCCGAAAGACCCGTGTTCCGCCCGAATGTCGAGAATATAGAGGGCATTATCTCTAACGCTGGCAATTTTGGTGCCGTGGCGCACAATGTCGGTGTTGCGTTGCAGGGCTTCCAGTTCCTCGTCTGACAGCATGGCGCAGCGCGTAACATCAAACTGATGGAAGGCGTTTTCAAAACCCGGCCACTTTGCGGCTATGACTTTCCAAACGAATCCAGCCCGAAAGACGCAGGCGGTCATCTCAGCCAGTACCTCTGCGTCAGTCACTTTTTTTAAGTCTGTAGTTGCCTTAACCGGAGCGAGCAGGGTTTCCAGCGCTTGATCGCCACCCTTGCGAGTAGCGGCCCGCCGGTAAATATCATCAAAGTGCTGCATATTGGAAACCTAAGTGAATGCCTACAGTGAATCGGCCTGCTAGGTTTTCACAACACGATAGTGGTAGGCAATCCCAGCGAGACAACTCCTACATATCCACCGAGTTGGAATGCCAGTGGATGATCGCGGCGGTTGCAGGGACAGGCATGTTCTTCTGGGACTGAGTGGCTGCCTCGGTGTTATGCCACTGTTGTGCAAAGACGGTGATGGAGATTACAGTTCAAGGCGCAATTGCAACCTATGTATGGGAAAAAATAACAATGAAAATAATCGTTCTCTTAATGTCCTTGGTTCTTTCAAGTTTTGCCGTCGCCGACGATCATGCCGATGGCGGCCCGTTTTACGCTTTTTATCACCTGAACGTCACAAACCCGGCAGGCGTTGTTGAAGCCATGGACAAGTTCTGGGCGTCGGACTGCGGCAAGCAATATCCTGCCGATGTGGCACTGTCCCAAGAGCTGTTTAACGGCGGATACGCGTCAACCCATTTCATCATCAATACCTTCCAAAGCATTGAAGATCAGTCAAAGGCAGCGGAAATCATGCGCTCCTGCCCAGACTCAGCGGTCTTCTTACAGGCCCTCTCGGCCAGCGCTCAGCCGGTCATCGAGTACATGGGGCCTGCACCCTTAGATTAACACGACTGGGGTCAAGACTCAGCCTTCTCCAAGTTCGACATCATTGTTGAACCCCAGGATCAGGCGGCTTACGCAGCGGCCTACGTGAAGATGATAAACGCGGTCGGTAAAGACATCGATCTGCGCTCTTACGGACTCGGGGCAGTTTTCTTTGGCCGAGACAAGTTCACTCATTGGGTTTGGACTGGGGGACGCACCCAAGCTGAACTGGCGGCCATTAGTCAACAAATGTTGACGCACCCGGCCTTTGCCGCGTTTAACGCAGAAGTCGCCGACATGCGCACAGTGGTTAACACGTCGCAGATACAAACACTGAAGGTTTATCCGCGCAATTAGAGTGCCGACCCTCAGACGAAGCCCGTTTCGGCGGGTTTTTCTATCCCGATCCGGTGGCGAGGCAGGTAGAAAGACTGTTTCGCCATCAAAATGTGTCTGCAGCCGGCTTTGGGCGCCCATTAACCAGAGATTTTGTGTCCCAAGGTCGAAAAGAGACCCATGACACTGTGCCTAGGTTTCTAGGCGCGTACTCTTTAGAATGAAGGCCGCTGATTTACAGGGTAGGGGCGTGGCAGAACTCCTCACCACAGACCAAAACAGATCGCCGGTATTTGCCAGTTCCGCTTGGCATGGTGTTTCATCCAGTCGCGAGACCCAATTTTGGGTGCTCCAGTTCGCCGGTTGGTTGGGTATTTCTCTCATTAGCTACGTCAGCCTCAACCTTTGGTATAACCAACCTCAGTTGAGTTATGTCTTACACAACGTCGCTCAGTCCCTCCTCGGGATCGTGCTCAGTTGGCCCTTGCGTCTGGTATTTCGCAGCTATTGGAGCGCTTCGTGGGCAAGCCGGGCTGCGGTTATCTCGGTGTCGGTGTTGGTGTTTGCCTTGACCTGGGCGGTGATTCGCCTAGCAACCTTTCAGGCGATGACCGGGGAAGAGGGGTTATGGGCTGATTTTGGCGGTTGGTACTTCCCATCGATTTTCATATTTGGGTGCTGGGCAGCGTTTTATCACGGCATTAAGTATTACCAATTGCTGCAGGCCGAAAGAGACCAATTGCTTGCCGCTGAGGCCACACAAAAAGAAGAGGTGCTGCGGCGGATCAGCGCGGAAGCCGCTGTAAAGGAAGGGCAACTCACGCTGCTGCGCTATCAGCTTAACCCCCATTTTCTCTTCAATACCCTCAATTCGATCTATGCGCTCATTGATCAAGGTGCTGGGGAGCGGGCCAGCGCCATGTTGCTGAACCTAAGCCAGTTCTTACGGTACTCCCTTGAGCACAGCGCTGATCGAAGCGTGTCGCTGGCTGAGGAACTCAACGCGGCGAAACTCTATTTGGCCATTGAACAGGTGCGCTTTTCTGATCGATTGACTGTCGATTTTGACGTTGACGAAACAGTCAGCAGGGCCCTAGTACCAAGTTTCTTGTTGCAGCCTCTGATTGAGAACGCCATTAAGCACGCTATCGCCCAAGCTGAGCAGGGCGGGTCGATTCGAATTGGCGGCTGCGCGGTCGCGGGCAGACTTAGGCTAACGGTTGAAGACTCTGGGCCAGATCACTCGCCTGAACATCGAAACGCTGCCGTTGGTTCTAGCGTTGGACTGAAAAATGTGCGGGAACGCATAGCCACACTTTTCGGCCACCGAGGCGAGGTGCTGTTGGGCGAGTCGGAGTTAGGCGGTTTTCGGGTGGATTTGAGTTTTCCGCTGGCGTTGGGTGAGTCTGGAGATTTCGATGATTAAAACATTGATTGTCGATGATGAACCGTTAGCGCTGGATGTCATGGCATCTCTCCTCACCGTCCATGACGATGTTGAGATTCTTGGGGCGTATCGCAGCGGAACCCAAGCTTTGGAGGCCATTCGTACGCTGTCACCGGACTTAGTATTTTTGGATATCCAAATGCCGGGTATGAGCGGTTTCGACCTAATCAGCAAGATTCAGCCAGAGCAATTACCCGCTGTGGTATTCGCCACTGCCTACGATTCTTTTGCAGTAGATGCCTTTCGCGTGCATGCCCTTGATTATTTGCTCAAACCCATTGATCCGAGCCGCTTGGCAGAGACTATGGTGCATGTCAGACAGCAAATGGCTGCGGTGTCCTCCGCGGACGATCATGATCAAGGCGGCAGCAAAGGCAGGTATTTGGACATGCTGTCGCACATGGAGGGCAACATGGCCCTGCGTGCCGGTGGTCTTGCATCCAATGACTCAATGGCATCGGATGAACGTTTAGCCATACGTGACGGGGCTGAAGTGAAACTAATTCCCCACGACGACATCGACTGGGTGGATGCGGCAGGGGATTACATGTGCGTCCACGCCCGCGGTGATACTCACATCATGCGCTGCACCATGAAAGAGCTTCAGGAACGACTGACCCCCGGCCCCTTTGCCCGCATTCACCGTTCCACGGTAGTGAATTTGCGCAAGGTGCTTGCTGTGACTGCGTTGCCGAAAGGCGAAAGCGAGCTAACCCTTGCCGGAAGCGTTCGGCTTAAAGTAAGCCGTAATTACAAGGCTGAGGTGGCCCAGCTTAAGCGCAGCTAGTCTCCCAAGATTGCCAGTCTGATGCTGACAACTAAATATTGACGGCATCCACGGCTTTAGTCCCTCTTAACCCAAATTTGAACCGTTTTATCGCATGGTCGTGTCGTTTTTTGTCAACTTTTGATCTACTTCGCGCTGGAGAGGTTTGTCCGAGGATTGAGTGCGCTATTCAGCCGTGCTTCTGACTGACGAACATCACAGTAAGGCTCAGCACCGTCGGCTGTCATCCACTGACAGTGTCGGGTGCTGTGGTTCAAATTATAGAGGTTGTTAGCTATGCACAAGTCATCTGTCTTTAAGGCGCGATGGTTGGGCTTCTTTCTAGTTTCTGCGGGTTTGGCTTCGCCGATGGCAGTGACCGCCGAAGAAGAGATCATGGAAGAAGTGATTGTTTATGGAATCAAGAGCAGTTTGCTTGATGCTATTGACATTAAACGCAGCAATGTTGGCGTTATGGACGCCATTTCTGCAGAAGATTTTGGTAAGTTCCCCGATGGAAACTTGGCCGAATCCCTAGCCCGAGTTTCGGGTGTTGCTATTGATCGAAGCAATGTGGAAGGGCAGGCAATTGCTGTCCGAGGCTTTGGTCCAGAATTTAACTTGGTGACCTTAAACGGTCGTCAGATGCCTACCGTTGCAGGTAAAGATGGCGGCGGCCGTTCCTTCAACTTCGGCGACATCGCGTCTCCGGGCGTAAGCGCAGTGGAAATTTACAAGTCAGGAAACAGCGCGTTGCCGTCCGGTGGCATCGGTTCTACCGTCAACATGGTGACCACGAAACCATTGATGGTTGATGGCACTAAGCAGTCTTACAGCATCGGTCTGGTGGAAGACACCACTTCAGAGGACAGCGGTACGCCGGTCGAAGCGGCTCTTTTATATGCGACCAACCAAGAGCGATGGGGTTTCTCGCTGTCTGCTTCCTACCAGGAGCGTAGCAACCGTGAAGAAGGCACCCAAGAGTCTAACTGGCTCTCGCCGGCTCGCTTCGCCGGCCGCGTACCTTCAGACGCTGTTATCACCAACAAAAATCGACGCCCGGACGGCGCAACGTTCTTTCAGGAGCCCGTAGGCTACCTAATCAAAGACAATGATCGTGAGCGCACCAATGCGCAGGCGACGTACCAACTCATGTTCAGCGATTCCGTTACTGCAACCGTCGACTACACCATGTCCGGTGTGGACTTCGCGTCTGAAGGAACCACGTTCGGATCTTGGCTGGGTGGCTGGTCCACCACGGCAGCGACCATCGCGCCTAGCGGTGCCTACACCGATTCTGTTGTCAGCGGTCGCGGGTACGATCATTCTGTAACTTGGGGCGAACTTGAGAGCGACAACCGTTCTGTGGGTCTGAACCTTGTCTGGGATGTATCGGAAAACTTACAGCTGGAACTCGATGCGCACGATTCCAGCGCTGAGCTTGCCGGCAACATTTACGATAATCGCCTAGGTTTTTCTACCGACGTTAACACCGCCAGCATTACAACAGTCAACGGTGGTCCGAACGGCATCTCTACCTTTAGCTACGATGCAGATTTTGGCCCTGAAAATATGGTGGGATCCTCTTTATCTCTTAATGACCAGTTTCAGCAGAACGAGATTAGCCAAATTCAAATCAAAGGTACTTGGTTCACCGCTGGCGCTGGCGCTCTGAAGTCTATCGATTTTGGCGTGTCTACGGCTAAGAGTGAGTTCGTTCGCCAGTCACGTGGTTCAAACTTTGGTATCGACGCTAACGGCGAAGCGTTAACGGGCTTTCAGCCGAAAGCGTCGGACTGGGATGACGCCCTCTTTGTTCGCACCCCACTGGGGAATTTTATGAATTCCTTCAACCCAACCTTGGGCACAGACTATTACTTTGAGATTGATGCGCGTGCAGCCGCAGCAGCGTTTGATGCTATTAATCCGACATCTGTTGATAGTACGGATATCCCGGCGGCTTCGGGGGCGACTTACGAGCCTACGGAGTGCTGCGACAGCTTCGGGCCGCTGGACAGCGACGAGTACGTTCGCGAGGATATGGATTCTGCCTATATCCAGCTTAACTTTGAGTCTGAAATGCTAGGTCGTCCGCTCAACACAGTTGCAGGCCTGAGATACGAAAAGACTGACAGCCAGTCCACGAGTAACTATGCCACACCGACGAATCTTCGATGGGAATACCGTGCAGGTCTGCAGTCATACAGTGAAGGCGTAAACCCCGAGACGGATTATGGTGACTCCAGCTTGCTATTGCCCAGTCTCGCCATGGCGCTGGCGATCGACGACAACAAAGTATTGAGAATGTCGTTCAGCAAGAGTCTCTCTCGCCCGAGCCTAAAAGATTTAGAGACTCAGCTTGAGATCGGCGGAACCGACCTATTTAGCCCAACAGCTACGGGCGGAAACCCTAACCTGCAGCCGCTGGAATCAAAAAACTTTGACATCGCGTTTGAGAACTACTACGCAGAAGGCTCTTACGTTGCGTTGAATTACTTCCGCAAGAAGATCAAGAACTTCATTAGTTCTGCAACTCGCGAGCAGCAGCCAATCGGCGATCTTCGTAATCCAGTTTTTTCGGCGAACGGCCTTATCGCGCAGGAATGCGTACGTGAGTGGGTCGCGGATGGTCGTCCTGAATTCATCGGCTGGCCTAATCCCCCTAGTTGGGCGGCTGATTGGGGTTCTAACGCCGGAGTGAATGGCGGCAATGGTTACTGCTTAGCGCAAAACGCGATTTGGGACCATAGTTACCTGTCGGACGAAGGGCAGATGGGTTGGGTTATGTCAGCGCTCGAAGCTGGTATTGACGTGAGTAAAGGTATTGGCGGCGACACGTGCTCTACCTACTACATGTGCGCGAACTCGGTTGGCGGATACTTTGTTGACGGCAAGGCAGGCGATCCGATTGCTCTGTTCGATATCACTCAGCCAGCAAACCTCGAAAGAGGAACGGTTAGCGGGCTAGAATTCTCGTTGCAGCATCTGTTCGAAGGGACACCGTTTGGTATGCAGGCGAACTACACCTATGTGATCGGTGGAGACGTCGAGCCCGACAACTACGTAATTGGTGATCAGTTCATTCTGCCCGGGTTCGGCAATTCCGGTAACTTGTCCGGTTGGTTCGAAAACGAAAAGCATACGCTGCGTTTGGCGTTGAACTATCGTGGCGAAACTGCGCAAGGGTTCGCAAATTACAAGCAACCTGTGTACGTTGATAGCCGGTACCAAGTAGATGTCTCTTATCAATATCGTTATAATGACAACGTCACCGTTTTCCTTGATGCGCAAAACGTAACCGACGAAGGCACGCGTCTGTGGGTTCGTAGTCCAGAAATGCTGTTCTTGTCCCAAGACCATGGGCCTGTTTACAAGTTGGGCGTTCGCGCAAACTTTTAACGGTAAGACAGCTGATTGATGATGGGGCAAAGGTTGCTTTGCCCCAGGTCGTTTGAAACTGTCAACGTTGGCGCTTCGGTCAGCGTTGCTCTTAACACGGGATCCACTTCATGACCTTGGTACGAAAGGCCGGGACTAGCTGTTTGCTTATCATGGGTTTGCTTGGTTGCGACGTCGCAACGAAAAACACCAGTGCAAGCAACGTCGAAGCGGAAACGAATTCTATGGAACGCAGTCAACACATTAACGCTGTCGAAACACTGATGGCGTCCATGAGTCTGCAGCAAAAAGTCGCTCAAATGATTCAGGGCGAGATTAAACATGTATCTCCTGACGATGTGCGCACCTACGGTATCGGTAGCGTTCTCAACGGTGGCGGCTCCTTTCCTAACCAAGATAAAAACGCCTCCTTGGAGGATTGGGTGGCGCTTGCTGATGCCTATCGCGAAGCCTCGTTAGACATCTCCGAGGGTTCTGCTGGTATCCCATTGCTGTGGGGTACCGACGCGGTTCACGGGCATAACAATGTTGTTGGAGCAACGATTTTTCCCCATAACATTGGGCTTGGGGCAGCGAACGATCCCGAACTGATCGGTAAAATCGGGCGAATCACCTCCCGAGAGGTGGCCGCAACGGGTATCGACTGGATATTCGCGCCAACGGTTGCGGTGCCACTCGACGATCGTTGGGGGCGTACTTATGAGGGTTACAGCGATCGCCCAGAGATCGTTAGGGAATATGCCGGCGTCATCGTCGAAGCGCTGCAAAGCGAAGGTCTTTTGGCTACAGCCAAGCATTTCATTGGCGATGGCGGTACCGATCGAGGGATAGACCAAGGTGATACTCGGACTTCTCTCGAAACGTTGTTAGCAACGCATGGGCAGGGTTATTACAGTGCGCTGGAGGCGGGCGTTACCAGTGTTATGGCGTCATTCAATAGCTGGAACGGCAGCAAAATACATGGTGATAAGTTCATTTTAAATGATTTGCTGCGTGATCAACTTGGCTTTCGGGGCTTCGTCATTAGTGATTGGAATGGCCATGGTCAGATCCCAGGGTGTACAAATGCCAGCTGTGCACAGGCAATAAACGCCGGCGTCGATATGATTATGGCGCCTGAGGATTGGAAATCGCTTTTATTTAATACGCTTGAGCAAGTGGAGAACGGCGAAATCAGCCGCCAACGGATCGACGAAGCGGTGCGCCGGATCCTAATAGCAAAGGCGGAAGCCGGCTTGTTTGATGCGCCGCGTCCGTCAGAGCGCGCGGCGCCACTGCTGGAGTTGGTCGGCAGTCCTGAGCACAGAAGCGTTGCCCGGGAAGCCGCCCGAAAGTCTTTGGTGATGCTGAAAAACAATGATCAGGTGTTGCCCGTTGCCGCAACGGCCAGCGTATTAGTGGCTGGTGCTGGGGCGGATAGTATCGAAATGCAAACCGGTGGTTGGACCATCACCTGGCAAGGCACAGGAAATAGCAACGCCATCTTTCCGGGTGCGACGTCCATATTTGCTGGGTTGCGTGAGGCATTGCAAGCCGGCGGTGGAAAGGCGGTGTTAAGTCCCGATGGCAGCTTTACCGAAAAACCTGATGTGGCAATTGTGGTATTTGGTGAGACGCCTTATGCGGAAGGACAGGGCGATGTTCATACTCTTGCTTGGCAACAAGAGGATCCGCGAGACCTTCGTTTGCTGCAGCGCTTAAAAGAACAAAACATCCCGGTAGTAGCAGTGTTCTTGTCGGGCCGCGCTCTGTGGATGAATGCGCACCTCAATGCCTCAGATGCCTTCGTGGCTGCATGGCTACCGGGTTCCGAGGGTGCGGCCATTGCCGATATGCTTGTTGCCAATGCCGACGGCACCCCGCGTTATGACTTTACTGGCCGCTTGTCCTTCGACTGGCCCAATGCCGATTTGAACGCCGTTAATCCGAGTCTGCCGGTGAACGATATTCTATTCGAATATGGTTATGGACTGAGTTACACAAGCTCCGCCACGGTAGGCACGCTAAGTGAAACGGCCGTGGGCAAACCCAACACTCTGGATCGATTGGTTTTTGGCGGAACCGCAAAGGATCCGTGGCGCACGTTCATCGGCGATGCAGTGGATTGGGAAGTCGAGATCTTTGACTCCAGGGCAACGACTGCCGGCGGAAACCTGACTATCCAGACTTACGATCGGCTGATTCAAGAAGATAGTGTGCAGCTAACGTGGCTCGGTCGAGGCGAAGCGGGTAGTCAAGTGTACTGGCGTTCAGAGCAATCCATGGATATGACGGGACTTGCCAAAGAACAGGGTTACCTAGTTATTGATGCGCAGGTTGTTGAGCCGCCCACCGCCAGCGTTTTGCTGCGAATGGACTGCGAATACCCCTGCACGGGGCAGATCGACATTACCGAGATCTTGCAAACCGCCCCGAAAGATAATTGGCAGCGTATGGCCTTCCCGCTAAGCTGTTTTGTCAAGCAAGGGGCTGAGCTTGAGCGTTTAAGCAGCCCTGCAGTGATTTTTACCGAAGGAACACTGAAATTGCGCATCAGTGAAGTCGCAATGCGGGCGGAGCTACCGTCGGGCGCTAGGGAACTGTGTCCTTAAGCGCCAACCAACTTACTAACGGCATCGAGGAATAACTATGTTGGCAACCATCGATATCATCATCGTAGGGGTGTATGCCCTGGCATTGTTTTTTCTTGCCCAGTGGGTGTCGCGCAGTCGGGGCGAGGACAAAAACGCCTCAGACTACTTCTTGGCCGGCAAAGCCCTTCCGTGGTGGGCTATTGGTGCATCATTAATCGCCGCCAATATCTCTGCCGAACAGATTATCGGTATGTCCGGTTCCGGCTACGCGATCGGGTTAGCCATTGCTTCCTACGAGTGGATGGCGGCCATTACCCTGATTTTGGTGGGTAAATATTTGCTGCCTGTCTTCTTGCGGGCAGAGATCTACACCATGCCGCAATTCTTACAGCAGCGGTACGATCATCGCGTCAGATTGGTAATGGCTTTCTTCTGGCTTGGCGTTTACGTCTTGGTCAACCTTACCTCGATTCTTTGGCTCGGGGCGCTTGCGATCAATACTGTTACCGGTGTGGACCTGAATTTAGCCTTGCTGATGTTAGGCGTATTTGCCGCAGGCTATTCGCTCTATGGAGGCCTTAAAGCCGTTGCGCTGACTGATATTATTCAAGTAGTGCTGCTGGTGCTGGGTGGTTTACTCATCGCATGGATCTTGCTCGATGAAATCTCCGAAGGCGCCGGTATTGCTGCTGGTTTTCAACTGCTGATGGATCGGGCGCCAGAAAAGTTCGATATGATCCTCAGCCCGAGCAACCCCCATTACATGAGCCTGCCAGGGTTGTCGGTGCTGATTGGCGGCATGTGGGTCATGAACGTGTCGTATTGGGGCTTTAACCAATACATCATTCAACGCGCTTTAGCGGCCAAGAGTATTGACGAGGCGCAAAAGGGGATCGCCTTTGCCGCATTTTTGAAGCTGTTAATGCCGATAATCGTCGTACTTCCGGGCATTGCGGTATTTGTTATGGGTGTGGACATCAGTGCGCCTGATCAGGCGTACCCCCATGCCATGACGCTATTACCCGTTGGTATTAAAGGCTTGGTCTTCGCAGCGCTGCTGGCGGCCATTGTTTCGTCTTTGGCATCCATGACGAATAGTATTTCGACGATTTTCACATTGGACATCTTTCCCTCGTTAAATAAAGGCGAAAGTGCTGCCAATCCCGTTCGTATAGGACGAATTGTCGCGTTGGCGGCCATGGTAGTGGCCATGATTACGGCCCGCCCGCTGTTAGGAAACTTTGATCAGGCGTTTCAATACATTCAAGAATTCACCGGCTTTTTCACCCCGGGTATTGTCGTGATCTTTATGCTGGGTATTTTCTATGCCAAAACCACGGCTACGGCTGCGTTGACTGCGGCGATTGCCTCCGCGGTATTGTCTTTCCTCTTTTCGGTATTTGCTCCTGAGCTACCCTTTATTGACCGAGT
>JAYNPH010000025.1:13662-23764 GCA_038113685.1 Gammaproteobacteria bacterium
CTTTTTGCTTTGCGCGGCATTGGCCATTGGTATCTCCAATCTGCGGCCACAGCCCCAAAGTGGCGCGGTGGAACTCTCCCAGGTGAGTTTTGCAACATCAACGGGATTCAATCTCAGTGCGTTGTTGGTGATATTAATCCTCAGCGCTTTTTACATTACTTGGTGGTAGCGAACATTGATCGATGGTCTGACGAAGATCTGGGCATCTCTTCTGCTGGGATTGGCGTGCTTTGGGCTACAGGCACACGAGGATTGCTCAGTGCCGTTTTGGAACGATGAGTTCAATGGTGCGCAGTTGGATCTTACCAAGTGGCAATTTGTTGAAGGCGATGGTTGCAGTCGTGGCTTGTGTGGCTGGGGCAATAACGAAGAGCAGTGGTACTCGAAAAACAATGTCCGCCTCGAAGATGGTGCGCTGCACATAACGGCGAAACGACAACGTGTGCTTAAGCGCAGCTACACCTCGGCGAGGCTAACGACCCAAGGGCGGTTTGCGGCCCAATACGGCCGATTTGAGGCGCGTATGAAGCTCCCAGCGGGTGAAGGGTTTTGGCCCGCGTTTTGGATGATGCCAAAAACCGAACTTCGCTGGCAGTGGGCACACCCCAGAGCGAATATTAGGCGCCATTCATTTCGGTGAGTTGTGGCCCGGCAACGTGCATTACAGCGAGTCGCTGCTTGGACCCGTTCCGTGGACCGAGGATTTTCATGTCTACGCTGTGGAATGGCGGCCCGAGGACATTCGCTGGTTCGTGGACGATAAGCAGTACGGTCACGCAACGCCCGAGGATATTGCGCCTTATCCGTGGCTCTTTGATGAGCGTCCGTTTTATTTGATCTTGAATCTGGCGCTGGGCGGCACCCTAGGTGGTGACATCAAGAAATCGGACCTACCCGGTGAACTGGTGGTCGACTACGTGCGCGCCTATCCACTGGATTGCGACTAGTGCGAGATTTGGAGCTTCGGTATCTAACCGTGGCCAATTATAGTGTTTTCATTCTGGAAGGAGTCTATGAACGAGATCGTCAACGCGGTAACGAAGCGGATTGCGGATCGAAGTCGCCCTTCGCGGCAAGAATATTTAAGGCTGATTGAGTCGGCAGGGGCGGGGCAACCGCCAAGAAATAAGCTGTCCTGCGGCAACATGGCGCATGGATTTGCGGCTTGCGATGCATCGGACAAAGACACCATTAGGCTCGTCAATTCTCCGAACATCGGTATTGTCAGCGCCTACAACGACATGTTGTCAGCCCATCAGCCGTATGCGGAATACCCGGAGGTACTTAAAACTCACATCCGTAGCATGGGGGGCACAGCCCAAGTAGCCGGGGCGGTGCCAGCTATGTGTGACGGGGTAACGCAAGGGCTAGAGGGCATGGAACTGAGTCTTTTCAGCCGGGACCACATCGCCCAATCCACCGTGATCGCTTTGTCGCACCAAATGTTTGATGGTGTTATTTGTTTGGGTATCTGCGACAAAATCGTGCCGGGTCTGCTCATGGGGGCGCTGCGATTCGGACATCTGCCAATGCTCTTTGTACCCGCAGGCCCCATGCAATCGGGTATTACCAATGGGGAAAAAGCCAGGATTCGCCAGCTTTACGCTGAAGGGAAAATCTCCCGAGACGAATTGTTAGACGCGGAATCGGCCTCCTACCACTCTGCTGGCACCTGCACGTTCTACGGAACCGCCAACAGCAATCAAATTCTGATGGAGGCCATGGGCTTACAGTTGCCCGGCGGATCGTTTGTGAATCCCGGCACTGGCTTGAGAGATGCTCTAACCGCTGAGGCGGCTCGCCACATTACGCGCATCACCGCTTTGAACGGTAAACGGAAAGCCCTAGGCGAAGTGGTAGACGAATGCTCCTTCGTCAACGCCATGGTGGCTTTGTTGGTGTCCGGCGGATCCACGAACCACACCATACACTTGATCGCCATGGCCCGATCCGCGGGGATTATCATCGATTGGACGGATTTTGATGAGTTATCCCGGGCAGTACCCTTGCTGGCCCGCGTTTATCCCAACGGACAGGCCGATATCAATCACTTCCATGCCGCAGGGGGTACCGGCTATTTGTTCGGTCATCTGATGGAACACGGTTTCATGCACGCCGATGCCAAGACCATGTGGGGAGAGACCTTAGCGGACTATGCGGTAGAGCCTTATCTTGATGGCGACCATCTCGCTTGGCAGTCCCGCCAAGCCACCAGTCTTGATCCCGCCGTCCTAGCGACAGTGCAAGAACCGTTTGATAAAGAGGGTGGATTACGTCTGCTTACCGGCAATCTGGGGCGCGGGGTGATCAAAGTCTCTGCTGTAGCCCCGGAGCACCGTAAGGTGCGGGCACAGGCTGTGGTGATAGACGATCAGCATGCGCTTCAGGGAAAGTTCGATCAGGGCGAGTTAAATCGTGATTGTGTGGTCGTCGTGAGATTTCAGGGACCTCGAGCCAACGGGATGCCAGAGCTTCACAAGCTCACTCCCATTCTTGGCGTTCTTCAAGACCGTGGGCATCGGGTTGCATTGGTGACCGATGGGCGAATGTCCGGAGCTTCCGGCAAAGTACCCGCAGCAATACACGTTAGCCCAGAGGCCTGTGTGGGTGGGCCTCTTGCCAAGGTGTGCGATGGGGACTGGATCGAGTTGGATGCCGTCACCGGCACATTGAGTATCGATTTGTCAGAACAAGAATTGGCTCAGCGCGAGCTTGCTCTGCCCTCGATAAGCGCCGACCTAGGGGTGGGCCGCGAGTTTTTCGGGGTATTTCGTCGGGCTGTGGGCAGCGCCGAAGATGGTGCTAGCGTGCTATACGATTCCGCTGAATACGCGAACACGCGGGCACCCTCGCAATCTCCATCCGCATCGCAGGAGGCAGTGGCCTAAGGTGGCGGAGCTAGGCACTCAGCGGAACCAGCAAGACTGGTACGTAGTGGCAGATGTGGGCGGGACCAATGCGCGTTTTGCGGTGCTGGATCCAACGACCGATGATTTGCGCCACATCACTTACTACTCTGTGGCCGATCATCAGGTATTTGCCAACGTGCTTGCGGAATTTTGCGGCGAGGTGGCGACACAAGGCTGCTGGGCTGCGCAACCTCTGGGCGCCTGCTTAGCTGTGGCGGCACCGGTGGAAGAAGGTGTCCTTAAATTCACCAACAGCTCCTGGGAAATAGACGCCGCCGCTATAGCTGGACACTTGGGCGGCGTACCTGTGCATGTGATCAACGACTTTGCCGCCGTTGGATACGCCTCCATTGGTCTGACGCCATCAGACTGGCACCAACTGGGTGGGGATAGCGGTGTATCGGACCAACCGATTGCCGTTTTAGGACCCGGTACCGGATTGGGCGTGTGCGGCGTGGTTCGACATGGTGGCACCGCCACGGTGATTGCCGCTGAGGGAGGGCACGCCGACTTTGCGCCAGTGGATGCTCAGGAAATCGCCATTCTCAATATTATGATTCGGCGGTTTGGCCGGGTGTCCTATGAACGTCTGCTGTCCGGTGCAGGCATCCTGTCCACCTATCAGGCTTTGGCAGAGTTGGCTCAGCGCGAGCCTGCCCACGCACGCCCGGAAGACGTCTACACAGCAGCGATCAGCGGCACCGATACGCTGGCCATGCGCACCCTACATGTGTTTTGTCGCGTGCTGGGGGCCTTTGCGGGCAACCTAGCTCTGACCCTTGGTGCCCGGGGAGGTGTCTTTATCGCCGGGGGAATCGCTCCTAAGGTTCTGGAGATCATCAAGCAAAGCGAATTCCGCAGCCGTTTCGAATCCAAGGGGCGCCTGCGCAGTTTTTTAACGCCTATTCCCGTTTATGTGGTGACTGCTGCAGACATCGGTCTGCGGGGCGCTGCAAACTACTTGGCACAAGTAGAACATTTACCAACTCTCGAAGGAGGGTCTTATGAACACGACCAGTCATAGCCTGCTGGAAATGACGCCGGTTTTACCAGTAGTTCAAATTGCTGATGCGGATCAGGCCATCCCCGTGGCCCAAGCGCTGCGTCAGGGGGGCATCGCAGTGTTGGAAGTAGTGCTGCGCACGCCGGCAAGTATCGAGGCGATTCGGCGTATTCGTGCCGAGGTGCCGGATGTCGTTGTTGGCGCAGGAACTGTCACAGACACCGCTAAACTTGATGCAGCAGTTGAAGCTGGCTGCGAGTTCCTAATCACGCCTGGACTGACACCTACCATGGCCAAGGCCTGCCAAGAGCTGCCCATGCCTGTGGTACCGGGGGTGTCCTGCGCAAGCGACATCATGTTGGGCCTTGAGTACGGCTTTAGCGCATTCAAGTTCTTCCCCGCGGAAGCTTCCGGGGGCATCACAGCTCTCAGGGCGCTGGCAGGACCCTTTGGCGACATAAGATTTTGTCCAACCGGGGGCATCAGTCCTGACAACCTCGCAGCCTACTTAGCACTGGATTGTGTGTCTTGTGTCGGAGGCTCCTGGCTTACGCCCAAGGCTTTGCTAAAACGCCAAGCTTGGTCCGAGGTGACGAGTTTAACCCAGCAGGCTGTGGCCTCGGCTAGATTGGGTGAGGAGGCGTTAGACTGTGCAGGATGAGTCGGTTGACCTAGTCCTATTTGGCGCCGCCGGTGACCTATCAAGGCGAAAATTGTTGCCCGCGCTGATGCACCTAGACTTTAGTGAGCTGTTGCCAAATAACCTGCGAATTCTTGCGTTGTCTCGAGAGGACGTGAGCACAGAGCAATTTATGGCTGGGCAGGAGCAGTCGCTCAAAGCCTATGTTGGCGAGGCGCGCTGGTCCGATGCTTTGTGGACAAAATTCAGCCAGCGTGTGGAATACGTCTCCTTGCAGTTCACCGACGTACAGCAATACACAGTGCTCAAGCAACGGCTGGATCCGGCGAGAGTTGCTATTTTCTATTTCGCGACGCCGCCCAGTTTGTTTCAAAGCATTTGTCAAAACCTGCATCAGTCGGGCTGTTTATCCGACCGCTCTCGCGTAGTTCTGGAGAAGCCCATTGGTCGAAATCATGCAAACTGCAAGGAAGTAAATGAGACCGTAGGCCAGTTTTTCGACGAAAATCGTATCTACCGTATCGATCACTACTTGGGTAAAGAAACCGTCCAGAATTTGTTAGCCCTGCGTTTTGCCAACCGGTTTATCAACGCCCAGTGGGACAATACGTGTATAGACCACGTACAAATTACCGTGGCGGAAACGGTCGGGATAGACGGGCGGTTTTCCTACTACGACCAAGTAGGGCAACTGCGCGACATGCTGCAAAACCACCTCATGCAGCTGCTTTGTTTGGTGGCCATGGAGCCACCCAATACCATGACGGCGCACGATATTCGGGACGAGAAGGTAAAAGTAGTCCGCGCTTTAAGGGTAATTGACGAGAACACCGTTTCTGAGCACGTGGTGCGCGGGCAATACACGCAGGGTTGGTATCGGGCCGAGGAAATGACCGGATATCTTGACCTTGAAGATGCCGACAACCCGACGTCCGATACGGAAACCTTTGTCGCGGTAAAGGCGTTCATTGATAACTGGCGCTGGGCCGGCGTGCCGTTCTATCTGCGCACCGGCAAACGTATGGGCGAAAAGGTCACCGAGATTGTGATCACCTACAAAACCCTAGCCCACAATATTTTCGCCTCTCATGAAAACTCGCCGAACAAGCTGGTGATTCGTTTACAGCCCAACGAAGGTATTGAAATGCAAATGCTGTCCAAGCAGCACGGAATACAGGGCGACATGGCGTTGATCCAGCAAAACCTAGACCTGAACTTCTTGGCGGCGTCGGGTATCGAGCGCATCCCCGATGCCTATGAGCGTTTGTTTCTTGATGTCATCCGCGGGGATCAATCTTTGTTCGTGGGCAGAGAGGAGGTGGAGCAGTCTTGGCTGTGGTGTGATCAGCTGATCAGCGCTTGGGAGCAAAGGCGGCTTACCGTGAAGCCTTATCCTGCCGGTACCAAGGGGCCGGCCCAGTCGGAGCTGCTGATAGGCCGGGACGGGCGCAGCTGGCATGAGTAGTGCGGACAATTCACAGGCGTTATCAGCGCCGCGGGTGCGCGTAAGCCAGTCTGTCGCAGCATTGGATCAAGCGCTCAGTGTCTACGTGGAACAGCAATTGATCAACGGCGTGCAGCGCCATAGCAGTTCTACGTTGGTTGTTTCTGGTGGATCAACACCGAGAGGTTTTTTCCAGCAGCTATCTAAGGCGAATCTGCCTTGGCCGCAAATTCGGGTCACACTGGCCGATGAGCGCTGGGTTGCTAAAGATCATGCTGACAGTAACGAGGGCCAACTTCGCAAATGGCTACCCAAGGTGGCTCAGGCTGATCTGATATCCCTGCGCGGCGAGAGAGATGTCCTGGATGCTCAGGTAGAAGAACTCAATGCAGCCTTGGGTCCCGAGCATAGGCTAGATGTTGTTGTGCTCGGTATGGGAGCGGATGGTCACACCGCCTCGCTCTTTCCTGATGCGCCCCAGCTTGAAGCAGGTTTGGATCTGGCCAATCCGGCAGCGTGCCTCATTGTTGATCCGCCGGCAGCGCCCCATCGGCGTATCAGTTTGACCTTGAGCAGGCTTTTGCACGCGCGAGAGATTATCGTTCACATCACCGGCGAAGAAAAAGTCGAGGTAATTGAGGCCGCATGGCGAACAGCGGACGCCAGGCGCTTCCCCATCAGCGCCGTGCTGCACCAAAACCTTACGCCGGTAACGGTATTTACTGATCGAGCTATCGCCCTTAGTTGAAACCTTGTTGTTCAAGTGCACGAGAGGACTGTCAAAGAAAAGGCGGCTCGTTATCTCGGCGTCTCTAAAAGGCCTGACGCCACTGTTATTTTCCCAGCGCTTTGTTCTATGGTGTAGATCACCGAAAATTGGCGGCGCGCATGCGTTCCCGGAGGACATCTATGAAAGTGGTTGGTATCTTAATTGTGCTAGCAGCTCTAACGGCCTGCTCAGAGGGTGCGGAAGAAGTCTCCGGCACCGTTTCTGGGCCGTCGATCAGCCAAGCCCCCTGTGCCAGCGATCAATCCTTTACTGCGTGGTGCGGATATAAGAATCCTGAAGACCTTGCGCCCACGCCCGATGGGAATTTCCTGCTGGCAACGGGTTTTGGCGGTATTCCGAATCCTGTGTTGAATGTGATAACCCTCATTGACCTGCGCAGCATGGAAAAGCGCGATATCGACGTTGTGCTTGCGGCCAATACATGGGGTAGTGCTGACTGCACTCGAACGACCAAGGACTTTTCGACTCATGGACTGGATATCATCCTTCGTCGAGATGGTAGGCATATGGTGGCAATGACGAATCATCTGCCCAGCGAAACCGTGGAGCTGTTTGAATTGATGCCTGTGAATTCCCATTGGCAATTGGTCTGGCGGGGTTGTGTTGATGCGCCAAGCCTCGCCGAGGGCAGTCATCAACCCTGGTTTAACGATGTGGCCCTTACGGCGGAAGGCTCATTCTACGTCACTGAAATGTACAACGGGAAAATGCCTTTTGAGGGGCTTATCGAGGCAGGCCTTACGGGTGCGAATACCGGCGAGGTCTGGCAGTGGTCACGGGAGGAAGGTTTTCGTGGGGTTGCCGGCACCCAAGGCAGTTTTCCAAATGGCATAGTTCTCAGTGCCGACGCATCTGCGCTTTACGTCAATTATTGGTTCTCTGGCCTTACCTCTAAAATTGACCTTGAGACAGGAACAGTCGTGGCGTCTCATGAAGGGGGGCGAGCCGACAATCTAACCCTTGCCAGCGGGTCTGTATGGGCAGCAAAGCACGATATGTCAGTGGCAGAATATCTCGAAGGCTGTCCAGCGGATGCCATCAACTGCTTTTTGCCCTTTTCAGTTCACCGACTGGATCTTGAAGATCTCAGCGAGCAGCGTGTTTGGCGTTTCGATAGTCAGGTATTTGGGTTTGGGACTGTAGCTACTCCGCTTGGCGAGCACGTCTGGCTTGGCTCAGCTCACAGCGACCGGATAGCACGATTCGACCTTGAGGATCGGTGATCGCCAGTCTCTTAACAGCGAAGGAGTTGACGCCGCGCGGTTTGTGGCGCCACTCACCCACAGCAAAAACATCGGAATAGGAAAGCCGGCATGTCCAATTGGAATTTCAAGCAAGGGTCGCTTAACGCTAACGGCATAGAGATTCACTATGCGGAAAAAGGCGAGGGGCCATTGGTGATTTTCTGCCATGGTTGGCCGGAGTCTTGGTATTCCTGGCGCCATCAACTGCAGGCTATTGGCTCTAGCGGCTATCGCGCGGTGGCCTTGCACATGCGGGGCTATGGCAAAACCACGAAACCCAGTGAGATCGAAGCGTATTCGTTAACGAATTTAGTGGGTGATGTGGTGGGTGCCGTAGCTGCCCTCGGCGAGTCCCAAGCTGTGGTAGTAGGTCACGATTGGGGTGGACCGGTGGCGTGGAATGCGGCCTTGCTGCGTCCGGATATCTTTCGCGCCGTTGCGGTGCTGTCGGTACCCTATAACCCACCGTTGACCTTGCCGCACAATACATCACTGAATGACGTCATGACGATGATGGCCGCTGGTCGGGAATATTATCGGCTTTACTTCCAAGAGCCCGGTGTTGCCGAGGCGGATTTAGAGCGTAATTTTCGGGATTCCATGCTTGGTATTCTGTATTCCTTGAGCGGCGATATCGTTGCTGATGGAATTCATCAGCAAGGCTGGGACGGACACTTTCCAAAAGGCCAAAGCCTGTCTGAGCAATTGGTGGTGCCAGAGCAACTACCGGTATGGCTAACTCAGGAAGATCTGGATTTCTACGTGCAGGAGATTACCGCCTCGGGGTTTTCCGGCGGATTCAATTGGTATCGCAACATAAAGCGCATCCCCGGACTTTTGGCG
Organism: Gammaproteobacteria bacterium; assembly: GCA_038113685.1. GTDB lineage: Bacteria > Pseudomonadota > Gammaproteobacteria > Pseudomonadales > Azotimanducaceae > UBA4421. Next base: position 22,536 of record JAYNPH010000025.1, read on the forward strand.
CCGTTCGCAGGTGCTAGGATCAAACAACCGTCGCTGTATTTGTACGGCGAGTACGATTTGATAGCGGGCAACACGCCGGAGGCCATTCAGACCCTTCAAGAGAGTCTTCCGGATTTACGAGGCTGTTTGAAGTTCGAAGGTGCCGGTCACTGGGTGCAGCAGGAGCGCGCCGAGCAGGTTAATGAGGCGCTGTTGACGTTTTTAAGCGAACTCTAGTGCTTTGATAGTTGCGGTTAAAGAAGCAGTAGCCTGCGTAGCCTGTTGCATTAAACGGTTAGGTCTTTCGCTGCACCCTCGCTACGGATACAAGACACCGCCTACCGACGAGTTTCGCGGCATGGCTAGAGCGTAAGGTCATATTGCCCGTGACGGTCTCGAGAGCTAACGCGCGAGTGGCAGTAACGGCGCGCGTAGCAGTAATAGGTTTGCTGAGCTTGGTAAATGTTCCGACAAAGCGAGTTTCTTCCAGTGCAACACCCGGTGTGACAGGTTGATCTTTTGAGCTGAGCTAGTGGGTCGCCGGTTCGTTCAGAAAAGTGACGCGTTATATTTGTTCTTGAGACGCAGATGACGGTTTCGCCTTTGCTGGCGGGTCTGGCGAAAAAAAACAGCAGACAGAAAGAAGTGGAGTGTTAGATTTACCGCAAGTCAGGATGCATTGCTTGCGAAGGTAAACGATCGGACTGTTGTCTCAGCGACCGCAACTGAAGGCCATCGGCCAACGGTAATGACAAGCCGCTTACCACAACATGAATGGACTCCAGAACGATGACTGACCTACCTTCCGAGAATGCGAGCAACGCCTCCGGCCTTTTTAGTGGCCTACAAAAATAGATAAAAGCCGGCGCTGGAAAGTGCTGCTCAAAGAGGTTTTGCGGCATGGTCGCTCGGCGATACAAATGCTGAGCGCATTTGTGAGGACGTTATGAAGGCGCGGCGCAGTTATTCCGCAATGCTGCGTGTTAGACAAAAAGAAACGAAATAGCGAAAAGTTATCTGTGGCTAGAGTTTGGTCGGCGTCCGAAATACCCGTGAAAGATTATGCGCTGGTAGAACCTAATGCACGGTGCTGCTATTTGAGCGCGGGTTTGGCGCGTGGGATGCGGTGAATGACCTGCCATGGCTTCGAGAATAGCTAGTACCGCAAACAAGCTTGCACTAGGATTGGCCGATTCGAAGCTTGGGGAATTGGTTTGGTGACACCCTACATACTTTATGGCGCTTATGCC
>JAYNPH010000025.1:23774-25114 GCA_038113685.1 Gammaproteobacteria bacterium
ACCTCAAATATGACAATAATAGTGCCAATAAAGAGGTTGTAGACTGCGATGAAAAAAGTTTTGATGATGCGCTGTTGGCATTTGCCTTTTAAACTTCTAGCACTTGGGGCTTAGCCCCGCTTATCTAGCTAAGCTTGGGGAATTGGTTGGATGACACCTTACATACTTTATGGCGCTTATGCCTCTTATTACACCGCGAAGAGTCGCGCCTATTTGCGCAAGAAAGGCATCCCGTTTGAAGAGCGACTGCCCAGCGACCCGCAGTTCAGAGAGTTGGTTCGCCCGAAGTCGGGCACCCCAAAAATTCCACAAATGCTGACGCCGGATAGCGAGGTCATCCAAGATACGGTCGAAATCGTGGATTATCTGGAGCCTCGTTTTCAGTCATTGCCGGCTTTTCCTGCCACACCCAAGCAGCGCGTTTTTGCGCATCTGATGGAGTTGCTGGCCAGTGAAGGATTGTTGCATCTGGCTTGGTTGCACCGATGGTTACATGAAGATAATTACTTTTTTGTGGAGATGGATTTCGGGCGCTCCTTTTCACCGCAGGGCAGCGATGCGGAGCTTATGAAATATGGGCAGGTGATATCCAACCGGATGAAGACCGGGGGTCTTCTGCCCGAAGCGACGCCTGAAATGCTGGCGCGCATCCATCAACAGGTCGTCACCCTATTGGAATTGCTGGAACAGCATTTTAGGCGCCATCCCTATTTGCTGGGCGGTCAACCCTGTGTCGCCGATTATGCCATGATGGGCGCGCTGCACGCGCATATGGGTCGCGACCCCGTGCCGCTTCGTATCATGCAAGACCATGCGCCCCGCGTGTTTCGCTGGGTGGAACATATGCAAGTGCCGGAAATCGCCGCGCCGGAATTTTTTGATACTGAGATAGCCTTCTTGGCCGATGATGCGGTGCCGGATACGGCTGTCGCGCTACTCAATCATATTGCCGACACCCATGGCGCGCCGTTTCTGCGCGATGCCTTGGCCTTTGCACACTATGTTGAACGGGACAAACCGGCATCCGGGCAGGGCTTTGATGAAACGAATATCGACCAAGAACTGAAAGTGACCGGTGTCGATATTGACGGTGAGAAGCAAGATGTGACGGTGCAATTGCATCTCATCTGGATATTGCAGCGATCACAAATTTACTTTCAGCAATTGGCAGAAAATGTGCGGCATGAGGTGTTGGACGGTCTCGGCGAAGGCGTGGCGGCCCGCTTGCTGCAAGTGCCGGCCAAGGCGGCCCTGCAACGGCGCAATTACCGTCTCTATATCAGCTGATTATCCCTTAAAACAATTCAGCCTGTGCGATGTTTGACGGCTATATGCCTGAC
>JAYNPH010000026.1:0-24013 GCA_038113685.1 Gammaproteobacteria bacterium
GGCTGCACACCAAGCCCGCGGCCTTGTTCAGCACCAACACCTGCGGCACATGAGCGCCCCCGGTCTCAATTACCGTGCCATCCACGGCAATTTCATCGCTAGGATTCACCCGCTGGCCCAAATGCGCTGCCTGTCCGTTGACCTGAACACGCCCGGCCGCAATCCACGCCTCGATCTGACGCCGGGAGCCGCGTCCGCTGGCGGCAATGACCTTCTGCAGTTTCTGAGAATCCGCCGGTGTCGGCCTTGGCTCGTGGGGTGCGCTCATAAGCGGTTGCTTTCTTCCTCGGTGGAATCCGGCGCTACTGGGGCCGATTGAGGGCCTTCATCGGCCCCGGCAGCCACGTCGCCTTGAATTTCTTCCTCAAGCCCATCGGTGGTCTGCACCTCATTGACGGTGGATTCAGCATCGCTGTTCGGCTCGGAGCCAACGGCCACGCCGGCCTCGGCCGCCAAGGTAGGTTCGATCATGGCCTTGATCTCTTCCATCGGCGGCAGGTCGTCCAGCTTATTCAAGTTAAAGTAATCCAAAAACGCCTTGGTTGTGCCGTACATTGAGGGCCGGCCCGGTGCTTCGCGCTGACCAACGACACGAATCCAGTCTCGTTCTATCAGGGTACGCATGATGTTTTGGCTGACGCTGACGCCCCGCACCTGTTCAATGTCGCCCCGGGTCACCGGCTGCTTGTAGGCCACCAGCGCCAGTGTTTCCAGCAACGCACGGGTATAGCGGGGCGGTTTTTCTTCCCACAAACGACTCACCCAGCGGCTCAGCTCCTGACGTGTTTGATAGCGATAGCCCGACGCCACCTTTTGCAGCGCAACGCCGCGATCTTCGCAGGCGGCTTCCAAGCCTTGCAGCGCTGACCGAATCTGTTTGCGGCCTTCTTCCTCATCCAGCTCACCGATCTCGAACAGACGAAAGAGGTTGTCCACGGTTAATGGCCCTTCCGCTGCCAGCAGCGCCGCTTCAACAATTTGCTGAATCTGTTGGTCGCTCAGAGCCTGTCCAGCCTCGGGCAGCGCTTGCTCTGCCTGAGGGTCAGCTGTCGCTGCGTCTTGGCTTGCGCTGCCCGACTTATCCACGTTGTCTGAGGTCATCCGTTGTTCTCCGGTCTGGGGTCTGCGGTTTGATTATCGCGGGCATCTTCACCGGCATCCTCCGGCGAGGGGCCACCGTATTGCAGGTCGGCGCCAATATTGTCGCGAATACCCAGTTGCGCATTTTTGCCCACCCGCACATGAATCGGTGCAAAGGGCTCGGCTTGAACGAAATCCACCAATGATTCTCGAATCAGTTCCATGATGGCCAAGAACGTCACCACCACCCCAAGCCGGCCTTCTTCGGCAGTAAACAGCTCGTTAAATCCGATAAAGCCGTCGTGCTGATTCACCCGCGATAAAATATCGCCCATCCGATCCCGAACCGACAGCGGCTCAAAGGTCACTTCGTGTTTCGTGAACAGTTCAGCCCGGCGCAGCACCTGCGACAAGGACAGCAACACCTCACGCAGATCCACATCGGGTTCGCCGTGCTGTCGCACCAATTTCGGTTTGCTGACCGCGGCCACAAAGATATCCCGCTCAACCCGAGGCAACTCGTTGAGATCTTCGGCGGCGGTTTTGATTTGCTCATATTCCTGCAGGCGGCGAATCAGCTCGGATCTTGGGTCATCCTCGTCTTCAAACTCCTCCGGCCGCGGCAACAGCATGCGAGATTTGATCTCCGCCAACATGGCCGCCATCAGCAAATACTCTGCCGCCAGCTCCAGCTGCAGCGCCTGCATCAGCTCGATATAACTCATGTACTGGGCGGTAATGACCGACACCTGCACCTGCAAGATGTCCAAGTTCTGACGGCGAATCAGATAGAGCAGCAGATCTAGGGGGCCTTCAAACGTTTCAAGGAATACTTCCAGAGCCTCTGGCGGAATGTACAAATCCTTAGGCAGCTGCTGAATCTCTTCACCGGCCACCAAGGCAATGGTCTCTTGATTCACTGCCCGGGCAGCGCTGAGCTTTGTTTGGGTCTGAGCGCTATCCATTATCGTCTAACCCTGAGTTGCGCAAGCGAAGGGTCATCGACCGCCGATCCCAACCGCTGATTTGACTTCTTCCATGGTTTCCCGCGCTACTGCGCGAGCCTTCTCGGAACCTTCCTGAATCACCGCATGCACCAAGTCCGGATCTTCCTCAAACTGCACCGCGCGCTGTCGAATAATCTCCTGTTCTCGATTTACCGCCTCGGTGAGCGGCTGCTTGCAGTCCACGCAGCCGATTCCCGCCGTACGACAACCCTCGGTTGCCCAGCTTTTCACGTCGTCGTCGCTGTAAACCTCATGCAGTGCAAACACCGGGCACTGGTCCGGATTCCCCGGATCGTTACGACGCACTCTTGCCGGATCGGTCTGCATGGTCCGAATCTTTTCTGCCACCGAAGCAGGATCTTCGCGCAGCCCGATGGTGTTGTTGTAGGACTTGGACATCTTCTCGCCGTCCAAGCCGGGCATTTTCGACTGCTGGGAAAGCAGCGATTGGGGTTCTGGCAAAATGATACGACCACTGCCTTCCAGATAACCGAACAGGCGCTCGGAATCGCCGATGGACAAGTTTTGCTGCTCACCCAATAGCGCTCTGGCGCGATCTAGGGCTTCGGCATCACCCCGTTCTTGGTATTCACGCCGAAGGTCAGCGTAGAGCCGGGCCGCCTTCTTGCCCATTTTTTTCACCGCGGCCTCGGCCTGTTCCTCAAAGCCCGGCTCTCGGCCATACACGTGGTTGAAACGCCGGGCGATTTCCCGGGTCAGTTCCACATGGGCAACCTGATCGGCGCCCACGGGCACCCAGCCGGCGCGGTAGATGAGGATGTCGGCCGCTTGCAGCAGCGGGTAGCCGAGAAACCCATAGGTGGCCAGATCACGGTCATGGAGCTTTTGCTGCTGATCTTTGTATGAGGGCACCCGCTCCAGCCACGCCAACGGTGCGATCATCGACAGCATCAGATGCAGCTCGGCGTGCTCTGGCACCTTGCTTTGCACAAATACCGTCGCCGCACCGGGATTAACTCCGGCAGCCAGCCAATCAACCACGGTCTCGAAAGAAAATTGATCGATGGTCTCCGAGTGTTCGTAGTTGGTCGTCAGCGCGTGGTAGTCGGCGACGAAGAAAAAGCATTCGTACTCATGCTGCAACTGAACCCAGTTGTTTAACACCCCGTGCAAATGCCCAAGGTGAAGACGCCCTGTGGGGCGCATTCCTGACACCACGCGCTGGCTAGAATCGTTGCTGCTCAATCGGCATCCTTGCTGTGAAACAAGCGCCCAGTATAAGGGCTAGGACAGCGCGATGGCAGAAATTTCCGCAGCAGAAACCGCGCCTTTGGCCAGCTGATTCGGCTAGCGCAGCTCGCCGATGCCCTGACGGGCAATGTAGGGCTCCTCCCGCGTAAAATCGACCACCGTTGACATCTCCTGCAGACCTTGGCCCGCATCCAAGATCAGACCGACCTGCTTTCCCAGCCGATCCACGATGTCGTCGGCGTCCCACATAGGGCCTTCATCCTCTGCCGCATCCGGCGCCCGCAAAGTCGTGGTCAACAGCGGTTCACCCACGGCTTCCAGCAGTTCCCTGGCGACCGCGTGCTCAGGTACCCGCAAACCGATGGTCTTTTTCTTGGGATGTACCAAACGCTTTGGCACCTCCTTGGTCGCGGGCAGCACAAACGTAAACGGTCCCGGCGTGTTGCGCTTAATGATTCGATAGGCGCCGTTATCCACCCGAGCGTATTGGCCCAGTTCACTTAAATCCCGGCATATCAGCGTGAACTGGTGATCCTTGGGCAGCTTGCGCAGGGCGGTCAGTCGATCCAAGGCGTTTTTATCCCCGATATGGCAGGCAATGGCGTAACTTGTTTCGGTGGGGTAAATCACCAGTTTACCGCCATGCAAAGCCTTTGCCGCTAGACCAAGCAGGCGCTTTTGCGGGTGGGTGGGGTGCACATCCAAACGTTGAGCCATAATCGATCCTTTCCTTTTGCTTGCTGTTGGCGTTGTGTAGACCAAACCAGCGTCGTTGTCGCCGTCTCCGGTCATGGGGATTTTCCGCACGTGCCGGCGCATTGACTCGCCAAGGCTGATGAGTGACTTTTTTACCCGAACCGCTGATCCCTGCGTTATCCTGCGCTTTCACAGTGCGGTTCTCTACCATCGGCGAGCGTTAATTTGCCCGCCGCCGCCAACCATGACCTCAACTTCGGTTTTTTGCATGCAACAGTTTTTCGAATATTTCGCAGTTATCGCCTTCGTGGCGGTCTATTTTTTGACCCGAGACGTTTTCTTGGCCACCGGCGTCTTATTGGTAGCCATCACGGCGCAAGTGGCTTTTTACAAGCTCACGAATCGCCCGCTGAGCAACGAGCTGAAAGTGACATTCTGGGTCAGTCTGGTGCTGGGCGGCATGACCCTAGTGCTCAGAGACGAAACCTTCATTCAATGGAAACCGAGCATTGTCAGTTGGGCCATCGCCCTGGGACTCATCGGCGCTCAGCTTTTCGCCAAGATTTCCCTGTTAAAAAAAATGATGGGAGCCGCCATGACGCTGGAGGACAGCGTTTGGAGCAAACTCACCTACGGCTGGGCCGCCGGCTTTGCGCTGTCGGGCGTCATCAATTTGTGGGTGGTAAACAACTTTTCCATGGACGCTTGGGTGACCTTTAAGCTTTTCGGGCTGCTGGGTTTGAACCTGCTCTACGTGGTCATCATGGTCGTTTACTTGGTCAGCATTGGCGCGCTGAAAGACGACGGTGACGCCGGGCAGGCGAAGGCAGTCTCTGGCACCTCGTCTGGCACCTCGGCCAACAGTGACAGCCCGTCATGATCGCCCTTAGCGTCAACCTAAACAAAATCGCCCTGCTGCGAAATTCCCGCGACGGCGGCCGACCTAGCGTCACCGATGCTGCCCGTCAGGCCATTGCCGAGGGAGCCATGGGCATTACCGTCCATCCACGCCCGGACCAACGGCACATCCGCCCGGACGATGTTTACGCCCTGGCCAGCCTGTTGAGCAAGGAGTATCCGGGCATCGAGTACAACATTGAAGGCAACCCGTTTGCCGGGCCAACCGAACACGGCTATCCGGGATTTCGGCACTTAGTGGAGGCAACAAAACCTCATCAGGTAACCCTAGTTCCGGACAGCGACGACCAACTGACCTCCGATCACGGCTGGGATCTGAGCGTTCCTCAGCCAGCCCTAGAGGAACAAATTCAAGCCTATGGCGCCATGGGCTGTCGCGTCAGCCTATTTATGGACCCTACCCCTGAGCATATGGCCGTGGCCCGGTCCTTGGGCGCCCATCGAATTGAGTTCTACACCGGTCCGTATGCGGAAACTTTCTGGGCACAGGGCGCTGAGCATGCGCAAACCCGATCTTGTTTTAGCGAGTTTTGCGACGCTGCCAAGGCCGCTACCGAGGCGGGCTTGGGGATTAACGCAGGCCATGACTTAGATCAAGAGAATCTGCCCCTGTTTGCGACCCTACCCGGCCTGCAGGAGGTCTCCATCGGGCATGCCATTATGTGCGAGGCACTGCAGGCGGGTTACGGCCCAACCATCAAACGCTATGTCGAGATACTGACCCCATGAACACGACACGCATGCAACATTCAATACGGGCATTGGCTTTGTTATTGGCTTTTTCATCAGCTGGGCTGGGCGCTTTGGCCATGTCCCCGGGGGCCGCTGCCGACGAACAGCCACGACTGGAATCTGAGCGCATCTACGCGGTGAATCCACGAGTGCTCATCGAGACCACCCAGGGCTACATTGAACTTGAACTGCTGCCTAAATTTGCGCCGAAACATGTGGGCAACTTTCTCAATCTGGTTGAGGCCGAGTTCTACAGCGGGCTGATTTTCCATCGGGTCATTCCCAACTTCATGATTCAAGCAGGCGGCTACGATGTCGATGTGAACTACAAGGAAACCGGCGGCATCAGCGTGCCCAATGAATCGTTCAATGGCCTGAGAAATAAACGCGGCAGCGTGGCGGCAGCCCGGCTGGATGACCCGGACTCTGCGAGCACCCAGTTCTTTATCAACGTGCGGGACAACTATTACCTCGATGCCCAGCCGGGCAAGCCCGGTTATACGGTATTTGCGCGAGTCGTTGACGGCTTTGATACGGTAGAACGCATCGAGCTGACGGACACCCACCTTCGCAAAGGCATGGCCGGCGTACCCGAACAGCCGATTGTTATTTTGTCAGTTACGGCGCGGTAAAATCCGTCGATCAATTTGGCCCGCGCCAGCACTAGCCGGCAGAATTCATGTAGAATGCCCGTTTTTTTAAGGCACCCCTCTACTCATGCGAACCTTCATCATCGCTCTGGCCAGCGCCCTTTTGCTCGCCTTTATTGTTATTCAGCTCAACGTACTTCTGTTTGCCGATGACCAGCTAACGGTCCAGCACCACTTAGCTCTGCTGGTCATGACCACCGTTGCACTGGTGATCAACGGCCTGTTTAACGCGCGCTTGGCGCTGCGCAACGCACCCGCCAGAGGCCGTAACCGTGGCAAAGGGCGCGACAAGCGCGATGATCGTCGTGGTGATCGACGTAACGACAACAAACGCGGTAACGCCGCTAAAAACGGCAAAGCAACCGGCAAAGACAGTGACAAAGAAGGCGGACGGCGCCAAAGCCGGGACGACAAAACCCGCAGTGATCGCCGAGGAACCGCCGGGGGCAAAGGTGAGGATGGATCAGAACGCCGCGATAACGGCCGCAACCGCGGTACCGGCGAGAATGAGCCTCAGCCCAAGCCCGCAGAACGTGAGAAGCCGGCCCACCCGGTGCCCGAACCCGCCCCAGCTGATGCAGAACGCGGCACCGTCAAATGGTTTAATCGCACCAAGGGTTATGGGTTTATCGTCCGCGCGTCCGGCGAGGAAATTTTCGTTCATCAACGCTGTGTTGTTCCTCAGAGCGAGGGCCAACGGGGCATGTTGCGCGATGGCCAAGCGGTGTCTTTTGTCGTTGTCGAACACGACAAGGGTGTGCAAGCCGACCGCGTTACCATCGCAGAAGGCTAGTCGCCTTCTAGGGTTAGCATCACCATGAACATTCGCTCACTGCTCGCCGAGCGTATCGAGGCCGCCTTTACCAGCCTTGGGCTGCAGGGCGACGCTCTGCTGCAAACCGCCAGTCGGCCCGAATTCGGAGATTATCAAAGCAACGGTGTAATGGCCGCTGCCAAACGCGGCGGCCTCAACCCCAGAGAGGTTGCTCAGCAGGTGATCGACGCCGTTGACCTGCAGGGCATTGCCCAAGAGCTCAGCATCGCTGGTCCGGGCTTCATCAACATCAGGCTGGCACCGGAATTTATCGCCGCAGCCAGCACCAGACCCACGCCCAGCGACAATCCGCAATGTGTAGTCGTCGACTACTCTGGCCCCAACCTCGCCAAAGAAATGCACGTGGGGCACCTGCGCAGCACCATCATCGGCGACTGCGTGGCCCGAGTGCTGGAGTCGCTGGGACACAAGGTCATCCGACAAAATCACGTCGGCGACTGGGGTACCCAGTTCGGCATGCTACTCACCTACATGGACGAGACCGGTGCCAACTCAGATTCTCTGGCGGACTTGGAACAATTTTACCGCTCCGCGAAACAGCGTTTCGACGAGGATGCGGGCTTTCAGCAGCGCAGCCGGCGTGCCGTAGTCGAGCTGCAGTCCGGCGATCCGGCCATGCTGGCGCAGTGGCAAAAATTTATCGACATCTCCATGTCTCATTGCCGAGAGCTGTATGAGCGACTTGGCATCGGCCTGAGCGATGCGGATATGGACGGGGAAAGCTCCTACAACGACGACCTAAAGAACACGGTGGACTTCATCGCCAGCCAAGGTTTGCTGACGGAATCCCAGGGTGCTCAATGCGTCTTCCTCGATGAGTTCAAAAGCAAGAACGGCGATCCGCTACCGGTCATCGTGCAGAAGTCCGACGGCGGCTTCCTGTACTCCACCTCTGATCTTGCCTGCCTGCGACGTCGTATTGGCGACTTTGAGGCCGACCGGGTTCTGTACTTCGTCGACGCGCGCCAAGCCCTGCATTTCAAACAGGTATTTGCCGTGGCTCAGGCAGCCGGGATCAGCAATGCCGATGTCGAGCTGGTGCACATGCCCTTTGGCACCATGCTGGGTAAGGACAACAAACCCTTCAAAACCCGACAGGGCGAGCTGGTTAAACTGGCGGATTTATTGGACGAAGCCATCAATCGCGCAACTCAATTGCTGATTGATCGCGACGTACAGGGCAAAAATCCAGACATCGATGATGCGGAGCTGGCAACGCTGGCCGAAATTATTGGCATTGGCGCGGTGAAATACGCCGACCTGTCAAAAAACCGCACCAGTGACTATGTCTTTGACTGGGACCAAATGCTCAGCTTCGACGGCAATACCGCACCCTACTTGCAGTATGCCTACAGCCGTACACGCAGTATTTTTAGTCGCGGCAACATCGACCCTGAGTCCCTGACCGCACCGGTTATCAGCGTGGACGAACCCGAGCGCCGCCTTGGGGTGGCCATCGCGGGTTATCAAGATCTGCTCGAGCAGGTTGCACAGGACGGCTATCCCCACCAGCTGTGTGCCTACCTATACGATCTTGCTGGCCGCTTTGCACAGTTTTACGAGCAATGTCCGGTGCTGACCAGCGACGACGAGACAAAGTTGCGACGCCTGACCTTGACCAAACAAACCAGTGAGATACTGGAAAACGGTTTAACCCTGCTGGGCATTGGCGTCGCCCCCCGTATGTAAAGCCAGCATGAGTTAGGCCGCTGGAGGTTTGGATGACTGGGCAGTATCACACCCTTATTGGTGCCGAAGACTTGGCGGCCTTGGTCACTAACAACGCCCCGCTGCGCATTTTCGATTGCCGGGCGCAGTTGGGTAACCCCCAGCGCGGTGCCGAGCTATTTGCCATTGGCCACATTGCCGGCGCCCTGCACGCAGACTTAGATCAACATCTGTCCGATCCACCCGATGAACGGGGACGACATCCGCTGCCCACGCGACGCGCATGGCTTGCTCAGGTTCAGCGATGGGGTTTGCAGCCTCAAGAACAGGTCGTGGTTTACGACGACATTGGCGGACAAATGGCGGCCCGAGCCTGGTGGATGATGCGCTGGCTGGGGCACGAAGCGGTCGCTGTACTGGACGGGGGTTTGCAGCACTGGCCGATGCCTTTGGAGACCGGTGCGGCACCGACACCCCAGCCCAGCAACTTCTCAGCCAGCACCGCCCTAACCCGACTGTGGCAGGTCGGCCAAGTGATGGAAAATCTTCAAACTCAGGATCACGCCTTACTGGATGCACGGAGCGAGGTACGCTTTCGGGGTGAAGAAGAGCCCATTGACCCGGTGGCCGGTCACATACCCGACGCGGTCTGTTTGCCGTCTGCCGGCAACCTTGACGAAACCGGCCTGTTCAAATCGCCGCAGGCGCTACGCCAACGCTTTGCGCACCTGCAGGCGGACAAAACCGTTTGCTACTGCGGATCCGGGGTTACCGCCACCCACAACGTGTTGGCGATGAAGGTTGCCGGCTTAGCAGAACCCGCGCTCTATGCAGACTCTTGGAGCGGCTGGATTACCGACCGCACGCGACCTATCGGGCGCTGAGCCGCCACCGCGCCAACCCGAGTCCCAAAGCCAGCCATGAGCGATCATCAGGAATACATCAGCCCCGCGGCTCTGCGCTGGCGTGATCAACAGCCTCTTTCTGAACACTTCGACGACATTTACTTCAGCGCCGATGGCGCACAGGAAGTCCAGCGTATCTTTTTACAGCCCAGCCGAGTTGTTGAGCGGGCAAGTCAAAGTGCCCGGTCTTGGTTCACCGTTGGCGAGTTGGGCTTTGGCAGCGCTCTTAACTTCACCGTTACTGCCGATACATTCCTTCAGCAAGGCTGCGGCAACCTGCATTTCATTAGCGTCGAGGCCCACCCGCTGCGGGATTCAGATTGGCAAATCGTGGCCAGACTGCGGCCCGACTCAGCAACGGCCCAGGCCCTCGCCAAGTTTCCCCCGCCCCTGCTCAGTGGCTGGCATCGCCGCTCGCTGCACGGCGGTCGGGTACAGCTCAGCGTTTTTCACGGCGACGTAAACGCCGCCCTGACCGAGCTTGAGCAATACCAGCGCCAGCCGGTTGACGCGTGGTTTCTGGACGGCTTCGCCCCGAGCAAAAATCCGGACATGTGGCAACAGACCGTGCTGGCCAAACTCGCGACCCTCAGTGATGCCGGCACCACGGTGGCCACCTTTACCGCAGCGGGTCAGGTACGCCGGGATCTCGCAGCTCTGGGTTTCGCCATGGAAAAAGTGGATCAGCGTCCCTTCAAGCGCACAAGTCTCCTCGGCAGGTTTGGCCCGAAAACCAGCAAGCCGAGCCATCAGCCCCCGAATCTAGTGAACGTATTGGGCGGCGGCATAGCCGGTGCCAGCGTTGCCCGGCAACTGGCGGACATGGGCATTGCCGTTCGTGTTTTTGATCCAGCGGGCATCGCCACCGGTGGCTCCAAAATGAACGTCAGCGCCCTGCATGCCCGCTTGCTGGGCGATCAAAGTCCGGCAGCCGAATTCCGAGCCCGAGCCTTCCACCACGCCCGAGCCAGCTCAGGATTTTTTCCCGCGCTGCAGTTCACGGGCGCATTGCAGCTGGCTCTAACGGCCCAGGAACTGGGCAAAATTCAGCGCATCCATGATGTCTACCAAGGCGATTTACCCAAGACGCAAGATCATTGGCTCTCGTTTTGCGGGCCTGAGGAACTGGCCAAGGACTTTAACCTCGAAGCCTTGGGCGGCCTGTATTTTGGCGGGGCCGGCGTGGTGAATTTACCCGAGCTTTGCGCGGCTCTGTTGGACCACCCCGCAATCGAGTTTCGCGCCGAAACCAAGGAACCCACCACCGACGAAGCCTGGGTTATTGCCTGCGGTACTAAGAGCCGAGACTACAGTTTGTCCGCACCGCTAGAAATCGGCGACGTTTGGGGACAGCTGGACTGGATCGAACCGACATCCGCGCATTTGCCTGCCCCCATCGTTGGTAACGGTTATGCGATTCCCGGCTCCGACGCTTGGGTGGTAGGCAGCAGCTACGAACAGCGCCCGTGGCCCAGCTCGGAAGCCACCGCCAGTAATATCCAAAGCAACCGACGGTTCATAGGAAATGACCCCATCACCTGCCTAAGTTACAAGCGCGGACCCCGGTGCGTTTCCAGTGACAGGGACCCGGTGATCGGCAGTGTGGGGCATCAGCGATGGGTCTCCACCGCCCACGGTTCTATCGGCACATCGTCGGCGCCGTTAGCCGGCGCCATCATTGCCAGCCAAATTATGGGATGGGTAGCGCCGGTGTCCCGGCGAGTGTTGGCGTGCATCGACCCGGCACGTTTTGCAGCGCGACAGGCGCGCCGGGGCGTTAAAGTCGTGGGGCCTGCAACTGACCCCTCGCAGGGGTAGCCGGTGGGTCGTTAAGCCTAGGCGCCCTTGATCACGCGAACGTCAATCACACTTTCAATGTCGCGAATGGCCTGCAGCAACCCTTCATCCGGCGCCTCGGAGAGGTCGATGAGGTTATAGGCCAGGTCATCGCGGCTTTTGTTGATCAGGTCGATGACGTTGATGTTGCGCTCAGCCAGCACCGCGGTCATCTGACCCAGCATGCCTGGCACGTTGTGATTACTGATGGCAACGCGATAGCCGTCTACCGCCTCAAGGCTGACCGCGGGGAAGTTCACGGAATTGACGATGCTGCCGGTTTCCAGAAAACGCACCAACTGATTAGCCGCCATCACAGCGCAATTTTCTTCTGCTTCATCGGTGCTGGCACCCAAGTGCGGGGTCAGCATCACTCGGGGATGGTCGATTAGACCGGGGACAGGGAAGTCCGCCACGTACCGTCCCAGGTGCTCACTCTCCAGTGACGCTTTCAAAGCCTGCGCATCAACGATGGGTTGGCGGGCAAAGTTGAGCAGGACGCTGCCGGGTTTAAAGGCCTGCAGGGCCTCGGCATTAATCATGCCTTCGGTTGCCGGAATCTGCGGCACATGCAGGGTTACGTAGTCTGCTCGGGCAAAGAGACTGGGCAGATTTTGCATGCGTTCCACTTCCGCAGGCAGTCGCCATGCCGCTTCAACGGACAGCGCCGGGTCGTATCCCAGCACGTTCATGCCAAGATCCAGAGCCGCTCTGGCCACCATCGAGCCGATGGCTCCGAGGCCGACCACACCCAAGGTCTTGCCGATCAACTCCCGGCCCTTAAATTTTTTCTTCTCGGCTTCCACCAGCTTGTTCAATTCGCCGTCATCGCTGACATCCGCCAGCGAGCGCACATAGTTGATGCCGCCGATAACGTCCCGTGATGCCAGCAGCATGGCCGTTAGCACCAGTTCCTTAACCGAGTTGGCATTCGCTCCGGGGGTATTGAACACCACGATGCCCGCCTCGCTGCACGCCTTAACCGGCACGTTGTTCACTCCGGCGCCGGCACGGGCGATCGCTCGCAGACCCGGGGTTAATTCATCAACCGAGAGCTTGTGGCTGCGCAGCAGCAAGGCATCAGCACTATCGACTTCAGGGCCAACCGTGTACTTGGCGGCATCAAACCGCTGCAGCCCTACTGGTGCAATTGCGTTATAGGTTTTGACGTTAAAGGATTTGCTGTTGTCCATTTGCTGCGCCTTTTTGAAAGGAGCGGCACGTTAGGCACTCACCTGTTTGATGTCAAGTTGGGCGCCACACCAATGGCGTTGTCGACAGGCACGACCACGCTCAAACGGCGCGCCTTGTTGCAACATTATTTCCCGTCAGACGCTATCGGGCGATCAGACGCTGAATTTCATTCAACAGCATTGCTGCCGCGTCTCGGGCAGCGGCGCTGGCCATCGCCTGCCGATAGCCTTGCGCTTCGGACATCAGCACATCCAAGGCGTCCAGCAGGGTATCGCTGTTCAACCGCGCTTCGTCAACAACCTCGCTCCAGCCCTGATGCTTGGCGAAAGCTGCGTTGGCCAACTGATCGCCCCTCGATCCGCCGGAAGGCAAGGGCACCAGCAAGTTAGGCTTGGTCAGGGCTACCCACTCAAACAGCGCATTAGCCCCAGCTCGAGAGATGACCAGATCCGCGGCGGCCAGCAGGTTGCCCCAGCCATCGCCAACAAATTCCAGCTGCAGGTACCCGGCTCGCCGGTCATCCGATGTTTTGCCGGGGCCACAAATATGAACGACAAAAAATCGCTGAGTTAGCGCTTCAATGTTGTCGGTGATGATGCGATTTAAACCCTCTGCCCCAAGGCTGCCTCCCGTAATCAGCAGCACAGGCAGGTCGCTTTCAATGCCGTATTGGACCCGCGCCTTGGCACCATCACCGTCCAACAGCGACTGGCGAACCGGCGTACCTGTCACCACCTTGCGGCCGTTAAAGCCGGCAAAGTGGGTGTCGTCAAAACTCGTACACAGCGTCTTGATAAACGGCTGACTCAGGCGGTTTGCAAGGCCGGGGGTTAGGTCCGACTCATGGGCAACTACGGGAATGCGCAGCAGCCAAGCGGCAAACACCGGCGGCAAGGAGACAAAACCGCCTTTTGAGAACAGGACGCTGGGTTTTAGCCGCAGCAGCAACCTCAGTGACTGAAACACCGCCCACGCGATGCGGAAAAGATCGGTAAAGTTCTGCCACGAGAAGTAGCGACGCAGTTTGCCGGCTGCGATGCCGTGAAAGGTAATATCACGACTGCCTAGGTAGCCTCGCTCCAACCCGCTTCGGGTGCCGATGAAGTGGACGGCTGCCCCCTGAGCCAGCAGTAAATCCACCACCGGTAAGGCGGGAATCACATGGCCGGCACTACCGCCACCGGTTATCACTATCGGCTTACGCTGGTTTTTTTTAGGTGGCTGTGACACGGCCATGGCGTTGCGTCTCTCGCGATTTATTTCTGTTTTCTCTGGCGACCAAACACGTGCGGCTCAAAGCTAGTAACCTAAAACCGACTTTAACAAAGGCACCGTCAACAATCGTTTGTGCTGCAAGGTAGCCCGATCCAAGGTCGCTAGGTCTGCCAGCAGTCGGTCCATACCTCTCGGTCCCCGTCGCAGCCAATACTCCAATACCGCTTCGCTTAAATGGTAACCGCTGCGCTGCGCACGATCGCGCAGCAAACAACCCTTATCGAAATCTGACAGTTCCCGCACCCGATGATGAGCCATGGCCCGCATCCGTGAGTTTAAGTCCTGCAGCCCGAACGCTAGCTGTCCCGCGCCTTGGCGATGAGCGACCAGCAGTCGCCGAATCACACCGCCCTGGGGGGGCAGTTCCTGCAGGGCGTTATACAAAGCCATTAACGCCTCTTCCGCATCACCTTGATGCTGCAAATGCGCCACGTGATCGACAGCGACGGTTACTGACAGATCCATGCCGTCACGAACCTTGGCAGTGAGACCGACCAAAGTCTCCACGATGCTGGCTGAACTCAGCTGGGCGCAATCCAAATAGGCGTTTACTTGGCCCGTCTCCGCGGCGGCCAACGCGGCACCGCGCAGCAGGTGGCTTTTGCCGCACACCTCCTCTCCGCAGATCCAAAAACCGCCAAAGCCGGAGACTGGGGAGGCCAGCGCCTCAACCAGTTCGACGTTGTCGCCCACCACAAAATTCGTCAGCTTAGGCTGATGGGGAACGTCTATCGATAAAACACCTTGGCTACTCAACGGTCACCTTTCTTTAGCAAGGCCTTGGCCCGATCCCCGTCCTCGGTACCGAGCCGCTGCCAGGCGTGACGGCCCCATACCAGCAGATAGTGACCGCCGGAGGCCACGCAGAGCAGAGTCAAAACAGGAAAACCGTAAATCTGCAGCAACCCGAGCAAGTCGTCCCCCAACTCGCCTATGGGCATTTGACTGACCATCAGCAACAGAACCACCAATATCTGCACCGCCGTATTGGCTTTGCTGAGCAGGCTTGGATTTACCGTGAGATCTCCGAAAATACCGCGGTAGGCACCGACCGCCAGAAGGATCAGCACGTCTCTGCCCAGAATCAGCACCACCAACCACGTTGGAATGAGACCATGAAGGGTAAAGACCAGATACATGGCCGCTACTAAAAACTTGTCCGCCAGCGGATCCAGCATGGAACCTAGCTCGGTTTGCCAAGAATAGCGGCGGGCCAAAAAGCCGTCTAAGGCATCGGTGAATCCGGCGAGCAGCATCAGCCAAAACGCTGACATGACCTGATGACGCCACAACAGCCACGCTATGGGCACCACTAGGGCGATGCGCAACATGCTCAGATAATTGGGCAGGGTGCTCATGGGTCAGACCACCATTGCAGGAGCGTTTTCGTCTGCGGCTGAGGCGGGTACACCGACCCACGCACATCTGCATCGGCGAGGTCGGTCATGGGCTGGAAACGCCCATCATCAACGAGCAGTTGCTGTAGTTGATCCCGGCCAGCTACGGATTCAAGACTCAAAGAAAGAGCATCGCTGTTTATTTCTTGCGGGGTTACGCCGTCCACAAACTCCAGCGATTGAAAGTAATCCAGAAGCTGGGCATAGGCCTCCAAACTACCGACACCACTCACCACCAAGTCATGTCGGCTCACGGTATCGCCAAACACCAGATGCCGGTCGAGTATCCGCTGTGCTGCCATATCAACCCCGACCCGCGCCACCTCCTCGAAGCTCACGCCCCGCAGAAAACGCGAATCCTCTTTATTCTCAGATCGGGCCAGCCACTCACCGGTGTAAAAACGTTGACCCAGCACCTCTTGCACGCTGAACCGCCCCACCAAGTAATACTGAGCTTGATACCGGGCACTGGCCTCATCCAGCAGATCAGTAAACTTCCCCCAGACCACGGCTGGGCTGACAAGCAGGACGTCCTGCAAATCCATAGAGGGGATCAACACATTCAAACCCCGCCGGGCGGCTTCTCGATTCAACACACTGTTCAGGTCGGTTTGATTTGGATTCACGATCTCTCGACCCTCAGCCGAAGCCAGCGCGATCCATGCCAAGGTCAGCGGACGCCTGGACCACCAGTTGGGCAGCTTCGCCTCGCGCGCCAGTTGTTTAATGGCCTCGGTCTGGAATGAAAAGCGGACGGCCAAATCTGTCTGATCAGCCATTTTGGCGTTGTCGATTCTCTCCCGCCGCTGAGAGTCCACGGCGCTGGGATTAAAATAAACATATTTGGCGTAATACCTTTGGGGTTGGCTCAGGGCTTCGACAATCACCGGCGTGCGGGGAATTGACACCAGCCCCGTGGTTCGAGACAGCACCCGCAGCAGGGAACGCTGGGCGGCTTCGAGCCGGTTGCTCGTATCCTGATCGGGAACGTATTGATCGACTTCGTATAGCCAGTCCACTACCAACCCTTGGGGATTCTGAGCACGCGCGGCGGGGCCGGCCAGCAACCCACCCCATGCCAGCAGAATTACGCATAGCGCATTCCAACGATGACGGCGGCGTGGAGCAAAAATGGGCATGGACAGTATCGATTCAAGCAAATTCATCGGCCAGTGTAGCGAAGTTAGCGTGACTTTGAGGTTTTTTGTCCGGCCAATTCCGCCACGCAGTTATCGGGGCCGCCGCTATACTGGCGGTCTGACAAAATTCCCGCGAACGGAGGTCAAATATGTCGATTGATGAGGGACTGGCTCAAAGGGTCCGAGAGACGCTGCTGGAACTGGCGGACTTTGCCGACATCAGCGAACGCAAGATGTTCGGCGCGTTAATGACCATGGTCAACGGCCATATGACCTGCGGCATCTCCGGCGCGAAACCCGGCGGCAAAATCCGTCCTTGGGGCAATGCCGAGTCGTCA
Organism: Gammaproteobacteria bacterium; assembly: GCA_038113685.1. Taxonomy (GTDB): domain Bacteria; phylum Pseudomonadota; class Gammaproteobacteria; order Pseudomonadales; family Azotimanducaceae; genus UBA4421. Next base: position 16,883 of record JAYNPH010000026.1, read on the forward strand.
GCGGACGCCAGTGGCGGCCTGCTGCTGCGCGTGGGGGCGAACCGGTACGAGGACGCCTTGGCGGACCCACACTGCCGAGCCATGGATTTTTCGGGAAAAACCATGACGGGGTTTGTCTACATCGAGCCACAGGGGTTGGCGGAAGATGCAGACCTGCGCCGGTGGCTGGAACTCAGTCTGAGCTTCGTTCTTGCCCAGCCGCCCAAATAACGGATCAAATACGTGCTCAAATCGGAGCCAACAATCGAATACTTCAGCCGAGCACTGTAAACTCGCTTTTTTTACTACGAGCCCAGCATGTCAGATTCATACAACGACAGCGCCAACCAAGGTAACGATTCAAACCAAGACGGTTTGACCTATAAGGCTGCCGGCGTCGATATCGAGGCAGGCGCTGAGCTAGTGAAACGTATTGCCCCCGCCGCCAAGGCCACCCGTCGGCCAGAATTACTGGGCGGTCTGGGCGGCTTCGCTGCCATGGCAGAACTGCCCGAAGGCTACGAAAAACCGGTCTTGGTAACAGGCACCGACGGAGTCGGCACCAAGTTAAAGCTAGCCATCGATTACGACCGGCACGACGGTGTTGGCCAAGACCTCGTCGCTATGTGCGTAAACGATGTGCTGGTGGTCGGCGCCGAAGCTTTCTTGTTCCTGGATTATTACGCCACCGGCAAGCTGGACGTTGACGTAGCCGAGCGCGTGATTAAGGGTATTGCCCGGGGCTGCGACCTCGCCGGCTGCGCACTGGCCGGCGGCGAAACCGCCGAGATGCCCGGTTTTTACAGCGAGGGCGAATACGATCTGGCGGGGTTCTCGGTCGGTGTCGTGGAGAAAAGCAAGATCATCGACGGCAGCAACATCGCCGTTGGAGACACTATCATCGGCCTGCCCAGTTCCGGACCGCACAGCAACGGCTATTCACTGATCCGCAAGGTACTGGAAAACACTGCGCTTGTGCCCGATGACACCCTGCTGGACGAGCTTTTGGCCCCTACCCGCATTTACGTCAAACAAGTACGCACCTTGCTCGAAAGCGTCGGCGTCAACGGCATGGTGCACATCACCGGCGGCGGTTTTTACGAAAACATACCCAGAATTTTCAGCAACGACGGCATCGCTGCCTTGATCAACGTGGACAGCTGGCAGCGCCCCAGCGTGTTCTCCTGGCTGCAGCAGGCGGGCAACATTTCCGAACAAGAAATGCTCACGACGTTCAATTGCGGCATAGGCCTGCTGCTAATCCTGCCCAATGACGACACCGAACGCGCCTTAGAGGTACTGCGGGACCAAGGTGAAGCGCCGGTCGTCATCGGCAGCATTGTGAACGCCGGCCATCAGCCTAGGCTAGGTGAAATCGTCGTAGGTTAAAAAGCGGTCACCCAGACGGCGACCACTGGTTTGTTTTCGAGCTCGTTCTTTTCGGGGCCGGCCAAAACTGGACCGCTGCGGTTTAGGTTTTTGGCAGTGTGACCCCAGTCTGACCTTGGTACTTGCCGCCACGGTCTTTGTAGGTCGTTTCACAGCGTTCATCGGACTGGAAAAACAGCATTTGCGCCACGCCCTCGTTGGCGTAAATCTTCGCCGGCAACGTCGTCGTGTTGGAAAACTCCAGCGTCACATGCCCCTCCCATTCCGGCTCCAAAGGGGTGACGTTGACGATGATGCCGCAGCGGGCATAGGTTGACTTACCCAAACACACCGTCAGCACGTCTTCCGGAATGCGAAAGTATTCAACGGTACTGGCCAAGGCGAAGGAGTTTGGCGGAATGATGCAGTAGTCGCCCTGAACATCCACAAAACTACGCTCGTCAAACGCCTTCGGGTCTACCGTGGCCGAATGAATGTTGGTAAACACCTTGAATTCATTGGCGCATCGGACGTCATAGCCATAGCTCGAGGTGCCATAGGAAATCACTTTGCCGCCGCTTTCGTTCGTGCGGATCTGACCCGCCTCAAACGGCTCGATCATTCCTTTGCTGGCTTGTTCAACGATCCAGCGATCAGACTTGATGCTCATAATGGGTGCCCTTGCTTTCCTACCTGTCTATTCGTCGTCCTATCAATCATCAACCATGGAGATGGTTGGCGCCTTGCTGGCGCTGTTCCCACCCCACAGCTGGGCCGCCATATTACGTGCAGCGTCCCGATAAAGCCCACTAATCTGCGAATCTGGCTCAACTTTTACCGTGGGTTGCCCACCATCCGCCTGTTCACGAATGGACATAGCCAAGGGCAGCTGTCCCAGCAAGGGCACACCAAGATCCTCGGCTACCCGTCGTCCGCCATCGGCCCCGAACAAGTGGCTGATATGCCCACAGCTTGGACACTCGTGAACGCTCATGTTTTCCACGATGCCCAGCACGGGAATGTCGACCTTGGCAAACATCTCAATACCCTTCATGGCATCCAGCAGGGCAATGTCTTGGGGCGTGGTCACGATCACCGCGCCGGATACCGGCGCTTTTTGCGACAGGGTCAGCTGAATATCGCCGGTGCCCGGCGGCATGTCCACGATCAAGTAATCCAGATCCCCCCACAGGGTTTGGCCGAGGATTTGCTGCAGTGCACCACTGGCCATGGGCCCCCGCCACACCATGGGGGTTTTGTCCGTGGTCATAAAGCTCATGGACATGGCTTTAAGACCGTGGGCGCGGATGGGCTCAAAGTGCTTACCGTCTTTGATTTCCGGGCGGCGTCCGTCAGCCACTCCCAGCATCATGCCCTGACTCGGTCCGTAGATGTCCGCGTCCAGCAAACCAACCTTGGCGCCCTCGGCGTCCAGCGCCAGCGCCAGATTCACGGCGGTCGTCGACTTACCCACCCCGCCCTTGCCGCTGCTCACCAGCACTAGGTGTTTCACCTGCCCAAAACCAGAGCCGCCCCCCGGCGCGAAGCTCAGCTGCAGATCCACGCTATCGACCCCCAGAAATTCCGCCAACTGTACGGCCAATGTGTCGCGCAAACCGGCAGCCGGATACCCCAAGGTCACAGAAATTTGATTGCCCGAGGTAAGGATTCGCGCTCCGAGGCTGCCCCATGACTGACCAACGTAGGGGTCAATAAAATCTTCTACTTTCATCGCGCCAAAGTCCTATTGCTAAGTTCCAGTTACCAAGGTCTTGTTAAAAGGTCCTGTTAAAAGATCCTGTCGAAAGGGATCGGGTAAAAAAGCATCCCGAAAGAGGATGCGGACGACCAGACGCTAGTGTAGGCCAAAAGCCAGTCGAGAGCCTGTGAAAGGGCGTCGTCCAATACCAGACAACTATTGATCGCCCTTTTGTTACTGCACTTGAGGCCTCAGGCGCGGTATATTGCTCACCGCCGATTTACCGACCAACTCAGGCCCAGCATGTCACGACGAATCCTAGTCACCAGCGCGCTACCCAATGCCAATGGCCCCATTCACTTGGGCCACGTGTTGGAGCAAATTCAAACCGATATCTGGGTTCGCTTTCAGCGCATGCGCGGCAATCAGGCCGTCTACGTTTGCGCCGACGACACCCACGGCACCGCCACCATGATTAAGGCGGAACAGGAAGGCATTTCTGCCGAGGCGCTGGTGGAGCAAATGCGCCAACTGCATCTGGCGGATTCCGAGGGTTTTTTAATCGCTCACGACAACTACTACTCCACGCATTCGCCGGAAAACCAGCATTACTCCGAGTTGATCTACAACCGCCTGCAGGAAGCCGGCCTGATCTTTACCGAACAGGTTGAACAACTCTACGACCCGGAAAAGGGCCTGTTTTTGGCAGACCGTTTTGTTGTCGGCACGTGCCCGCGCTGCAGCACACCAGACCAGTACGGTGACAACTGCGAAGCCTGCGGCGCCACCTACAACGCCAATGAACTCATCGAACCCAAATCCATATTCTCCGGGGCCACGCCTGAGATGCGGGACTCAGAGCATTACTTCTTTGACCTTGCCCGCTACACCGAGTTCTTAAAAACGTGGACACGCAGCGACGCAGTGCAAAGCGAAATTGCCAACAAGCTGGCGGAATGGCTGGACGATGGCCTGCGGGCCTGGGACATTTCCCGAGACGCTCCCTACTTCGGTTTCACCATTCCCGGCACCACAGACAAGTACTTTTACGTGTGGATGGACGCCCCCATCGGCTACATGGCCAGCTTTCAAAACCTGTGCGATAGCCGCAACGACTTTAGCTTCGACGAATACTGGGCGCCGGACTCCAGCGCAGAGGTGCATCACTTCATCGGCAAAGACATCGTGAATTTCCACGCGTTGTTTTGGCCCGCAGTGCTCGACGGCGCTAATTTCCGCACCCCCACCCGAGTGCATACCCACGGCTTTCTCACCGTGGACGGCACCAAGATGTCCAAGTCACGGGGCACGTTTATTTTGGCGAAAACCTATTTGGAGTTTTTAAACCCGGAATATCTGCGCTACTACTTCGCCGCAAAGCTCAACGGTTCCGCCGACGACCTGGATTTAAATCTGGAGGATTTTGCTGCCCGGGTGAACTCAGATCTGGTGGGCAAGGTCATCAACATTGCCAGTCGCACCGCCGGGTTCTTGGTGAAGCAATTTGACGGCGTGCTGGCCGACGAAGTCCATGATCCGGCGCTGATGGGCCAGTTCCATGCTCAGGTGGAACCCATTGCCGCCTTATTTGAGCTGGGCGACACCGCCAAGGCCATGCGCGAAATTACCGCCTTGGCCGATGCCGCGAATCAATACATCGCCAAGCACGAACCGTGGAATATGGCCAAGGATCCGGCGCAGCGGGACGCTGTACAACTGGTGTGCAGTCAAGGCATCAACATGTTTCGGTGTCTGGCGGTCTTCCTAAAACCCGTCCTGCCAGCAACCGCGGCCAAGGCCGAAGCGTTTTTAAACATCGACCCGCTTACTTGGGATGATGCGCTGACCCCGCTGCTGGGCCATAAGATCAACAAGTTCAAACCCATGCTTCAGCGCATCGAGGGGGCACAAATACAAAAGATGGTGGAGGCCTCGAAAGCACCGCAAGGCGAGACCAAGGCAACGCCGGCACAGCCAAAAGGATCGTCCAAGGACGACACAGCGGAACCCGACCAGATCACCATCGACGACTTCACGAAAGTTCAGCTCAAGGTGGCGCGTATAGTCGACGCCCAACCGGTAGATGGGGCGGACAAACTGCTACAGCTAACCTTGGATGTGGGCGACCACCAACGCGAAGTGTTTTCTGGCATTAAGGCCGCCTATCAGGCCGAGGATCTGGTTGATCGACTGACCGTAGTAGTAGCCAACCTAGCCCCGCGCAAGATGCGCTTTGGCGTCTCAGAAGGCATGGTGCTGGCTGCCGGCCCCGGTGGTTCCGATATCTTTCTGCTGTCCCCCGACAGCGGCGCGGAACCCGGCATGGACGTGAAGTAGCTCCGGCTCAACCCCATGACCGAACTGGGCCTCATCTTGTTAGGTGCATTGTTGGTCAACAACTTCGTGTTGGCCCAGTTCCTAGGCCTTTGCCCCTTCATGGGCATTACCCGCAGTTTGGACACGGCCTTGGCCACGGGGCTGGCGACAACGTTTGTTTTGACCCTGGCCGCCATCAGCACCCATATGCTGTACCACTATGTTTTGGTGCCGCTGCAGCTCGCCTATCTGAACATCATCGTCTTTATTGTGGTCATTGCGGGCTTGGTGCAGTTGATCCAGCTGTATCTGAAAGCCACCTCGCCGATCCTGCATCAGGTGCTTGGGGTCTATCTGCCGCTGATTACATCCAATTGCGCCGTCTTGGGCGTGACCTTACTGGCCATTAATCAGGATCTAACCTTGCTGTCGACCTTCGTGTTTGCCGTCGGCGCTGCTGCCGGCTTTACCTTGGTGATGGTGCTGTTTGGCGCCCTGCGCGAGCAGGTGGCTCAAGGCCAATTGCCCCAAGCATTCCAGGGCACTCCCATTGCCCTGATCAGCGCCGGTTTAATGAGCCTGGCATTTATGGGCTTTCAGGGCGTCGGTAGCTAATGGTATTGGTGGAGGCCATCGCCACCTCAGTGCCTGCCTTGCTGATCGGTCTGCTGCTGTTCTTCGCCGCCTTTGCCACGGTGCTTCAACGCCGTATTCCCAAGGACGAAACGGCCCTAGCGGACCGCATTGAATCGTTATTACCGCTCACCCAATGTGCCCAGTGCGGCCACCCCGGTTGTCGGCCCTACGCCGAGGCCGTTGCCGAAGGCGCAGCCATCGACCTGTGTCCACCGGGCGGGCCGGATCTTATCGCCCAGTTAGAAGAGCTGATGGGCGATCAGGCGCCAAGGAGCGCCAGCGTCACCGCCGCCCAGCCACAGCCGCTCGTCGCCGTCATTGACCCAGCCGCCTGTATCGGCTGCACCCTGTGTCTGGATCCCTGCCCGGTAGATGCCATTGTTGGCGCCCAAGGCTTCATGCACACCGTTATCGAGCAAGAATGTACCGGCTGCGAGCTGTGCATTACTCCGTGTCCCGTGGACTGCATCAGCCTGACGGCGGGGCGGCCGTCCCAGCCCGTTGAGAATCCGCCTCTACTCGGCAAAGGCTGCATCAACTGCGGCCAGTGCATCGCGGCCTGCCCAGTTGCCCTAGCTCCAGACCAGCTACTGAAACTCAGTGCCGCCCAAGACTGGGAAGCCGCCGAAGCCATTGATTTGCAGCGCTGTATCGAATGCCGACTGTGCGATCGGGTTTGCCCCAGCGAAATTAATCTGGCGGCCCGGTTCGGACACGCCAAACAGATGGGCAGAACACTGCGGGCCGAGACGCTGGAGAAGAGCCGCATCAAGGCCCGCTTTAACGCCCACGAAACACGCCTGATAGCCAGACAAAGTGAAGCGGATGAGCGCCGGGCCAAACGTCTCGCTCGTTTACGCAGAAACGCAGGCGCGGCTGCGGATGCTGACGCAACGACCAGCGCCGCCGATACCAACCACGGTCAGTCATGAACGACCGCACAAAGAACAACTGGGTCAAAAACCGTACCGGCAGCCTGATGAACGCTGTGACCCTAGCCATGCTGCCCGGCGTTTTCGCCATGGCAGCCCAGTACGGTATCGGGGTGATATGGAACCTAATTTGGCTGGCGCTACTGTGCTGTGCTGTTGAAGTAGCCTGCTGTAGCCTGCGCCATGGCTTTGCCGTCGCGC
>JAYNPH010000027.1:0-3695 GCA_038113685.1 Gammaproteobacteria bacterium
CGCCAAGGGTCGACTGTTATCAAAAGCGCAAAGCGTCCACTCCGGGCGGGTGCCCGAGGCGGAAATATTGTCCTCGCCATCACCGAAGGCACCGCCGTAGGAATACGACGCCATCAACCCAAGCTGACCCATTTCCTCCGGTAGGGCCGGGCGAATGTCAAAATCCATGGTGCCCCCTTTAGTCTTTCTTTTTGGTCTTCTCTTTTCTCAGCCGAGCCGTTTGTGACGTGGGGTGCTGCTGATAAACCGCGACCCGGCCGAACTGGGCCGCAGGATACTTTTAACTACGCTGTAAAGCGCGCAAGACGCTCAGAAATCAACGCATCGGCCTCACCCATGATGCGGTCCATAAGCTCCTGAACCGACGGGATATCGTAGACTAACCCAGCGACCATACCGCAGGACCAGGCGCCTACGTCCATATCGCCTTCGGTCATGATCTTGGGGTACACACCAGCAACTTCGCCGGCAATGTCCTCAAATTTCAGGTCGCTACCCATGGCCTTTTCTTTTTCCAGCAAACGCTCAACGGCTGGATTGCTTAGCACACGCTCGGTGTTACGCAAAGGGCGCATTACTAAACGAGTATCCAGCTCTGAGGCGTTTAAAATAGCCTGCTTAACGTTTTCATGCACCGGCGCTTCCTTCGTGGCGATAAAGCGAGTGCCCATGTTCATACCCTCGGCACCCATAGCCAGGGACGCCACCAAAGAGCGGGCATCCGCCATGCCGCCAGAAGCGACAAAGGGTATTTCCAACTCGTCTGCAGCCCGAGGCAACAAAATAAAGTTTGGAATATCGTCTTCGCCCGGATGACCGCCACACTCGAAACCGTCCACCGATACTGCGTCGCAGCCAATGTCTTGGGCCTTAACGGAGTGACGCACAGAGGTGCATTTGTGGATTACTTTGATTCCCGCTTCTTTCAGTTGGGGAAGCCACTTGGCAGGGTTGTTACCTGCGGTTTCGACGACTTTGACGCCGCTTTCGATAATGGTATTGACCAGCCCGGGGTAATCTGGAGGCGTTACCGACGGCAGAAAGGTTAGGTTCACGCCAAACGGCTTATCGGTCATGGCCTGACAACGCGCGATTTCGTTAGCCAGCTTTTCTGGCGTGCCTTGGGTCAGACCAGTAATGATGCCCAGACCGCCCGCGTTGGAAACCGCAGCGGCCATCTCGGCCAAGCCCACATAATGCATGCCCCCTTGGATCACGGGGTGCTCGATGCCAAAGAGTTCAGTAATTCGGGTTTTCATTCAATTTCTCACATCGGATGGATTTTCAGTTAAAGCGCCGACCGGCTTGATGACCGCCGGCGGGCGGAAGATGCTGACCGAGGCCTCGGTGTTCTGTCAACCTCAGCGGCGGGAATCACAGCCGTTGCGGCGCGCAATAAGCTCCTACCTCAAATACCGGCTAACAATCGAGCCCTGATCAAAGGGAGTTGGGCGCGACCTTGGAAAGGTTCGTCCCCGAGCTTCATGGTCGGGGCGTAGGAGGCCCCAGCCTCCGCTGCATGCGCCTTGGCGGCAGCTAACGCCGTTTCACCCGCTCCCTGCAAAAAGATGTTCCAGGCATTTGCGTCAAAATCCGGCCCTACCACTCGCGCCAACAACTCACCAATCTCCAGTTCTTTTGTTATATCGAGATTTTCTAACCACAAAGCCTTAAAAACGCCCTCAACATAGGCGTCAAGCCGATCAGAGGATTGTGTCTTGAGCCACAGCAATCCCATATTGGCAAGGCTGCAGTCGGTGGTCCGGTAGATATCCCCGAGATTGTGGGGTGCGTAGCGCTCGATATCTGCTGCAACATACTCGCCACGTATGCGTCTATGCATCGTGCTTCGGTCCTCAGCTTCCGCAGGCGATGCAGGGCGCTTTAGTGGCTTGTGGTCGAAGGGGTGCCATTGCAAAGACACCCCGTCCTCTTTCAGCGCCAGCAATCCGGCCAGCGCCAAGTAGCTGTTGGGGCTTTTGAAGTCGAAGTAAACGGCCAGCTGCTGATTTTGCGCAACACCGGGCTGGGTGGCGCATTTTTGCAAGGCCTGCGTCGAAACAGATGGTGCTAAATCATAGGCAACATCCGGCCCAGAGCCATTGGCTCCGATGAGTGCCCAGCGAATACGCGGGAGATGTTCCCGCCCGAAATATCGGCTGGGCGCACCGGACTCATCGGCTTGGTCGGGCAGTAGGTAGGTAGGCACACCGTAAACGCCGCTGGCAAAGGCAGCCTCCTGAAACTGATCGTTAAAGATCTTGCCCTGAGATTCGGCAAAATCTCTGAACCCTTCCACAGGTCCATCAATTTGCTGCAGCGTTCGAATAATGGCTTGTAAGTCCTCAGCATCAAATTCGCGGCGCCAAAAGGGCAGGTAAACGGCGTCGATGTAGCGCTGCAGAAGACCGCTGGGGTCATTTTGTTCAGCTAAACTCTCGTGCAGCTTCAGCCACCACATACCAATGGCCGGTAAGTTGGTATCCCAAATCTTTACCGTACCCCGGATAATTTGATCCGCGATATTCGCGTAGCGACGGCAATCAAAGTACGCGTACTTGACGCCAGACCATTGCTCCTGACTGCGATTTTGTGTCTCTACTTTGCCATCCTTGGCCAATTTCGCAGTGCCTAGATAACTGCCAATATTCAGCACAAAAGGCCGCCAATCTGCCAACAAGCCCTCTTCCGCGAGCATTTGGCGCGTAGGTTCTACCGCCAAGTAGGCATAGGGACTCTTGAAGTCAATATGCACAATTAGGGGCGCATCAGATTCCAGCGGCAATCCGCCCAGGACCTGACCTTGGGGTGTTTTCGGAAGAATTGAGGGCATGAGGTATTCCTTAAATTGCCTGTGCGGGCATGTCGAGGGTTTATCGGTTAGCCACCCCTCGCGCCTAGCGGTCGTTACCTTGCCCGCATTTTGGTTCGGATTCTAGAGTTCCTGACCGGGACGATAGGCTCTCGACAGATTTTCCTGAAGAGCCGCTTCGTCGAACAGTGGCGGGTGCAACACCTCATTCACAAAGTCTTCCGCTTGGTCGGCGTAATGAGGCGAAGCCGCGTTCAGCGTTGCGCTCCCGTACTGATGCACACCCTGCACCGATAGTTGTCCCTTAGCATCCCAAGCCACCAGATAATACAGCCCGTCTCCGGCAAGGTTGGTCAAAAAACCGTCCTCTTCTAGACCGCTGCCGTATACGGCTCGCAAGATATCGGGTCCGCCGGCGATGGGTAAGTTCACCTCGCCCCTCACATGGCGGTTTACCAAACCCCATTGAGGATCCAAACGACCAAATGCCCGCTCCAAGGTCTCGGCACAGCTTTTAAGCAGGCTCAATAGCCTGTCGCCGTCCTGCGCTATCGGATCCTTGGCTTCAACCGCCGAGCGCAAAAAACAGGTGCCTAGGGCCGCGCCTGTATTGCTCAGATCGGTTCCCAAATCCCACTCATTCAGCACAGCCTGCGCCCGTGCCAGCAGCGGATCTGTCACAACTTGATTCACTACAGTACGGATATAGGCAACGTAATAAGTATTCGGCGAATAAAACTTATCGTGCTTGATCGCGAAAAACTCTTCAGCGCTTATGGTCGGCCCATACTGCTGAAACAGCTCCAAGCCCCGTTGAGCACGATTAGTCATATCCTGCTGAAACCCATGTTCCGGGACGAACGCACTTTCCCTGGGATTGTCG
>JAYNPH010000027.1:3705-6648 GCA_038113685.1 Gammaproteobacteria bacterium
GTGTCTGATTGGCGCTAAAGACAAAACCGCTATCAGGATTAACCACTTGGGGCAGCTGGGAAAAGCCAAGATGCTCTTTCCAAATCAAACTGGAATCGTCGCCGGGCAGGTATTGCGACCAGTCGTAGCGAATGTCGCGCTTAGGCGTTAAGGAGTTGTGCAGGTACATGATGTTGCCCTGCTTGTCCGCGTATACAAAGTTAAAGCTGGCGAAAGACATCATGCGCATGGCGTCTTTCCAATCCAAGAAGTCTGTCGCAAGATTCATGCGATACCACTGCTCCACTTGGCGCAGTTCACCCATGCCCGCATAGCGTACCGCGTAGACGCCGTGGTCTGTGCGCAGCACCGGTCCGTGAACCGAGCGCAAACTTTCTCGGGTGACGGTCCAGGGAATGAAGCCCCAAAACCTTAACTTGAGTTCAACATCTGTAACCTCCAAGTCCCGCCACTGCCCGTCCAAGCGGTATTGGTTGTCATCATCCGGATTCATCTCCAGCACATAAACGTCCACCAAATCCGGGTTATTAACCGTGGCCCCCCAGCCTATATTCTCGGTAAAACCTACATGGATCACCGGGCTTCCCGGAAACAGCCCTCCCATTACATTCAGGCCTTCAGCGCTTTTAATATGGGCCTCATACCAAGCAACTGGCCCCGTGGTGGGCTGATGGGAGTTGATAGCCAGACGCGTCATTGCCTCATCAGAAATTTGCGGGGCAATAGCGAATGCGTTAGAGCCGATGGGGACTCCCATCATCATGATTTCTGGCGGCGGCTGATTCAATACGTCAGGCGCATCGATCAGCGGTTCCGGTTGAGGCAAATCCAGAACTTTCGGCCCCGTTGGGCGAATGACCGCGCTAACAGACCGCTGCCGTTGATCGCCCAGTAATTCTTGAACGGTGTTTTGAAATCCGTAAAAAAGCAAATGCCGAACCATGAACCCAGCCACCACATCTTTGCCGGTAATGGGCAAAATTCTGGTATCAACGGCTTGCGGATGCGTCGCCGCGTAAAAGTTCAGGCCGTCAGCATAAGCCTCGACGTATGCACGCACTTGCGGACTCAAATCCCAGCGATAGTTCTGCTCTAGGGTTTCCCACAACCCCAACCAATGCACCAAGTAGTCTGTAGCCGCGCCTTCTTGGCCAACAAATAATCCATTGTTGCCACGATAGACGGGCATGGAGTCCTCTATTAACTGCCAATTGTCCTCAGCCTGTGCATAACCAAAGCCAAAAGCCGCGTCTTTATTCGACGCTCCCAAGACATGGGGCACCCCGCGAACATCTCTACGAATGGTAACGTCGTAAAGATCGCCCAAGTAAAGATAGTCATCGGCAACAAACTCTGAATCACTGCAGCCGCCAAGCAACACAACAAAGGCAATACAGCGCAGTGCATCCGTGATGAACCTGCTATTCAATCGGTCCTCCTAATGCGGGGTGATTTTGTCTCGGTTAGTGTAAATCCTGCGAGATGAAAATAGCGCGCACAAACGCCCATTATGTGCACGTGCTGAGCGAGATTGAGAGGGTGGACCCATCCCACGCCGGGACTGCAAGAGCGTTCATTATTTCGCTTCAAACACTTGACTCCCCTGTTGATGGGCGTCAGTCTCCGCGACTTCTACCCCGTTGCCCTGCGACGCATGCAATGGTGAGTAGGAAGCACGGGAAAATTGGAGGCCACGCCTCCAGACAAGCCTACCCCACCTCACGGTGCGAGAGTTTGCTTGAACTACTGATGCAAACCGCGCCGTCGGATTTACGAAGCATCCATACAGCTACAGTCATGGCCCACGAGCACGGCTGCAACGTCATTGATTTCGCGCTGTAAATCTTCGATTTCGACAGTGATCGGCTACCAAGCCAACACCCTGCACATGGCAGAGCGCATCAAAGCAAAAAATCACTCGGGCCCCAGCGCGACGAGTGAACCAAGGACGACATATGAGCGATGGGGCTTTTGCAACACTCGGACTGCACAACAGCTACTGTGAAACCGTGGCGGCGCTAGGATTCACCGAACCCAGCGACATTCAGCGCGAGGCTATTCCTCAGGTTTTAGCTACCAAAGACATTTTAGGCATTGCCCAAACCGGAACCGGCAAAACCGCCGCCTTCGGCCTACCGCTGCTGCAAAATTTAGTGGAAGAAGCCGCACGCAACAAAGGTGAAATGAGGGCAAAGCCTCGTCATCCGCGTTCGCTGATCCTCGCGCCTACCCGGGAACTCGCTCTGCAAATACACGGTGAGCTTGAGCGCTTGGGCGGTGACAGCAACATGAAATACGTCTGCATCATTGGCGGCGTTAATCAGAATCCTCAGGTCAAAAAACTGCGGGGCGGCGTGGACATTCTGGTTGCTGCCCCGGGGCGGCTATTGGATCTTATGAATCAAGGCCACGTCAGCTTGAGCGAAACTCGCTTCCTAGTGCTGGACGAATGCGACCGGCTGCTTGACATGGGCTTTATCCCAGATGTGCGTCGCATCATCAGCGCACTGCCACAGGAACGACAAACCCTGCTGTTTTCAGCAACGATGCCAGAAGAAATCAGCAAACTCGCCAAGGAAATACTGCGGGATCCTGTTCGTATCGACGTGTCACCTGAAGAGATCACGGTTGCTAAAATTGACCAACGGGTGATCCACACCGCAACAAAACATAAGCGTGCTGTGCTGGAACACCTGCTCCGGGACAAGGGCGTTGTGCGGGCGATTGTTTTCACTCGAACCAAGCACGGCGCAAACAAAGTCGCGCGACAGTTGAATGCTTCAGGCTTCGTTGCGGAAGTTATCCATGGCAACAAAACCCAAGCCGCCCGCCAGCGCGCCCTAGAGAACTTCAAGACCGGAGATGCCTGGATATTGGTGGCCACAGACATCGCCGCGCGAGGAATCGATATCCGCGAGGTCTCCCACGTTATCAACTACGAGC
>JAYNPH010000027.1:6658-9208 GCA_038113685.1 Gammaproteobacteria bacterium
CTACCCCACGAGCCAGAAAGTTACGTGCACCGCATCGGCCGAACCGCCAGAGCCGGCGCAGGTGGGGTCGCTTGGGCACTGGTTGACGCTGCCGAGGTCAGTCGCCTAAAGGCCATTCAACGCCTGACCAAACTCCAGCTTCAGCCGGTCACCTTGGACATTGAACTGCCAGAGATTCAAACGGATCCAGTTCAATCCCAGCCCGCTCGTCAGAACACCGCCTCAAAGGGTTCCCGAGCCAATAGGAACGGCAACGAGTCCGGCGGCAAACGGCAACGATCACGACGTCGTAAAGCAACGACCGAAGCGGCAAGGCAGGCTAATGGCAACAAGGTCTCGGGCAATCGGGCTGAGCCTGAGGATTGGGCAGATAAGCCGGAAGTGAACGGCAATCGACCGGGCGTCAGCAACGCCAATGTCGATCCTTTTGCCGATCAACGACAAAGCAACGGACGGCGGAAGTACCACAACGCTGGCGGCGTCGACGGTGGCAACCGTCCGCCGAAACGGCGCAAACGCAGCCGAGGTAGAGGCCGACCAGACAGCAGCCCGCGCTGATCCTAACCAAGCCCTCGGGCGCGGTACTGGCGGCCCTTAATTTTACCGCCGTTAATCAGCGCTTGGGCCGTTCCCGCTTGAGCTTTCGCAATTGCCACATAGCTCACCGTGGGAAGGATATCGATTTTGCCCACGGCGTCGGCTCCGAGCTCTTGAGTGGCGGTCAGCGCACCCAAAATATCCCCTGGACGCAATTTGTGTTTTCGCCCGCCGCTGATTTCAAGCGTATAAACGTCGGGCTCGGGCAGCGAAGACTGGTCACCCGTCTCTTCCGCTCGCCACAGCCGCATGGGACCGCCTCCCCGTTCGGCCTCCATGCCGCGCAAACGCGTCATCTCGCGCTCGGATACCAAGCTCAGCGCGACGCCGGTTTTGCCACCTCGCGCGGTGCGGCCAATACGATGAACATAGACCTCCCCCTGATGAGGCAACTCGAAATTAAACACCGCGTCAACGTCGTCGATATCCAAGCCTCGAGCGGCTACATCCGTTGCAACAAGCACGTTCGCACTGCCGTTAGCGAATCGAATCAACGTGCGGCTGCGTTCGGCCTGCTCCATGTCGCCGTGCAGGGCAACGGCGCTATAGCCTAAACTACCCAACTGCCGGCTGACCTCGGCACACTGAATTTTGGTCGAACAGAACACCAAGTTCAGCTTGCCGCCCCAACGGTGTAAACCGCGCACCAGCGCGTCCACCCGCTCCCTCTGCTGCCGGGCAGATGGCGCATGGCACCAATACTCTGAAATTGACGGCGCCGCTTCCGACTCAGTCACATCAACGCGAACCGCGTCCGGGCATAAAGCCGAAACCACTGCGGCGACCTCGTCAGGATAGGTGGCCGAAAAAAGCAGGTTTTGTCGGGGTTCCGGCAGATAACCCAAAATAGCGTCAATCTCGTCGGCAAAGCCCATATCCAACATCCGATCCGCCTCGTCCAGCACTAAGGTAGCTAAACCCTGCAAATGTAAGGTTTTCTTTTGCAGATGTTTCAATACCCGCCCAGGGGTACCAACGACGATGTGGGCACTGTGCTGCAATGATGCAATTTGTGGACCCAAGGCAACACCGCCGCAAAGCGTGATTACCTTGGTATTGGCGAGGTGTTTGGCGAGTTCACGGAAACTGGTAGCCACTTGCTCTGCCAGTTCGCGAGTTGGGCAAAGCACCAATGACTGCACGTGAAATTGAGTGTGCGCCAATCGCTGCAAACAGCCTAGGGCGAAGGCCGCGGTTTTTCCGCTTCCGGTGCTGGCTCGGGCGACCACATCCTTACCTGCCAGCGCAGGAGGGAGCGCGACGGCTTGAACCGGGGTCATGTGCCTGAAGTTCATATTTTGGACACGTTGAAGGAGTTCCGGCCGCAGCGCCAGAGTCGAAAATGTTAGCGGGTCAGTCATAGCGTCAGTTTAACGCGATTTAGCGCTAACCGGTGTGGGTAGACAAAAACGATTCGGCCGAGGCGAAGATATGTTCCCTGCGCTCAGGTTTCATCCGGTCCAGAGCTTTGGGCATTAACGCCAAACGCGGATTCGAAGAAAAGAAATCTCGGTTGGTGGCGATGAAGCGCCAATACAGGCCATCTACCACGTCACACCAAGGCCCTTTTTTGTAGTCACTCATCTTCAGCAAGTAGTTGGATCCGCAAATATAAGGCTTGGTAGCAAAGATGCCGCCGTCGCTAAAAATCCCCATGCCATACACATTCGGACCCATCACCCAAGAAGAGGAGTCCACATACATTTCCATAAACCAGCGATGGGCATCACGCGGTCGTATTTCGCACAGCGTCATCAGATTGGCGACCACCATCAGCCGCGGAATGTGATGAGACCACCCGTATTCCCGGGCCTCGACTATCGCCGCATCCAAGGGTTCGATGCCCGTCTGTCCCGAATACCAAGCATCGGTTAACTTGGCCTGATGATTCCAAAAATTGGTGTCTCGCTGCTGCGCTCCATAGTTCTGGTGAATGCCTCGGATAAACTCGCG
>JAYNPH010000028.1:0-9901 GCA_038113685.1 Gammaproteobacteria bacterium
CGGACGCAGCCCCCGCCGGGGTCAATCACGCCAAACTGCTCAGCATTCGACAGGACATTTGCACAGGTACCAGCGCCGACGCTGGCATAGCAGATATGTTGGTCCTGCAGCATCAGTTTGAAATCCCCACCACCCTGCTGCTGGATTTCATAGATACCCTGATTGACGACCAGTACCCCAGACAACTCAAGCACATGGATGAGTTGGTTCGCTTTGCCTATGGCGTGGCCTCTACAGTAGGTCTGATGATGTGCCACATCTTCGGTGTGCGCGACAAACGCGCCCTGCCGTTTGCTGTGGACTTGGGCCTTGCCATGCAAATGAGCAACATCGCCCGTGACGTTTTAGAAGATGCCGAACGCGGACGAATCTACGTGCCCGCTGATTTACTGCCAAGTCCGGTGACCTGCCAAGGCCTGATGACCGCAGACGAATCCCAGCGGCAGAGCGCCTACAAAGGCGCAACGCGTCTGGTAAACATTGCTGACGAGTACTACACCAGCGCTGCCATGGGTTACGGCTATCTGCCGCGCTCAGTGCGCCATGCCATTAAGGTAGCCGCGCGGCTGTATCAGGCCATCGGCGAAAAGATCGTGGCCAATCCCGACAGCTACTGGCAGCAGCGCACGGTGGTTGCCACGGAACACAAGTGTCGGTTGATCGCAGATCTGTTTCTGCAGCGGTTGCGGGATGGCTCCAGCACCCTTCTTATTGGCAAGGTCGAGCACCCAGAGTATTTGCATCAAGCCCTCGACCAACGACGTTTTACCGCCTGAGACTGATGACCCAAACCCATGCCGGTCAAACCGACCTTGATGTTGTCATCCTCGGCGGCGGCATGTCCGGGTTGTCCTTAGCCTGCGCCATCGCGCAAGAGCAATGCGCTCGCCAAGCCCAACAACGAACCCTAGTCATTGAACCCCGCAGCGAGTACAGCCAGGACAAAACATGGTGCTATTGGCAGCAGGGGCCTACGCCCTTCGACGAGGCCATTACCCATAGCTGGAAACACTGGACGGTCAGTCACGCGGGGCAAACCCATCTGTGCAGCAGCCCAGAAACCCCTTACGTTCGAGTCGACAGCGGCCTGTTCTATCGCATTGCCCAACAGATTATCGGCGCTTCGAGTTCGGTCGCTCTGCGGCTGGGGGAACGGGCAGAATCGGTAGAACCGAGCCAGCAGGGTGTGTTCGTTCGCAGCACCGCGGGCAATCTGCGCGCTGGACTGGCCATCGATACTCGGCCCACACCGGTCTTGAGTGGCGTCCTGCTACAGCACTTTATGGGTTGGGAGATAGAGACCGATCACGATGTGTTTGATCCCTCTACAGTTACGCTGATGGACTTCGCCCCGGCGTCGAAAGACATTCACTTCTACTACGTCCTGCCCTTTGACCGTCGTCGTGCGTTGGTGGAAACCACGCACTTTTCGGCAACCCTGCTGGATGACGACACCTATAGCCGCGAACTGACGGACTATTTGAAAAAACGTTTCAGCCTGAGTCATTGGCAAGTCACCAGAAGAGAACAAGGCGTGATACCAATGCCCCGCCGGGCGCCAAGCCTCAAACACCGGACCCATCAACGCATCATCCCCATGGGCCTGCACGCAGACACAACGAAACCCTCGACAGGCTATTGCTACCCTCACGCTCAAGACCAAGCCCAACGGCAAGCGCGGGCGCTGTCATCTGGCGTTGACGGTGTAGCGGCCAGTGCGAGATCGGACCTCAGCCGCTGGTTCGACGCAGTGTTCATAGGTTTTTTGGAGCAATACCCGGAACAAGCCGGAGCAACTTTTCTAAGGCTGTTTCAGCGTGTTCCCAGTGATGTCTTGATACGGTTCCTCACGGACAAGGCGCGTCTCAGCGATTACATGAAAGTCATGCTGGCATTGCCGAAATGCACGTTTATCAAACAAGCACTCAGACATGCTGCCGGCGCTTAAGCCTTTTCGTGTTTATCTGGCAGGGTGTCTGTTGGTCAGCGCCTTGGTACTCGTTCTTGGCGGCGCCCACACAGGCTTCATAGCCGGGTTGTGTCTGCTCATTTTAGTCGCAGGCCTTCCACACGGTGCTTTCGATCTGTACATCATGACCAGTCGATACCAAGGCCACGCCCTTGCAACAGCCATTGGTTTTTATCTTGGTTTAATAGCGCTAACGGTTCTTATCTGGTCAACTCTGCCGCTGATATTCCTCGCAAGCTTCCTCGCCTACTCCGCCTACCACTTTGGGGATTCCGACTGGCCGAACGCCAGCTCGGCAGAAAAACTTGCCTGGGGCAGCGCCATCGTGGGACTGCCCTGTCTAATCGCTTCAGATCAAGTGGCCGCGCTGTTTGAAACCATTACCGGCGTTTCGGAGCTTGGGCGCTTCACCGCTATCGCCGGCATGCTGGCGATTCCCGCCACCCTGTGGTGCGGTCTGTCTTGGATAACGCATCGCCAGCTCAAGGCTGATCGGGACCATGTCGAGTTGCCTCGCACAGCCGCTAGCGGACCACTGCTGATGTGCTATGCGCTGGCTTGTGCTCTGGGGGGGCCACTGGCAGCCTTTGCCTGTTACTTCGCCTGTCTGCACGGCCCTTTGCATTTTAACCATTGGCGACGGCGAATCTCGCAACCGTCGAACCTAGGTATTTACGCCCTGTCAGCACTGGTCATCGGCTGTATTGGGACCCTTGCCATTTTGATACCCGCCGGCGATGCCTCTTCTAACGGCACATTAAGCGCGCTGGCAATCGGGCTAGATGATTCGGTTTTGCGCTACACGTTTGTCGCCCTGGCAGCGCTAACGGTGCCCCACATGACCCTGTTGATGCTGGCTAAAAGGTAACGGCTAATCCGCAGGCGCAGTCAAACGAAACACCGCAAAACCGTCCTTGGCTTCTTCTAGGGACGGAAAACCCGCCACGATATCGGGATAGTTAGGACGATACTTATCCTTGTAGGCTGTCACGATTCCGGGCAAATTTTCCCTGACCCGATTGGCCTGCAAAGCGTAGGTGTTGCCTTCTAGGCGCATCGCAACGGCCCCCTGCTCGCCGATCCGCTGCACCCAACCGCTGTCTGCATTGCCCACGACATAGATCGACCCTTCGACCTGCACCAACCAGATCACCACCACCCGAGCGGGCGTCCCCGGCACCTTAAGCAAAATCTCGTTTACGCGAGCGGTGTCCGGCCACTCACTGGGCACGGATGTTGCCTTACCCCCAATAAAAAAACCTGGCACTGGACCAATGGGTGCGACAAAAACAAACACAACGGCCAAAACCAGCAGCGCTGACACCAGCTTGTTACGTAACGTCATGATTCCCCCTAACACAGTAAGTTAAAGACTTAGTTGTTGGCATCATGCGCTCCGCCGCTTTAATTGAAAACAGTGACCCTTGACTTAACGTTTTCTATGGCGATGCTTTGGCAGCGGCGCAACAGCAAAAAATAATAGGCAGGCAACCATGACCAATCTCAGCTACTCCGCAGCAAACTGGAATCAGCCTCCCCACAATCGCCACAGCTTTCAACATATGTCGGATCTGTTTGCGACGGCAACGATCCACACGGGTAGCGGACAAGTCAGGGCGCTGGAGAGCCAGCCAACGGATCTTAGCCAGATAGCCTATCCCGTCGGAGGCGGCCGAACCGAGCCACTTCAGCACTTTCTCGACACCACGTTTACCGACGCCTTTTTAGTCATGCGGCGCGGGGTCATCCTGACCGAGGAATATCGCAACAACATGCAGGCCGACACGCCGCACCTGTTGAATTCCGTATCAAAGTCATTTGTTGGCATGGCCGCCGGCATTGCCGTTGACGATGGCGCCTTAGACCCCAATCGGCTGGTCAGCCACTACCTGCCCGAACTGGGCGAAAGCGCCTTTCGCGACACCACCGTTGCCAACGCCTTAAACATGACTTCGGCGGTTGCCTACTCCGAAGATTACGACAGCCCCTTGGACGACTTTTGGCATGAAGCCGCTGTGGTGGGCTGGCGGCCCGATCTGCAAACAGCGGACGCTCCCAAGTCGCTGCTGGAGTATTGCCAGCGACGTCGCCAAACGGAGCAGCAAGAGGGCGAACACTTCCATTACCGCACGGTGCTGACCAACCTATGCGCCGCGCTCATTGCCAAGGCCACTGCCACACCCTTTGTGGACTTTTTAACCCAACGCCTGTGGCAACCCTTGGGACCGCAGGCCGATGCCAACGTGGTGATTGACGCCACGGGCGCACCCTATATGGGCGCGGGTATGAGTGCTTGCGCCGCAGATCTGGCCCGATTCGGTGAAATGCTCAGGCACGACGGTTACTACAACGATAAACAAATTATCCCTGAGAGCTGGGTCCGACAGACCCGCACGGGCACGCCAGAGCTGCAGCGTTTATTCGCCGCCAGCGACTATGGACCCATGTTGCCCAGCGGTCATTACTGCAATCAGGTATGGGCTGACCCCGGCGCGGGTGAAATGCTTTGTATCGGCATTCACGGCCAGACGATCTACATCAATCAGGCCAAGGAACTGGTTTGCGTCAAACTGTCCTCCCAGCCATCGCCAGCAAACCTTGCCTTGTACGCGGCCACCTATAGAGCGCTGCGGGCTTTAGCAGCCCAGCTCTAAAAGAACGGCCTCGCCCGGCTAATGAGGAATTCTTATGACCCGCACGCCACCGAATTCTGCTGACGTCGTGATCATTGGCGGGGGCATTGTCGGATGCTCCGTCGCCTATCACCTGACCCAACTCGGCGTTAGCGATGTGGTTTTGCTGGAGCGCAAAAAGCTCACCTCGGGCACCACCTGGCACGCTGCGGGCTTGGTCGCTCAGCTACGGGCTTCACAAAACATGACGCGACTGGCGCAGTATTCGGTGCAGTTGTTCGCCGAGTTGGCCCGCCACACGGGACAACAAACCGGCTATCAGCAAACTGGCTCCATGACGCTGGCCCTGCACCCGGAGCGCCTCGAGGAACTGAAGCGACAGGCCACCATGGCCAATGCTTTTGGGGTTGCCTGCGAGCTTATTGACGCGGATTTTGTTCACCAGCAGTGGCCGGGCATTGAAACGCGCGATCTTTGCGGCGGCGTTTATTTGCCCGGAGACGGACAAACCAATCCCGTTGATACCACGCTATCGCTGGCCAAGGGCGCCCGTCAGGGCGGTGCCGAGATCTACGAAGATACCCTGGTGAGCCGTCTAGCGATTGAGCACGGCAAGGTGATTGGCGTTTATCTGCAAAACGGTGCGTTGCTGCGGGCCAAGCAAGTCGTGCTGGCCGGCGGTATGTGGTCGAGAGAATTTGCCGCCCAGCATGACATTCACCTGCCTCTGCACGCGGCCGAACACTTTTATTTGGTTACCGAACCCTTGGCCGCCTTCGATAAAATGCGGCCTACCTTGCGGGTGCCCGATGAACAGGCCTATTTCAAGTTCGATGCCGGCAAACTGTTACTGGGCGCCTTCGAGCTAAAGGCAAAACCGTGGGGTATAGACGGCATTCCTGAAGACTTTTGTTTCGATGCCCTGCCCGATGACTTTGCTCACTTTGAGCCGATTCTGGAAACCGCCATCCGCCGTTTTCCGGAACTGGCCGACGCCGGCATCAACCTGTTTTTCAATGGCCCCGAAAGTTTCACTGTCGACGATCGCTACTTGCTGGGACCCACCCCGGAAGCGGAAAACCTGTTTGTCGCCTGTGGCTTCAACTCCATCGGCATCCAGTCTTCTGGCGGGGCGGGCAAGGTGTTGGCCCAGTGGATGCAAGACGGCCAACCGCCCATGGACTTGTGGGATGTGGACGTCCGTCGCACCTTTCCGTTTCAGAGTGAACCCAGCTTTTTGCGCGAACGCACCACCGAAACCTTGGGCTTGCTATACGATATGCATTGGCCCCATCGCCAGTACGCGACCAGTCGCAATAGACGCCTGAGTGTCCTGCACGAGACTACGCTTGGCCATGGCGCCGTCATGGGCGAACTCGCGGGGTGGGAGCGGCCGAACTGGTACGCGCTGGATGAGGCAAGGGCTTACCAGTACACCTACGGCAAGCCCAACTGGTTCGACGCCTGCCAGCGGGAATGCGAGGCGGTGGCGAATCACGTGGCGCTTTTTGATCAATCCAGCTATCCCGTTTTTTACCTCCAAGGTCCGCAAGCCCTGAGCTGCCTGCAGCATATTTGCGCAAATGATGTGGATGTGCCGGTCGGCAACATTGTGTACAGCCAGTGGCTCAACGAAGCGGGGGGCATTGAAGCCGATGTGACCATCACGCGACTGGACGCCCAGTCCTTTATGGTCGTGAGCGGCTGCGCCAGCGAACGCCGGGATTGGTTTTGGCTGAACAAGCACGGCAGCAGCTTCCAGTGCAGCATCACCCAAGCTCAAGACACTGCCATTATTGGGGTTATGGGTCCGCGATCCACCGAGCTTTTGGCTGATATTTGCGCCGCTCCTGAGCAGGTGGGCGGCATCGACTATTACACCTCAGCCGTTTTGCGTGCCCGGGATATCGAGTTTCGCGCCAATCGCCTGAGCTATGTGGGTGAGCGCGGATACGAACTTTACGTCACGAAAGACCGAGCATCAGCGTTGTGGCGGCGCTTGGTGGCGGCTGGCGAGCCGTTACAGTTGCAACCCGCCGGCTTTCACGCCATGAACGCCTGCCGTATGGAAAAGGGATACCGGCATTGGGGGGACGACATTCATGACCACATCACCCCCTTGCAAGCGGGCTTAGGATTTGCGGCATCGCGGAACAAAGGCAGCTACCTCGGCAAGGCTGCCATTGATGCTCAGCGCGGCCCTCAACGCCGACGACTGGTGAATCTGGCCATCGACGATCCTGACCCGCCATTTATGCTGCATGACGAACCGATTTTTAGAGACGGGGTTTTCGTGGGGTTGACCACGTCGGCAGCCTGGGGACATCGGGTCGGCAAAAGCTTAGCTGTGGCGGACATCACTCACCCGAACGGCGTTACCGCAGAATGGCTAACACAAGGCCACTTTCAGGTGGAAGTGGCCCTGAAGCGCTACCCGATCACTGTACAGCTAGGGGCCTTTTACGACCCCCGGGGCGAGCGCATGAAAGATGCCGACAGCGCTTGAGCGAGCAGCCAAGATCTCAGGCGGTCGCGCTTACCACAAATCGTACTTTTGCAGCTCGGCTCGGCCCACCACCATGTGGTGCACTTCGTCGGGGCCGTCAGCAAACCGCAGGTGCCGCATGTCGGTGTACATGGTGGCCAATGGGGTCCACTGAGAGATACCCGTGGCGCCGTGCATCTGAATCGCCGCATCGATAATCTCGCAGACCTTCTCCGGCACCATGGCCTTCACCGCGCTGACGTAAACCCGAGCCTCTTTATTGCCCAGCACATCCATGGCCTTAGCCGCCTGCAGCACGGCTAGGCGCATGGCGTTGATTTCGATTCGCGCGCGAGAAATCACTTCAATGTTCTTGCCGAGTTTGGCGATGGGCTTGCCAAAGGCGACCCGAGTACCCGAGCGCTTCACCATCAACTCCAGCGCTTTTTCCGCTTTGCCGATGGAGCGCATACAGTGGTGAATTCGCCCCGGCCCCAAACGCACCTGAGAAATTTCAAAGCCGCGCCCCTCGCCAAGAAGAATGTTCTCTTTCGGCACCCGCACATTGTTGAAGCGAATGTGCATATGCCCTCTCGGGGCGTGGTCTTCACCAAACACCTGCATCCCTTCCAAGATTTCTACGCCCTCGGTATCGGTGGGCACGAGGATTTGGGATTGTTGGCGGCTGGGCGCTGCGTCCGGGCTGGTTTTGACCATGGTGATCATGACCTTGCAGCGCGGATCGCCGGCGCCACTGATGTAGTACTTTTCACCGTTGATCACCCAATCATCGCCATCCAACACCGCTTGAGTACTGATGTTTTTTGCATCCGACGATGGCAGCGCCGGTTCGGTCATGGCGTAGGCCGAGCGAATTTCACCGTTCAACAATGGCTTGAGCCACTTCTCTTTCTGCTCGGGGGTACCCACCCGCTCCAACACCTCCATGTTGCCGGTATCCGGGGCGCTACAGTTCAGAGTTTCCGATGCTAATGGCACCTTGCCCAATTCAGCAGCGATGTAGGCATAGTCCAAGTTGGTCAGACCCTCGCCGGTATCGGCGTCGGGCAAGAAGAAGTTCCACAGGCCGGATTCTTTCGCCTTGTTTTTCGCCACCTCCAACAGCTCCAGCTGCCGCGGGTGCCAACTCCAGCGATCGGTCTTTTCGTTGTTCAGGGCGTAAAACTCTTCAACGATGGGCTCGACGTTTTCAGCAATATGACGCTGCACCGAGTCCATCAACGGCTGCGCCTCAGCGGACATGGCTAGCTCAAACAGATCACTGTCCAAATCTACGGCATCACTCATCCTTCCTCTCCAGTTGGTTTTGATGGTCTTTTTGTACCTGCTGTTCCACCCCGGAACAAGACAAAGCGCTGAAAATACCTTCGTGCT
Source organism: Gammaproteobacteria bacterium (assembly GCA_038113685.1). Classification (GTDB taxonomy): domain Bacteria; phylum Pseudomonadota; class Gammaproteobacteria; order Pseudomonadales; family Azotimanducaceae; genus UBA4421. The sequence continues at coordinate 8,483 of JAYNPH010000028.1, forward strand.
ACATTTGCCGGATCGTAAATTTTATTAACATTCCTGGGGGGAACATGATCGACTTTACTATTCCGGAAGAGACCAAGGCTGTCCGCAACAAGGTCCGGGCCTTCGTGCAAAACGAGTGTCATCCGGCAGAGGAGACCTGTACTGCTGAGAACTTTGATGAAACCCTTGCGGGTCTGCGCAGCAAGGCTCGCAGCCAAGGCCTGTGGTGTCCGTTTATCCCCACGGAACACGGCGGCATGGGGCTGAGGCCGCTGGCCAATGCCTTGGTGCAAATGGAGCTGGGTGAAAGCTTTTTGGGCGCGTTATCGCTCAATACTCAGGGCCCTGACGATGCCACCATGCTGACCCTGCTGGAACACGGAACAGATTTTCAAAAAGAAAAATTCTTGAAGCCGTTGCTCAACGGCGAAAAACGCATCTGTTATTCCATGACCGAAAAAGCAGCCGGTGCCGATGCAACGGGGATGCAAACCACCGCGGTTCTCGACGGAGACGAGTGGGTGCTGAACGGCGAAAAGTGGTTCAGCTCATCCGCCAGCGTGGCAGACATTGCCGTAGTGATGGCCAAAACAGATCCGGATGCCCCCCGCCACGAACAATACCGCACCGTCATCGTAGAACTGCCGAATCCCGGCGACGAGAGTATCCGCAACATCGAGACCATGCAGCCTCACTCACCCCTTGGCCTGAAGCTAGGCGGCAGCCATTCAGAGATCAAGATCGAAAACCTGCGCGTACCTCGGGACAATATTTTAGGTGGTCAGGGTCAAGGCTTTAACATGGGGCAACACCGTCTGGCCTATGGCCGCCTGCGACATGGCATGCATAACGTGGCCATGGCCCAGCGCGCCTTGGATTTAGCAGCGAAACATGTGGTGAATCGCAGCACCTTCGGTGAGCGCCTAGCCGACCGCCAAGGCGTGCGCTGGATGATGGCCGACTGCGCATCCGAAATTTACAAAGCCCGCCTAATGCTGCTGCATATCGCTTACAAGGCCGAAAACGGTATGGATTTACGCAATGAGAATGGCATTGCCAAAGTGTTCCTCGCCAACATGGTGCATCAGGTTGTGGATACCGCGCTGCAGCTTCACGGCGCCTTGGGGTACAGCCACGATACCCCGCTGGCTCGCTGGTACACGGGCATTCGCTCCCAGCGATTGGTGGACGGACCAGACGAGGTTCATCGCTGGCGCACCGGTGCCAACGTCATCAAGGCCTTCGAAAAATATGGCACCACCGCGTCAGCCTGTGGCGGTGAGTTGTTCGACTAACGCTGACGACACCGATCTAACGGGGCATTTGCCCTGTTAGATCGTCTCGACAGATAGCCCCGCCAGCAACCCGCGACGCTGGACGCTGCAAAGTAAGCCAACGCGGAAAAATCCCAACCATTTGCTCTGATCTTTAGTCCGATGT
>JAYNPH010000028.1:9911-23456 GCA_038113685.1 Gammaproteobacteria bacterium
TCAATTAATTGTTAGCGGAGGACGCCTCTATGAAGCCTGTTACGTATTGGGCGCTGGCCCTGTCCAGTTTGGTAAGCGCTTGCGGCGGCGGCAGTGGGACTGAGCTGCAAGATGCCGGCGAAGGTTCGAATCGAGCTCCGCAGATAGACCCATTGATCGGGACTTTTACCGTGACCGAGAATACTACTGAGGTCGCCACAATTTCCGCCTCAGATCCTGACGGCGACACCATCACATTTGCTGTTTCGGGCATCGATGCCCAAAGTTTTGAAATCAGCGAGGATGGTGTCCTGACTTTTCTGACCGCCCCCGACTTTGAAGCACCGGCGGACAGCGACGGCGACAATTTATACCAAGTCACAATCGTCGTTTCCGACGGCACCGACAGCGGCTCGGTGGGCTTGCTGGCACAAGTGGAAAATGATGAAAACGACGACTTCCAGCTAAAAGCCTCCGGATTTACAGCCGGCACGGCTATTCCTCTCATTCACGCCTGCGCGAACCTTGGCGGCAACAATTACTCTCCGCAGTTAAGCTGGCAGAACGCCCCGGCAGGCACTAGCAGCTTCGCCTTGGTTGTTGATGATGAAACCGCACCCTGCGGCACCGACGCCAATGCCTGCGTGCACTGGAACTTGTTCAACATCAACGGGTCTATTGACGCGTTAGCAGAAGATCTGGACCCGAGCACCTTGGTGGACGTCAGCGGTTTCAGTAGTGCAGTGGAAGGCCTCACCTACGCTGGAACCAACGACTACGAAGGCCCATGCCCGCCGCCCGGAAATGCCCACACCTACACCTTCACGCTCTACGCGCTGAATGCCAACCAACCGACTTTGACTCGCTTAGATGCGTTGACCCGCAGCGAGTTTGAAGAAGCCTACGCAGCAAATGTGGTCGCCCAAGCCACGCTGACCGGCACCTTCACGCAATGAACGATGCCGGCATGCGACATCACTTAGGACACATTAACGCGCCGGCCTGAGCATCGGATGTACGGGGGGTGAACTGCTTTCCTGTATGCGGCCGATGACTTCAAATCCATGCCGTTCGTAGAGCGAAATGTTCGCAGGGTTGGAAGATTCCAAATACGCCGGCAGACCCTGTTCATCGCAATGAGCCAGCGCGTACTTCATCAATTCGGCGCCCAAGCCACGCCCCTGATGATGGGGGTCCACCCCAATCAGCGGTAGGTACCAGCACGGCGTGTCTGGGTGGTAGGACTGCATTGCTGCCAAGACCGCGCCCACCTCGTCAAGACGCTCCGGCGTAACCGCCTGAGCCAACAGATTTGCCACGTTTGCATCAACCTCGTCATCGTCATGTCCTGGCGGGATCCAGAGCGCGACACCGGCAAAGTCGGCGGCCTGATACGCGCTGCCGGCGGCGAAGGCTGCGCCGCCGAAATTATCAAAGGCAGCGGCGGCAAAGGTCAGATACGTGTCTGCCTTGGGCATGATCCAGCGCAACAGCGGATCTGCTGCAAACGCCGCGACGATGGTATTCAGGGCAACACCTCGATCAACCGTTTCGACCACGCCGATTGCGGGTTTCTCACTCATTTTGGTTTCCTTGTTATTGTTGATGAGTTCTTGCGAATGACTTCTTGCTGCCGACAACAAATGGCTCAAAACGCGCCACTAAACGGTCAGCTGCCAGCCGTTGTCCTGCAGCCAGCGGCGCTTCATCCGATACTGGGGATCCACACGCTCCACCTGGGACCAAAAACGCGGGCCGTGATTCATTTCCAGTAAGTGACACAGCTCATGAACGACCACGTAGTCCATGATGTGCATAGGCGCGTGAATAAGGCGCCAGTTTAGCTGAATACTCTGATCGGGCTTACAGCTGCCCCACCGCGCTTTGTAGCTTTTTACCTCTACGCGGCTGGGAATCGCCCCCACCCGCTGTTTGTAGACGTTGACGCACAGGTGCAGTTCTTCCACCGCTCTGGCGTATAGCCACTGCTCGACAATGGCCCGCAGCTGATCGGGCTCTCCGGACATGGCGCCTGGCGCTTCAACAATGAGTTCATGCGCCTGTTGATAGATGCGAGTTTGCTCGGCCTGCTGCAGCGTGAGGGTGAGTTGCCTGCCTTGATACAAGACGGGACTGCCTTGACCTAGCCGGGCGCTTTTCTCGGCAGCGGCTGCAACCGCCTGACGCTTTTCCGCGGCGCGTTTAAGCTTGGCTTCGATCCAGTGACTTTTTTCCCAGACCAAGGCACGAATATCGGATAACGGCAGACTCTCGGGCACCCGCACTGAGACACCGTCAAGGTCCACTTTGACCGCCACGCTCTTGCGCCGCTTGGAGCGAATGACAGCCACTTCATATTTTGCGAATTTCAGGATTTCCGGCATCTATCTATTGTGACCAAAATCACCGTTGATGCAGTATGTTTTTAGTCCAATGCGCACGCTGAGGCTGGAATTTTGTATTTTGCCCAACTGGGTCTACATTGGCTTGAAAGCAAAACGAACCTCTGGCATTCGCAACGCGATACATCACATGGTTACATGGCTTGGCAAAAAATCGCTGATCACCGTCCTAGCATGCTGCGCAGGTCTGGCGGGTTGTGGTGGCGGGTCAGGCAACAGTAGCCCTGCCGTGGGGAATCCGGATCCGATATCACCCAATCCCCCCAGCGGCCCGGGGACAACGGGCAACGCGCTCAACTTTCCCGCATCGGATCTCTATAAAGATTCCTGCGGCGCGCCCCGAATCAGCACCGCCCAAGAGAGTTTTCCAGATTTACTTGGTCGCTTCGAGGATGAGGCCTATTGGCTACGCTCTTGGTCCTATGAAACCTATTTATGGTACGACGAAATCAACTATGGCGACCCAGAGGATATCGCCCCATCTGCCCAAGGTGTCGCCGATTACTTCGAAACCTTGGTTACTCTTGAAACCACACCAGCCGGCAATGCGAAGGACCGCTTCCACTACGCCCGAGACACCGCCGAGTACGAAGCCGCGAGCCAACAGGGCATATCCTTTGGCTACGGCGCCTCTTTTCGCCTGATTAGCGCCCGTCCGCCAAGGGAGTTGGTCATCTCACTGGTAGAGCCAAGTTCTCCTGCCGCCATTGCAGGCATGAGGCGAGGGACGCGCATTCTCGCTGACGACGGCGAAGATCTGATCAACGGGACAGATGTAGACACGTTAAATAGCGGTCTTTTCCCGCGCCAAAACGGCGAGCAGCACAGCTTTTCGGTGCTAGATCGGGGCGCGTTGCAACCTCGAACCGTAACCATGACCTCCGCGCAAATCAGGGAAGACCCGGTGCCTATCGCTCGCACTATCGTCACGGATAGCGGCAACGTGGGCTACCTGCTGTTCAACCGGCATATTCTTACCGCAGAGCAAAAGCTCGTAGACGCTGTACGCAGTTTTCGGGACCAGAACATTACCGACTTGGTGGTGGACCTGCGCTACAACGGTGGCGGATATCTGTATATCGCCAATCAACTGGCGTACATGATCGCCGGTTCCGGTGTCGCCGGTCAGACCTTCGGGTCTCTCGAATTCAATAGCAAGAACCCCGGCACAAACCCGATCACAGGCCAAGCCCTGCAGCCCACGGCATTTCGCACCACAACCGTCGAGGCGCAGCCTTCGGGCGCCCTGCTGCCGACGCTAAATTTACCCAGTTCACGGGTTTTCGTTCTGACCACCGGGAGCACCTGTTCTGCTTCCGAAGCGCTGATTAACGGGTTGAGAGGGGTCGGCGTTGAAGTCATTCAAATCGGCGCCACGACGTGCGGCAAACCCTATGGCTTCTATCCCCAAGACAATTGCGGCACAACCTATTTCACGACCCAGTTCCGCTCGGTCAATGCCTTGGGTTTTGGCGACTACCCCGACGGCTTTTCGCCTGCCAACAGCACCGAGACATCTTTTGGCGTTGCCTTACCGGGCTGCCAAGCTGCGGAAGATTACTCCCCCTTGGGTAGCGATGAAGATCCGTTTCTCTCGGCCGCATTGCGCTATCGTGAAGATCCATCCATTTGTCCTGAACCAGCTCAGGCAGCCGGCAATGCGGCAGGTTCGTCGAGCGTTACCGACACCGCCACCGACCGCGCTGGAGGTACAGCCTTGCGCCTGTTGTCGCCCACTCTGCAAGACGCGTTAATCCGGCCTATAGAAGGCTAATTCGCGCACCCGCTTCGGGCAGCGAAGGGTCAACTGGCAGCATCAATTCCTGTGGCGTCTACCGATGGTTTATGCCACTGTCTAGGCTGTCGATTCGCGCACTATCAACCTTGGGGACCGGATTATGAAAACACCGAATAAGTCCATACTCCTGGTAGAAGACCATCAGGAACTGGCCGAAACCGTCGGCGCCTATCTTGAAGCCAGCGGCTATATCGTCGACTACGCCAGTGACGGTTTAACCGCCATGCACCTGGGCGTTACCAATATTTACGAGGCCATTGTTCTCGACGTGATGCTGCCCGGTGTGGATGGCCTGACCGTCTGCCAGCGGTTGCGGAACGATGCCAACGTCACAACGCCGATCATCATGCTCACCGCGAGGGATCAACTGAGCGACAAGCTACAGGGCTTTGAATCCGGGGCCGATGACTATCTGATTAAGCCCTTCGACATGCCGGAACTGGAAGCGCGCCTAGAGGCGGTAATCCGACGCAGCCAGCACCTCGAGAAGGAATATCACGTTGGCGGTCTGACGTTAAACTTGGACACCATGGAAGTGGTTCGCGACGAACAGCCGCTGACCTTGTCACGGACTTTGTTCAACATCCTGCACGTGCTCATTCGGGAATCGCCCAAGGTCGTTACCCGTGCCTCTCTGGAGCGGGAACTTTGGGGCGACGAGCCACCAGACAGTGACACCCTGCGAAGCCACATTTACAACCTGCGCCGTATCATCGACCGTCCCTTCGACGAACCGCTGCTGCAAACACGCCAGGGTCAGGGCTATTGCCTGCGCAAGGCGTCCTCAGAGTAGTCACGCTGCTGACCGCTGGAGCGGTCTGAAACAGGCCTGCGCCGCAGCCAACATTGACGCAGGCTCGCACTCTTTTGGTTGACAAAAAATCGACATAGCGCCGCGTACTCTCAACGCGTTGCATTGACGTAGCCCTGCCGAGCCTAGCGCTTTTGCCACATCATCGAGTCCAGCGGCTGCGTTGGCGCCGTTGTTTGCGGCCTCGGTGATCCTGTAACACACCGGACTTCTTTCATGCCTCATCACTTGGTTTGGTTCCGCTCCGACCTTCGGACTCTCGACAATCCCGCGCTCTTTGCGGCGGCCGAACAGGGCCAAGTAAGCGGACTCTTTTTACTCACGCCCGAGCAATGGCGAACCCACGGAATCTCAGACTATAAAATTGCGTTCATGCTGCGCAGCATCGACGTGGTTTGTCAGCAGCTATCGGCATTGGGCATCAAAACCCAGATTGTGTTGGGCAGCGATTTCGCCGATACGCCATCTCAGGTGCTGACGGCGGCCCAATCGGTTCACGCATCCAAGGTGTTTTGGAACAACGAAATTGCCGTGGACGAACAGCGCAGGGATAGGCGCGTGGCTGACGCGCTGGCTGACGCCGGCATTGCGGTAGAGCGTCACCACGGCTTTACCGCTGCGCCGCCAGGAAGCGTGCGCAAACCAGACGGCTCTTGCTACTCGGTATTCACCCCATTCAAAAAACGCTGGTTCGCCCAGTGCACCGAACGAGGCATCCACTGCCTGCCTCGGCCGAAGCCGCAGGGTCCGCAGGTCGCCAGCGCCGTCGCACCGGAGCGTGTCGCCGGCGTGTCCAAGTCCTTTGGCGAGGACCGATGGCCTAGCGGCGAGACTAACGCGCTCACGACCCTCCAAGAATTTTCCGAGCGCAAAATCCGAGACTACGAAACCGCGAGAGACATCCCCGACTTACTCGGCACCAGCCAGCTGTCACCTCACCTTGCAGCAGGTACGATCTCGGCCAATCAATGCTTGGAAGCCGCTTACCAGGCCAACGATCACAGATTGTTCGGTGGCAATCCGGGGGCGGACACGTGGATCAGCGAGATCGTCTGGCGGGAATTCTATAACCACATATTGGCTGAGCATCCGCGCCTAGCCATGGGACATGCGTTTAAAAAAGACACCGACGCCCTGCCTTGGAATCACAGTCAGGAGTTACTGCAGCGCTGGCAGCGAGGCGAAACCGGCTTTCCTTTCGTTGATGCCGGCATGCGGCAGCTCAACGACACGGGCTGGATGCACAACCGGCTGCGCATGGTGACCGCCCAGTTCCTCGCCAAACACCTGTTTTTAGACTGGCGTTTAGGCGAATCCTATTTCATGGCCCGCTTGGTAGACGGCGATTTCGCGGCAAACAATGGCGGATGGCAGTGGAGCGCATCAACCGGCACCGACGCGGTGCCCTACTTTCGCATCTTTAACCCGATCCGACAGGCTGAACGCTTCGATCCTAACGGCGACTTTGTCCGACGTATGATTCCTGAACTGGCCGGAGCGGAGAAAAAACAGCTGCTAGAACCTTGGAAGTATGGCGGCGTCGAGGGTTATCCCGCGCCAATGATCGATCTGAACACGGCCCGGGACCATACCCTAGCCGTTTGGAAACTTGCCAGAGCCCAGACCTCTTAGCTGTCAAAAAACTCGATGGTGACTTCCGTACCCTGACCGACGTTACTTTGCACATGGATCGGCCAGTCAAACTGGTGCACTAAGCGCCGCACGATCGATAGACCTAAGCCATGGCCCATACTGGTAGCGCGACTGCGTTCGCCCCGGTAGAAAGGCTCAAATGCATGTTGCAGTTCCTCAGGGCTCATACCAATGCCTGTGTCGATGACGCTGATGGCGCTTTTCGTAATCCGCACCACTACCGAACCTTGTTGGGTGTAGTTAATGGCGTTACGCAGCAGATTAATTAAGACAATTTGAATCACCCGAACCGGCGCTTTTACCCACAGCTGGGCTTGATCGTCCACCGTCAACTCCAGCCCTCGGTCCTCGGCCAAGGCAGACACTTGCTCCACAAATCCGGGCACCAGCTCGTTTAAACACCTAAGCTCGTCAATGCGCTCAACCTCCTCTCCCCGGGCGAGCAAAAGCAGCGTTTCGATCAGCCCTTCCATGTCGTCTACTGTCCGGCGCATGCGCGCAAAGGCTTTGATGTCGTCGTCCGAGCGATCGGACTTACGCTGCAGCAGGTCGAGGGAGCCCTTAAATACCGCAATGGGCGTGCGCAGTTCATGGCTGGCATCACGGGTGAAAATGCGTTCACGCTCGATAAAGGTATCCAGACGCTCGGCGAAGCTGTCGATGGCGTCGATCATGACGTCTACCTCGACATTCGCCAACGCCCGCAGATCACTCAAATCCACCGCAGGCTGGTTGTAGCCGCCGAACCGGAAATCTTCAAGATAGTCCGCAAGTTTGACGATGGGCGATATGGCCCGGTGGGACAGTCGATAGGTCAAAAAAGAAAAGCCATAGACCATGAGCAAGGCCAAGGACAGGGGCAGAATGCCAAAGTAAAAAGCGAGCTGGGAGACGTCCTCGCTGGCAAAAATCAGATAAAGAACCGGCCCATCACCGGGGCGCTGTTGGCTAACGTAAAGCGTAGGCGTGGTATCGCCGATGGCGACCCGCCCCATAAAACCCGGCGGCTGCAGCAACGCCTCTGGTGGCAAACCCTCTGCCCTATCCGACTGCGCTGACGCACTGGCAGCGCTGTCATTCACCAGATAACCGCGCAAATTCGCCGTATTCGGCAATGGCTGATTGGGGTTGCGCTCATGAAGCTGCCAATAATGCGCCGCTTCATTTTCCAAGGCCTCAGTGATGAGGAAATCTTCGATAATGGAATTGGTTATGTAGATCCCCGCGGCGACAGCGGCGCTGATTAAAAAGACCTGCAGCGCCACCACTCGGCCGAGCTTGGTCATGAGCTTGGTTCGTCGAATCTTCACGCAGCTTCCCTAAAACATATTGGCCGATCGATGGCGTCCGGCCACTCTCCGAGGCCGATCATGACATAAGCTTTACGAAGCGGTTAGCTGCGTTTTCGCCTGCGAAAAAACAACGTAGAACAGGCCGATCCATACCGCGGCTAAAATCGCCATCCCCTCCATAGAAGGTATCACTACCGCGCCGAAACGCTCACCTGTTAAGTAGGACACAGGCGAACCACAGCCCACCAAAAGCGCACCGAATAGCGGGCGATTGACGAGGAAATACAGGCTATGTCGAATGCTTAATCCCACCGCCAACCAAAGCATAATGATCCACGAGGGTGCCACGGTGATCCCGAGAGGCAGACCAATTGCGGCTGGGCCGTAATCCAAAATCCCCGCGTACATCCACACTGTATCCAGACACAAACCGATAGCGCCTAGCATCAGTACAAACGGCAGGTCGCGAGCAAACTCCCGGCGCCAAATGCTGAGCGCGAACATGACAGCTAGTGCCACTGCGCCGTAGGACGCGCCACCAATCACGCAGCACAGCCATGCCGCTTTCATCATCAGCGCATTCGCGACCTTGTAGCCGGTAGGACCGGAAAGAAATTTGATCAATGTTCTTAGTCTTTAGCCGCCCTGCTGCTGATCCGCCTTACCAAGATCAACCGCGTAATTGGATGCGCGGGTAACAGCGCTGCGGTCACTGGCAAGGTCGGGCAGACGCTCCAGCAAATGATCGGCTGCTTCCACTCCGCTTCTGAAGCCATCCTCGTGCCCACCCATACCCCAGTAAGCGCCGCAGAAAAATGTACGCTGGGTGCCACTGATTTCTGCATGGCGTTGTTGCGCTTGATAGGCAGTAGCATCTAACACCGGATGCCTGTAGGTCCGTTCGGTCCAGATCCGTTTTGGGGTTTGTTGGGGGTTCAGCGTGATAAAGAACTGTGGCCCCTTAATTCCCTGCACTCGGTTCATCCAGTAAGTCGTCTCTGAGCGGCCGCTTGCCTCATCGATACGCGCATTCCAGCTTGACCAGTTTTGGGGGTCTCGCGGCATATAGGTGGCATCGCCATGCAGGATTACTTGATTGTCCACATAACGAACCGCTCCCAAGATGTCCTGCTCGCGATCTGCAGGAACTGCCAGCGCCTCCAATGCCTGATCGCTGTGGCAGGCCATCACCACCGCATCGAACTGCATGGACTCGCCGTCGGTCTCGATGGTCACGGCATCACCCCGCCTGTGCACTTTGCGCACTGGCGCACTGCATCGAATATCACCGGGGAATTGCTGCGCAAATACTTCCAGATATTGCGAAGCACCACCGCTAACCACTTGCCACAACGACTGCGCCGGATGCTGAAAAATCTTTTGGTTTTGCACGATCGAGGCTAAGTGCCGCAGCGGCGTGTCTAAGGCGCTGGCTTGACTTTGCGCCCACAGCGCGGCGCACAGCGGCGCCATGTGCCGCTCAACGAAGCGCTGGCTGTAATTATTGTCCCGGAAATACTCCCCGGCGCGCACCGATCCGGATTGTTCCGCAGCTTGCGGTGCTTCCATGTGGAAACGCTGCCAGTCCCAAAGCAAACGCCAGTGCTTGGGAGAAAACATCAGCTGACTGGAGGAGAAAAACGTACGCCAACCTATGGTGCTGTATTCAAGCTCCTCGTGGTCCGCGCGAACGCTAAAGGACATATCTGTACGCTGAGTGGGGACGCCAATTTGGGCAAGCCATTGACAGAAGCTAGCGTGCCCGGACGGGTGAAAGGCCACGAAGCCGGTATCGATGGTATATACCTTGTCTTCCACCCAAACCGAGTGTGAGTCTGTGTGCCCACCCAAGCGCCGCTGCGCTTCGAAGAGCGTCACGTCGACGGATCCCGCCAATCGGTGAGCGGCCGCCACCCCCGAGATGCCGCCGCCAACGACGGCTACTCTCTGACGCTGAGGGCCGCCGGGATTTCTATTCTGCGGATCGTTCATGGACCTGTTCTCTTTGCCGCGCCTGCTTAATGGGTCATCCCAGAGCAAGCAGGCTTCGGCCTCAATTGGAGAGTTCGCTGACACAAAAGGGTCGTGTCGCTGCATTTCTCTCGCAGAAGGAGAATCAATCTCAGCTTGGGAGCTTTGGGCGGGACTATTTCTTACCGAGCGTGAAGCGGTCGTGAAACCCTCCGGGAACGAGCCTTCACCCTATCTTCACGACGGCGTCACTAACCTGACGCCATGAGAGCAATCCCACTTATTGTATTTGTTAGCATGGTGTTATTTGGCTGCGCTTCATCAGGACCAAATACCCCGAGCTATCCCGAGGTCTATCGTCAAGCACTGGACGAATTCAAAGGCACCGATAGGGTGCCGCCTCAGATCATCGACGACTTCAGCACGTTCTTGTCCAATCTCGGCGCGGCCAACTCCGCCGAGCGTGCCGAAGCGCTTTACGCGCCAACCCTGCACTTCAGCGATTCGCTAATGCATACCCGCAGCCGGGACGACGTGGTTGCCCATTTCCAAGGCTTAGTCGATGCCGAGACTCAGGTTGAGGTTCAAATGCTGCAAACCTTAATTTCGGGTTCCGATATTTACTTGGTTTGGTCGATGCAGTCGCAATTCACACCGGTCAGAAAAACCGTTGTCAGTGACAGCATTGGCATCACGCACTTGCGCTTTAACGAACGGGGCCAGGTGATCATGCATCAGGACTTCTGGGACACCGGCCAAGGTTTTTATCAGCACGTGCCGGTTTTAGGCCGAGTAATCCGCAGCATCAACAGTCGCTTTGTACCGGAGACATCCCAGCCATGATCATTCCGCTGATTGCAGCCGCCATTGCCTTAATGCTCCTCGGTACGCTCGCTTGGCACCTCGCCAACCGTTTTCACCGGGCAAGCATCGCGGACATCTTTTGGCCCCTGCATCATTTACTGGCAGCTTTGATCTGGTTGTTGCTCATACCCGAAAGTCCCACCCTCGGAGCGACGCTCACTTTCACGCTGCTAACGCTTTGGGCAGCGAGACTGGCTACGCATTTGAGCATCCGCCAAGTGGGCGCACCGGAAGATCATCGATACACCGCCGTGCGAGACGGACGCGGAGCGTCCTTCGCCAGCACGAGCCTCTATCTGATTTTTATTCCACAAAGTCTTATGGCGTGGTTCATGTCGCTAGCCTTAGTTCCCGCCCTGACAGCGCCTGAGTGGTCATGGTTTGCCTACCTCGGTCAGGTCATAGCCTTGGTTGGCTTGGCCTGGCAAATTGCCGCGGATTTGCAACTGACGGCATTTTTGAAGCACGCCCAACCAACCCACGTGTTGGACACAGGACTTTGGTCGTTATCGCGGCACCCCAACTACTTTGGTGAATGGGTGTTCTGGCTGGGATTTTGCGTTAGCGCCTTTAGCCTCATGGACTACCTGTCCGTGCTCGCGTTTTTGCCCATGGTGTTGCTGAGCTATCTGCTGATGCGATTCACCGGTGTACAGCGCACCGAAACAGGCATCGAGAATCGGCGCCCGAGCTATCGCAGCTATCAACAGCGCACGCCAGCGTTTTTTCCCAAATTGCTAAGCGGCCGCATGGTCAACAGACTGAACGGCGCTGTGGTGCTAGACACGGCGCGGTCCGGCTACCGACTGATCGGACAACGCATGGGCTGGTGGTCGGTGCTGCTGTGCCTTGGGCTTGGCGTGAATCTGGGGATTCAGGAAACCGCCCAAGCCGAGGTTAAGGACCAAACAAACGACCAGCAGACTTGGCTGTTTGACGTACGCATCGATGGCAAGGATGTTGGCTTTCACGAGTTTGTTACCACCCAAGGCCCTTCGGGCTTCGACATTACGGCCCGAGCGAAATTTCGCTATCGCCTCCTTGGGGTCACGCTATTTTCCTACGATCACGAAGTGCGCGAGCAATACGACTCAGACATGTGTTTGCTTACCATCGAAAGCGAGACTAAGACCAACAATAAGGTCCAGCGTCTGAAGGGCACTATAACCAACGACGGCTATGCCCTGCTCACGGACACCGAGACGGTTCTGGATCAGGCATGTTTGATGACCTTTGCCTACTGGTCGCCGAAAATTTTATCTCGGCAACAGTTGTTAAACGGTCAGACCGGCCAGCTGGTTGATGTGTCCATTGGTCGCATTTCTTCTGACGACCCCGGGAAGGATTCAAATAGGTATTTTCTCAAAGGAGAAAAAATGGACATCACGCTGGGCTTCGGTGAAGACGGCCAGTGGCGGTCGCTGAACTCGATTTTGCCCAACGGGCGTGAGTTAACCTATCACTTACGCAGCGATCCGCTCACCGCGGCAACCAGTCAATCCTAATCTGCGCCTGAGCGAAGTCCTAGATCAGGCTCCTGCCCCGTCTGCTGATCTGTCCAGCACGTCGTCGTCTCGCTGCAGGACCCCCTGTCGGGTGAAAGCGGCCACCGCTTCAGCGTCGTGACCCAGCCATTCGCCTAGCACGTCCTCGTTGTGCTCCCCGCGATGCGGAGCTGGACCTCGAACACCGCTACTGGCGTCAGAAAAACGATAGGGCGACTGGGTTAGCGGCCGAGTGCCCCCTGCCCGATCGTCCATTTGCACGATGGCGCCACGGGCCACCAAGGTAGGCTGTTCCACTACGTTGGCCGGCTCCCGAACCTTGCCCCAAGCCAAATTCATGGTGTGCATGGCCTTCTCAACCTGATCCCAATCTTTCAGAGCCAGCATGTACTCGCTAACGATAGCTCTGCGGGTGCTGATTTTTTCTGCCAGCGGCATGTCCTTGGTTGTGGGGTCATTGATTCCCATCAGCTTGGTCAGCTGCATCCAAAGAAAACGAAAATCCGCCGATAGCAAAATAGCGCCGGCGCCCGTAGGCCAGACATCGTTCGGCAGCGCTGCCGTGTGTTCCGAGTCTTCCATGGCGTAATGCACCTGATCATCGGTGGCAAAGGTCGCATCGATCATGGCGATATCAATATGCTGTCCCTTGCCCGTGCGCTGGCGCATGATGACTGCCGACAGCAGGCCCACCAATCCGTGTAAGCTGGCATTGGTATCGGCAACAGATAACGGCAGATCGGACACGCGAATACCTTGGCGATTGGCCTGTCGCTGCATCAAACCCGCTTCCGCGTGAATAATCGGCGCATAGGCCGGCCTATGAGATTCCGGACCACCCTGACCGAAGCCGGAAATGGAAAGCATGATTAACCCGGGGTTTACCGCCTGCAGCGTCTCATAGCCCAGACCCAGCCTAGGCATCACATCCGGTCGATAGTTCTCGATCACAATGTCTGCTTCAGCCACTAAGGACTTGACCAAATCCACTGCCCCGGCAGCGCGAAGGTCCATACAAATATTGCGCTTACCCGCGTTCTGCTGATGGTAATAACCGGGTAGGTCTGCAACAACACGCCCCCAAACGCGAGTCACGTCACCATCCGGCGGCTCAATCTTACCGACATCCGCACCGAGGTCACTGAGCATACGTCCGGCGAAAGGGCCTGCAAGCACCCGTGAGAAATCCAGTACTTTCAGCCCGTGCAGCGGGTACCGGTCATCTGGTTTCACTGTGGTCATTTCCCCATTCCTCAAATATCTCCTACCC
>JAYNPH010000029.1:0-22882 GCA_038113685.1 Gammaproteobacteria bacterium
TTGTGGAGGTGATCCAAGAGGCTGAAGAGGCTTGGGTGCAGCAAGTCATCGCCATGTCCCGCATGAGCCAGTCCTTTCAAGCGGAATGTACGCCGGGTTATTACAACAATGAGGGACAGCCAAACCCCATCAGCGTACAAAATGGTGCCTACGGTGCTGGCCCCACCAAGTTCTTCAAAGTCATCGACGCATGGCGGGAAGAAGGCAGCATGCAGGGCCTTGAATTGCGATAGGTACCAAATTTATGCCCGCATGTTCGAATTTCTAGGGCGTTAATGAGGCATTAAGGATTAGCGGCGTCTTCGGCTTACGGCTGCGTTTTTTCCAGCTCCATGATTCGCTTCTTTGACACAGCAGGTTGACGCGGTTAGCGGAAAAGGCGCCCTTTAATTTAGGCGGATAACCCGGCGCTTGGTGATCAGTACCTCCGGGCGTACCGCAGAGCCTCAGGCTTCTGCGCTAACCAGCCAGACTGCCGCATCCATAAAGACACCCCGTTCTTGCGCAAAAGGCGACAAGGCGGTTTTTACCGCCGCCAACGCCGCCTCACGCTGCTCGCCATCCAGTTCGTTAATTGCTCGGGATGCCGGCCCAAGTCTGGTTTGAAATTGGACGGCCTGATCCACCGTAGCCGCCACGTTCAGACTTTGAGGGTGCGGGGTTATCGATACGTTGCTAAAGCCTGCTTGGGTCAGAATTTCGGTAACGTAGTCCTCTTCCGCGAAGGCGAAGGGTCCGGGAGCGCGGGGGTTCGGCGGTGTGTCCGGGGCCGGCAGATAGGGGGCAACGGCCTTACCCGCCGCCGACATCCAAGGATTCGCCGAAGGCGGCTGCCAGCAAACAAAGAGCAGCCGGCCATTCTCGTTCATGGCGCCTCGAATATTGCGGAAAGCCGCCACCGGATCCGCGAAGAACATGACGCCGAACCGGGAAAACACGAGGTCGAAGCGTTTGCCGCCAAAGTCCGATGTGGCGGCATCAGCCTGAAGATAATCGACATCGCCGTTGCGGTTTCGGGCATGTTCGAGCATTGGCCCGGACACATCGACACCAAGTACCTTGGCCCCTAGGTTGTGCAGGGCAATACTGGTGTCACCGCAGCCGCAGCCCACATCCAGTACCCGCTCTGCGGTCTTTACCTGAGCCGCCTGCAGCCCCGCATCGGACAGGGGCTTGAGCACGCCATCAAGGCGCTCCTGCATGGCCACCCAATTGGGTCCTGCTTTGTCGTTCCAATAATCAATTTGCTCTTGGTTGGCGTTACTCACGATCAGCCCCTCCCCTCTTCGGCTTAAACTGTCTTTTTAAGGACCATCTGTTTCAACGACCATCCTTTTTAACGACCATCGAAGTCGCCTTCTACCGCATCGCCGTTGAAGTAGCGTCGGCCCCGAACCGTGGCGTGACGCTGCTCCTCGGTAATTTCCTCAAGCTCGGGATACTTGGCCGCGGTCATAAATCGGGCAAACCAATCAGCGATCAGATCATCATCGTTGAGGGCTTGCCACAGTTGTTCTTTGGCCTGCGCAACGAAAGCCGCATCAATATTCTGCGACGCCATGTCCGGCGTCATTGGCGGGTCCCGGTAATGGGCGTCGTAACCTTGGGTCAGAAGCTCCACAGACAAATCGCCAAGCATGTCGGCGATACTGGGCGAACGGAATCCAACGGAAAACGTCAGGCACTGTGTTTCCGCCACGCCCCAATGGGAAACACCCGGCGGCAGATACAGCATATCGCCGGGTTCAAGCAGCCATTCTTGTTCTGGAACAAAGTCCTTGATCTGCCGAAGCGGCACATCTTCGCGCAGGGGGGTTTGGCTGTCACAGGTGCCGCCAATCTGCCAGCGACGCTGACCCTCGACCTGCAGAAGAAAGACATCGTACTGGTCAAAATGGGGACCCACGCTGCCGCCGGGACAGGCAAAACTCACCATGATGTCGTCAAGCCGCCAAGGCGGTAAAAAATCGAAACGCTGCAGCAGTTCCTGAACCTGTGGCACCCAAAGGTCCACTCCCTGCACCAGCAGCGTCCAGTGCTGCTCCGGGAGCGCCAAAAAATCCTCTTCTTCGAACGGGCCGTGACGTAATGACCATTGCCCCCCGACCGATTCAACCAATCGAGATTCGACTTCCTTTTCCAGCGCCAGCCCTGCCAGTTCCTCGGCGGTGAGAGGCGACTTGTAATCGGCAAGCGCCCCGCGAATCAACAGAGTTTGGCGCTGCCAGTGCCCGCGCAAAAACTCAGACGGTGTTGTCTGTCCCAGCACCCCCATCAGGCGTTGCCGGATGCGCCAGCTTGAGAAACCGCTAAGGATTGACGCCGAATCCGCAAACCGAAAAAGGTCAGTACCAACAGGTTGAGGCTTCCGACCACCATGGCAGCAATAAAGGAGACGTAGTAATTGCCCGTCATATCGAACAGCAGACCGCCCATAAAGCCCCCTGCCCCCATCCCAAACCAGCCGAAAAACGATGTGATACTCATCGCCCGAGCCGCGTAATTGGCCGAAACCATCATTCGAGTACAGACCAAAATCGTGGACATCACGCCGGAATAGGTAAAACCAAAAATCACCGCCACCACATAGATCGACAGTGTGGTCTCTAAAAATGGAAACCACACCACGGACAAAGACTGCCCGGCAGACATGAGCATGTAGCTGGGTAATGCCCCGATCAAGTCGCTGAGTTTGCCGCCGAGTATGCGTCCAAGCGCGCCGCTCAGCATCAGCACCATCAGCACCGATGTGGCTTGTTCCAGAGGGCGACCGGCGTCGGTAAGAAGCGGCACCAGATGCACGATCGGCACAGACATGCAGCTACAGCAGAAGATGATGGCGACGCTGATCCATATGATGACTTCGCGTTCCGACAGCGGGAAGTCTCGCACCTCATCTTGAGGCTGTAGCCGCGCCAGCTCTCGGCCCGGTGACTCGCGAATCAGCAAGGCTGCGGGCAGCGCTAACGCCAGATAACTTCCCGCGGCGATCACATAGGTTGTCTGCCAGCCATATTCATTCAAGCTCATCGCGCACAGATAGGGCACTACCGCCTGCCCCACCGCGCCGCCAGACGCGGTAATTCCCAGAGCCAGACCGGGCTTTTGATTAAACCAAAAGCCAACGTTGGCAAACAAAGGCGAAGTCACCATGGCATTGCCGAAGGCACCGAAAAGAAAATACAGACCGTAGAACTGCAAAATGGAGTCCTGAGCGCTCAAGGCGAACAGGCTGCCGGACATAGCAAAGGCGGCGATCACGCCAAACCAGCGGGTGCCGAAGCGGTCGGCGATAAAGCCCCACAGCACACCGAACAAAGCGGAGGAAAATGAAATGACCGTATAGCCGAAGGAGGTTTGCCCCCGACTCCAGCCAAATTCGGCGGCCAAGGGTTTCAAAAATACCGAAATGGAGCCTAGGGCGCCAAAGGCCAAGGCGCTGAGCAGAAATACCGCAAAAACCATCACCCAGCCGTAGGCCGGATCTCGGGTTTGGGAAATTTGGCTAGGACCAGACATGCATCATCTTACCACCCGAATACTGGGGCGGTTTGACGAGATTGCGCCAACACAGAGCCTTCACAGCTTTCCTAGATCACACCCCTGACGCTCCAGTATCGGGCGCAGTTCCCGGTAGGCCGCCGGGGTTTGCATGAGAGGAATGCGTGGGTACAGATGATGGACGATGTGGTACTGCATACCCGAAGAACCTAGGTTGCCAAGGGTGCTGCGAAAAGCCGACGTATCTTGGTAGCGCCCGGTGTCTTGGCCCGGATGATGCGGCTTCCAGCTTAGGTAGTAACGGATATACACCTGAGACAGCAAAATGGGCACCCACCACAGCAGGGCAGCCTCGATGGCGTAGCCAGACCACGCCGCAGCAAACAGCACCAGCAGGTAAACGCCCCGAACCGCCAAAGCCTCAAGCACCAGATGCTCCTTGCCGATGCGTTTCAGCGCAGCCGGGTACGCCTGCTGGCCTTCCTCATCGCCGGGCTGCATCCGCATTAAAGATTGACGAAAGAACTCAAAACGATTCTCAGCATGAACATCGTAATCTGGATCTAGCGCCGGGTTATTGGCGTGAGCGTGGTGCTCAAAATGGGTATGACGCAGATAGCGAAACGGGGCGGCAAAGGGAATTAAGGACACATGCCCCAGCAGTTCATTGAGCCAGCGCAGCCTCTGGCCCTCACGGGCTATGATGCTGTGTTGAGCATCATGGGAAGGTAAGTACGCCGCAGTGACGTTAAACAGGGCAATGGGGAATGCCAGCCAAAGCGGCATGATACCGGTCAGTACCAACGGCCACAGAGCCAGCCACACCGCGGTATTGGTAAATCCCCAAAGCACAATGCCGAGAGGAAAGTGCCCCATGTATTTCGCCGCAATCTTGCGCTCCATGGCATCCAGCTGTTCCTTGGAGAGCGAATCCCAATCGGGTTGCTGAGCTACTTCAGCCATATCCAGCTCCCGCGCAGTTGCGCCATCAAGCCCCATGCGCCAGCAACGACAAAGGCGAGGGTGAGATTCGATGCAATGGGAAACGACAACGCCAGGGCGTCAAGAATTTGCGCAAGCAAAGGCGCTAAAAATGCCAATGCGAAGGTCAGTGGCGCAAAAAGCAGTTTGATAAGTTTTTCGCTCATCCTGTCTCCTACGTTGGAAGCCGGCGTCGTCTACCAATCCAAGTCGTCTGGCACCTCAAACTTGGCGTAAAACTCCTCGTCAGACCCCGGTTCAGGGGGTTTGGCGCTGGCTTCATGCGCAACGATGATGCGTTTGGGGTCCCGCTGTTCAATTTGCTTGGCGACTTTTTCGTCGACAAAGTGATAGATCCCGTTGTTGTTGACCACCACCAGCCGGCCACTGCTCAAAGCCTCCAGCTGTGCCTTGGTCACAAAAATCTTTTTGATCTTTTTACCGTGCACAAAGTTATAGGGTACGGCATCGTCATCGGCAACCTTGGTGCGCTGGTCATTTTGCAAAATCAATTGGCGCACCTGCGCTTGCAGCGCCTTGGCTTCGGCTTTTTCGTTGCGCTGTTGGGCCAACGCCTTGTCTCTTGCCGCCCGCTCTGCACGCTGCTGAGCGGCCTTGGCCTTGACCTTGGCGATATCGGATTGGCCTGCCGTTGCTCCCCTGCCTTTTTTCGCCTTGGTTTGCTGCCGTTCGGCAGTAGCTTCCGCACGCTTTGAGCGCTCGGCTTTTTTAGCTTGGGCGCTGGTGGCCAAACCAGCCTTGACCAATTGATCTCTGAGACTTTGCGACACCGCTCTGGGAACTCCTTTCCTGTGACGACCAGTTTACGTTTTCGTTAACGACCCTGATAGACCGGCGGTCGTTTTTCAATGAAGGCGCGCATACCTTCCTGAGCGTCCTTGGTGCGAGAACAAAGCACCTGGTTGCGATTCTCTACCGCTATGGCCGCCTCCAGACCCGGAGCGTCGATCGCCACATTTAAACCTTCCTTGGTCAAACGCAGGCCCATGGGCGACGCCAGCAGCATCTCTTGAGCATAGCGTTTGCCGGTTTCGAGCAGGTCGGCTTCGGCCACCACTTCTGAGACCAGATTTGTGCTCAAACACCGGTCCGCGTGGATGAACTTGCCGGTCAGCATCAATTCTGAAGCAATGGACGTTCCCACCAAGCGCGGCAAGAAGTAGCTCGTGCCCATATCGCAAGCGGACAGCCCGAGCTTGATAAAGGCGGCATTCATCTTCGCTGTATCCGCAGCAATCCGAACGTCACTGGCCAAGGCAAAGGCAAAGCCGCCCCCACAGGCCGCCCCCTGAATGATGCTGATAATGGGCTGAGGACAGCGGCGCATTTTGATGTAAACCTCGGCCAAATAACCCTGAAAACCCATACCGCCCCCAAAAGGCTTAGGCACGGAAGCGTCGGTGGCGGATTTAATGTCCAACCCCGCGCAGTAGGCCTTGCCTCGGCCACCCATCAGCACCACTCGAGTTTGATCATTTTCGTACAAGTGATCGAAGTAGTGCCGAAGTTCCGTAACCATCTGGGTGGTAATGGCATTTAAATTCTCTGGCCGATTCAGCCAAAGGGTATCCAGCGCACCATCGCGTTCTACAGACAGGGTTTCGTATTGATCCAGTTGCATAGCGTTCTCTCCCACTTTCGCACCGAAGCTTAGGGAGCAAGGCCGGGAAATACCAGAGTTCGATCGTCTTTGTGAGCCAGTTGGCTGCCAACGAATTGACCCTTTGGACGTTCAAACTACCATGACGGTTCTCAAGACATGTCATAGGGTGGCCTCACAGGTGGAAATTCATCCTTGGTCTATCGCTGAGTACCGCCCTTCTCCTGATCGGCGACGTTTACCGGTTCATATCAACTCTGGTGATCAACAAAGTAGCCGCGGATATCCAAGCGCAAAAACCGTCACTGCTAACCCAGCCCAGCCCATTTGAGAATCTCAGCGAGCTGGATGTTTTGGCGGCAAGCGAAAACGTCGTGTTGTTCGCAGAGATCAATCCCCAAGCCCCACCACTAGCTAATTGCGCCCAAGCAAAGGGTTTATTCGGTGTTGGAGGCAAGCCCGGATGTTTTGGCCAAGATGATGGTTTTAGGCTCGTGGCCAATACGAATCCTGATGGCCTGCAAAGCGTATACCACCTGCATATGCACCTGCTGGCCGGCCGGCAAATGCTCTGGCCGCCCGGATAGAGTACGAATAACCCGACGAAACGGACTCCCTGCACCTGCTCCCAAGCTCACAATTTTTCGTGGTTCAACCGCTGATCGTTGTTCTTAACCATCGAACCATGATTCGATATCGCGTTTTCTTTGATAACGTTGGTTATCAGGATAGGACAGGGGGTAACTATGAGCGCATCGGCTGAAATAAAACTGAACGGACTGCATCATCTCGCGCTGGTCTGCAAAGACATGCAGCGCACGGTGGATTTTTACACCAACACACTGGGCATGACCCTGAAGAAAGGTTTTGACCTGCCCGGATATGGCCAACACTTTTTCTTCGATATGGGCAATGGCAGCGAGCTGGCGTTCTTTTGGTTTAATGACGCAGAGCCCGCACAGCCCGGCGTTGCTGCGGTAAAAAACATCGTCGGCAGCCGTCAGGGCAATATCAGCTCGGCACACGGCTCGATGAACCATGTGGCCTTTAGCGTTAATGCCGACGACATTGAGCAATACCGAGATCAGCTGATTGCCAAGGGCGTGGAGTGTACGCCTATCGTGCCCCACAACGATGTGGTGACCGGCAAGGACGCCAAGGGCCATCCAGAGGCCGTGAATAAACCTTGGCTGCAGTCGTTCTACTTCTTAGACCCCGACGGCATCATGCTGGAATTCTGTGCTGACCTGCAGCCCGGACTCGCCCACGCAGATTTACCGGTCAACGAGCACGGCATCAAGTCAGACGGCAGCAACATTAGCGGGCTCTAAAACCATCGGGCGCTAAGTTTCCTCGCTCGCCGCCTGAGAGTCGCTGGCGGCTGCGCCAAAAATGCCTTTCGCCATCAGCGACGTTTCGAGGCCGCGCCGGTATTGGTAGACAATCGCACGCACCTCATGGGCATGGCGGTTTTCAGGCTCGGCCTGTACCGCCATTTCAACCAAATGACAGGCCACGCGCGGGTTTTCCTTCATCACTGCCAAAGCTCGCTCTGCCAAGGCGTTGGCACCGCCGGCAAGCTGAGCCACCGCTGCCGCTAGGTCCGAGTCTCTAGCCGGTTTTAGATGGGCGGGATTGCCATCGTACCACCCACCGTATAGCCGCCAAATGTTACGCACCACAAACTCTGGTTCATCGTAGGTGGGCTGCATGAAGGGCTTTTCCAGATAAGCCGGATCCAGCTTGACCTCGTGAACGATGTCATCCAGACGCATACCTTCATTCATCCGGGACACGGTTTCCTGCACCAAGAACTCCAATGCATCTGCCACATCGGTGAGCACGCCCTTGATGCGTTCCTTGCCGGCGATGGGCAGTCCGTGAGCTGGCAGAAACAGCTCCGCTTCTTTCGCTGCCATGGCCCGCATGGCTGCGGCCCACTCTGCCGGGTAACGCTGTACTTTTTGCGGATTGCCAGCGTTTGGGAAAGCCCAGATCAAAAAGTCCCCCGCACAGATCGCGTTGTATTTGGGCAGGTAAGACCAAGTGTGGTCGTCGGTCTCACCGCGCGCGTGCACCAGTTGCACATCTAGGTCACCAACCTGCAGATCCATCTTTTGCTGATAGGTCACGTCGCGGCAGAACTGACGGGCAAAAACCGCTCTTCCTCTCCGGTCACATCGTAACCACGTCGGGCTACAGAACCGAACTGACGTTTGTTAATGGCAAGGTTGTAACCATTGGTGGCGCTGTAGCGCTCGAAGCGCGGCTTGATATTCTCGTGCCCTACAATCTGCGGTCGGGCGTGGCCGCGGTCTTGGGCATCCTGCAAAAACGTGCCGCAACCGCCCACATGATCCATATGACCATGGGTATAGACCAAACTGTGAAAAGGATCTTTCGACCAACCGCGAATGGCATCAACCACGCGGTTAGAGCCTTGCAGATTACTGGTGTCGAAAACTACTAGGCCTTCACCGGTCTTAAACAAGATGGAGTGCGAAAAGGCCTCCACCATGGCCACATCATCTGCCAGTTCAGTGAGCTGAAAGTTAATGCGATTAAGCGGCCCTATCTCATCGGCGCCTTTCTTGCCGTCGATCACGTCGGCGCTTAGTTTTAGCAGCTCTGCCATGGGGTTCTACCACCTAGAGTCGGTTTGTTAGACGCCAAACTAGCATATCTGGTTGACTCGGCGACCATGAGTAGTCCAGGTCCATGAATGTCCGATGCGAGTGAACTGCGCCGCGCCAGACCTCTGCCCAGACCGGCAACAGGGTTTCCTTACTTGGCCCATCAAGGCCCTGAATAATCCGCAGGCCTGTTTGCTGCAGGACCAAACCACCGGCGGAATCGGCAACGTTAGTGCAGGCATCTCCCATTCCGCTCATCATGGTTTGTAAAAATTTGCCTGCGTCCTCCAGCACGCCGTCTGAGGCATCGATTTGTTCAGCCATTAGCGGATAGTGCTGCAAACCCGTCAGCCGCCCGGCACGCATCCCTAATTCCTTGGCCCTCGCAGGCCCGACCACTTCAGCCAAGGCGGTTATGCCATTGCGGATGTATTCCACCGCGTAGTTACGGTTGGCCTTGGCCAGCCGCTCGGCGTTCCAAAGGTCATTTGGCGGCTCGGGCTGGTCTTCGCGGACGTAAGCTGGCACTGATTCCTCCGGCGCAAACCGCAATCGCTCCTGGGGTGCTAGGTCATAGTCATACTCTTTGAAGTAACCACACAAACCGAACTGACCAGTCACGTCCTCAGAGACGCAAACAAAGCCCAGTCGCGGGTTACCAAGACTCACGCCATTTTGGGCGTACCAACCGTGCAAAAAACCGCGACTGGCCTCCACCGGAATACCGCAAATAGCGGGGCCCGCGTACATCCAACGAGGGTAGCGAAAGCGCACCCAAGCCTTGGTATCCGACTCGGCCATATACTCCACCGCGACTCCGCCCACGCCATTGGAGAGCACATGATATTTCGCACAGGCCACCGCATGAGGAAGGCCATGTAGCCCAAGCTTGGTAAAGCTGGACAAGAATTTAGCTTCGTGCTGGCGGCGAAAAAGACGAAACATCCATTGAAAGACAGTTTCCCGGCTTTCTTCTACCGCCACCATCAACTGCATTCCCAAAAACAATTGGTGGTGCAGGCCAGCCTGTGCGGCGACTGCCTTAGTGTCCGAATCCATGCGGTAATCTCCCAAGCTAAATACCCTGCTCGAACAAGATCCAGTGGTGTAGGTTGGGTGAATGCTATTGCCTAAGCAACCTCGGTCTGCCACGCCGTCTTGAACATCATGGGGATCGCGAGGGTATCATCGCCGACACCTCTCGTAAGCGCTCTGTTCGCAAGATTTAGAGAAATAGTTACTCCGTCAACGCCGGCATTACAGCACCGCCAATCCGCTGCTCGCTGCAAATGGTTCAGATTCAACATGCATGACGTTGATCGACATCGGTTGGCTTGAGTCTGAGTGACCTGCTGCGTAGGTTGCGTCAAAGGTAAATGGGCTGCCGCTTTCGACAAATTTCGCAGCGGAGCTTGAGGTGCGTGTAGATGAAGAATTGAGCACTCTGATGAGGAAGGGTTGTGAAGCGCTCAAGCCACCCGCGTCTGTGGCGGTTACTGTTACGTTCACGTAATTTGTCGCTGTGGTCGGGGTGCCGGCTATTACACCGGTGGTGCTGTTGATGGCGAGGCCATTTGGCAGACCTGTGGCGCTGTAGGTCAGGGTATCCCCCGCATCCGGGTCGGTAAATTCGCTGGCCTTTGGCAGGTTAACTGACTGACCAACCCGCACGGTCTCGGCGGGACCGCTGGAGGCTCCCGCCGACGGCGCTTCGTTTACGTTCTGCAGGTTCACGCTAAGGTTCCCGAAGTCAATGTTACCCGCCTCATCCTCGGCCTCCACGGTGATCTCGTAGATGCCGTCTCCGTTTTGATCTCCCGGATTTTCAAAATCTTGGGCGCTATTAAAGGTCAGCACCCCGGCTTTGGTCATGGTGAATAACGTATCATCAGCCCCACCTGATATAACAAACGAGACGATGTCGTTGGCATCCGTAACCACAACGGTCCCTGCCGCCGTGCCGTTTTCGTCGGCATTCAGGCTCGTTGTCGGGATCACCGGCCGAGTATCGTCAATGGTGAGGTCGGTGGTGGTTTGACCGACAACGCCGGTCAGCAGAGGTTGGCTCGTAGTTTTACCGGTAATACTCAAACCGCTCGGCACATTAACGGCGGTGATTTCTACCGAGTTACCATCCCCCCACGGCGTACTCGCAACCTCAAAAGTCAACTTGCTGTTACCGGTACCGCCGGTATAGCTTGCGGCAGTCGACTTGCCGTTGATATCCAAGGTCAGGGTCGGCGTCCCAGTCACGTTCACCGCTTCGGAAAAGGTCACGTCAAAAGTAAATGCTTTGCTGCTTTGGACAACTTGCGCACCGCCGTTGCCGGCGATTGAGGCGATACTTGGTGCTGTGAGGACGCTCAAGGCAAAGGTATCCGAAACGTTCAAACCATCCTTGTCTGTGGCGGTTACTGTTACGTTCAAGGCCGATGCCGCAGCCATGGTCGCAGTGCCGGTGATTACACCGCTGGCGCTGTTGATGGTGAGGCCACTTGGCAGGCCTGTGGCGCTGTAGGTCAGGACATCACCCGCATCCGGGTCGGTAAAGGCATTCGCCGTTTGCAGACTAAATGACTGACCAACCACCGCGGTGCTGGCGGCAATGCCGCTACCTGCTACCGTTGGCTTTTCGTTCACGTTCTGCAGGTTCACGGCAATGCTCTTGGTGCCCGTATTACCGGCCACATCCATCACATTCACGTCGATGTTGTAAACGCCATCCTTGTTGGCATCTGCCGGATTCTCAAAATCCTGCGCACTCTTAAAGGTCAGTACCCCGGCATCGTCGATGGCGAATAACGCCGCATCGGTTCCGCTTAAGGCATAGGCACCAGTGGCGGGAATACCGTTGGCATCCGTCGCCACAACGCTGCCCACCGCCACGCCGTTTTCGTCAGCGTTCAGGCTCGCTGCGCTGGGCAGGCTAGGGGCGGTTTGATCCAAAATATAATTTTGAGCTAGCCCACGTCCAACGACGTTGCTCGCATCACTTTCTGGCTTTGCGCCATCGTCAGTTACCGCTATTACAATTTGCTGAGTGCTGGCTGTAGCAGAAAGAGAGACGGACCAACTCACCGCAGTACCTGATACGCTGCCGGATGCGACTTTTGCGATATCTACCCAGTTCTCACCGCCATCTACCGATCCATAGACTGCCTGATCACCGCTAATGCCCTTGATTAATGTTGCGTTAATCGTTTGCGCACTAACATTGGTCAAAAAGTCTGTCGCACTGGTACCGCTATCGCTGCTGATAGCGATACTTGCCACGCCACTTTGAGCAGTGCTTTTAAGGAACGCGGCTGTGCCTTTTTCGTTACCGCTTACGGTATCAGCCAGCGCCGCAGCTGCTTCGAGGTCGTGGTACAAATCTTGCGCAAGCACACCGCCTTTCGAACCGTCCGCCAGTTTTTCTAATACCGCACCAGTGCCCACTCCCAACGTGACTTCCGCGGCGGCAAAGACGGCCAACATGCGACCTAGCGCCTGTTCGTTGGCACTTGCGTCTGCAAAACCATCGGCGTTAACCGGATGCGGATCGACGGATCCAAGATCAATTTCTGGGTCAAGACCAAAGGCTTTGAGTACCACAACGTTTTGTGCCTCAGCCATTGCGCCAGTGATGGCGCCAAGTTTGGTTGGCGCGTTACCCGCATCGCCACCGCGATCGTCCAGCAGTTGACGCACTGAGGTTTCCGTAAGGAGATTCACGTTAACGCGAACCCGGCCCTCGACCTCGACGTCACCAACCGCTCGCAGGTCTGCCGTCAAATCAGCGTTAACCCCTGTGCCCTCATGCAAGTAATCTGCTTCGGGATTGGAATCGTGAACATTTATCAGGACCAGACCTTTGTAGTTGTCCTGGTTGATCTCAATGCTGAAAAAACCGTCGTCATTGACTTTGGCGGACCCTAGCTCGGTCCCATCTGCAGCATAGGCTGTAGCATCCAAGCCATGTCCTGCTACTACCGGCCCTGCCACGACTTCCCCTTCTATAACCAGGGGCTGATCAACGACACTAACAACAACCTTCTGTGTAGCCGTGGTCTTAGCGAGATCACTGGTAGCCGTTACATTTACGCTATAGCTTGCTTTTGCTTCAAAGTCGGCGGGCTCCAATAGGGTCAGTTCCCCTGTTTGCGCGTCAATACTGAACGCACTGGCATCGGCACCGTCTATGGAGTAGGTGATATCCGCATCTATCGCCATATCCTGAGATGTACCCAAGCGAGCTTTGGCATCAAACACTACTTCTTTCGCCGCACCGTTTTCGTCAACGGAGACGGTTGCGGTTTCTCCGCCTTCAAACACCGGTAACAATGGCGATTTGCTGTCATCTTGCAGCAGGTGATAGAGCGCAAATGCCGTACCAAGACCAACCAAAGGCCAGTACGAAAACCACTCCGCCGTCCCTGAATCGTTATTTCCGCTGACAGCGGCATCCAGCGCCGCCGACAGGGTCTTGTCGCCGCGGACGATGTTCATAACGGTCTGGGCATCGCCATCGACATAGACGATGGTTGGATTAGAGGGATCAACCTCCTTCTCTAGGGTCAAGCCCGGTTGTTCCGGATCTGCTTGCTGCTGAATGCTCTCGGCGATGGCTTCATCCAGTCCGATTGCCTTGCTTTGTCCCTCAACCTCGCTGGCTTGGGGCAAAGAAATCTCGCATCCGCCTTCTTCACAAACAACAAAGTACTGCTCAATGACAATCTTTGAGCCGTCTTGATAGTGAAGAACTAAGTCATTGCCATCTCGAATTGCTAGCACCCCAGATGCTAGCTCGTCCCCTTGAACCACGCGGAAGTTATCACCGTGCTGAGCCACTACATTTAGTGTCTCGCCAGCGGGCACGGCCAAGGAGTTTGCTCCCGTTTCCAGTAGTTTTGTATTTGACTTTGACATTCTCTCGTTCCTCAGTGTCGGGGCTTGCTAACGAAGCAAGCTCATTTACATTGATCGTTTATTTGTTCTTACCCAGTCGCTCTTAGCTGCTTCCGGTTATTTCTGTTTCGTTCTGGTACGTTTTTGAGCCTTTTGGATCTTTTGGACTTTTTGATTTGATCTTTTGGATCTTTTTTCTCACTCCCCTGTCGCCTTTACCCAGCTCTTTTTGTCGATGAAGCGTCCGCCCATTGTTCATAAGGGTTTGGCTCCCAGAGACCTCAGGAGACCGTTGAAGACCTGTAACGCCCGAATCTTTACACCAATCTCCATCAATAAGCTCCGTGGTTATCCCCAAACAAAATCCACTAGGTTGGTCGCTGACAAGAATCACGGGTGGAGCAAAATATTTTCGAAAGGTTATAGACACCGCCAACTGAGAAACGGCTGCTTTTTGGCGACGAACGGCCGTAGGACAGCGGACTGGTTGACGGAGGCCTGAGCCGACCTAACGGGCAGTACCCACCTGTCGGTCGTTAACGCACTAAAAAGCTGGGAAAGCTCGTACCATCAAAGGCCGAGACATGGTTTGAAAGGGCGACTTTCTTCGCATTCAGGCCGCGCCGGAGGTGTGGCGAGTTAACTACGTGGGCACCAAACTTTATCGTCGGAAAATCCGGTCCTAGTGCTCGGGCAACCGGCGAGAGCGTGATCTGTTTCAAACTTCCAGCGCTCTGCTCTGATTTGATGAGTGTCAGCATGTAAACATCCGGACTCGGAGGAGAACCGTATGAATCTCGAACAAATCTTCAGTCTTTGCAGTAGCCTCGCCATGCTTGGGTGGCTCGGGCTAGTTTTTGCCCCGCGCTGGCATATCACCCGAGACTGGCTGGCCCCGGTTATCGCCCCGCTGATAATTGGCATCGTTTATATATGGCTAATGGCGAATAACTTCGCTTCAGCTCCTGCCGACTCCGGTTTTAGCTCCCTGGCGCAAGTGACGGCCCTGTTCTCGGTACCAGAGCTGGTGCTTGCGGGTTGGATACATTACTTGGCGTTTGATTTGTTTGTGGGCGCGTGGGAGGTCAGGGACGCCCAAAAGGAGGAAATTCACCACTTGTTGGTAATCCCCTGTCTTTTCGTGACTTTCATGGCGGGTCCCGCTGGGTTAGTTCTGTACTGGGTGCTTAAAGCCGCTTACCGCTTGGTTCGAGGTTCGCAATTGGAAAACGTTTGAGTATGGAAAGCCAAACTACGCCGATTGCCATGGCATGACTGGCGCACCTGTCGCCACGCGGATCCGACTTGGTTTTTAACAACCATCAGCATGTGGGCCTACACGGTCTTAAGTACCCAAACATTTTACATGCGATTGAGGGCAAGCCGTTGATCGGATAATGACCGTCGGGCAGGCCGTCTGAGTCGGATCTAACGGTTTGAATCTGCCGGTTAGATTTTCGCAGACAACCAACCAGCGATGCGGTCTGCCACGCCGTCTCGAGCATCTGTTGGTTCCTGCAGGTAGTGATCGCCGGGAATCATCTCCAATAGCTTATCCCTCGCACCCAGTCCGTTAAAAATAGCCTCGGCATCGGAGGGAAAAACACCGGTGTCCGCATCGCTTTGAATCACGAAGGAGGGGACGGATATTCTCGGCAAATGCAGCTCGCCGCGGCAATGGGAGTCACTGAGACTCCACATAGACAGCCACGTTCGCAGTGTATTGGTTAACCCGATACCTCGCGGACTGTAATTTGCGGTCTTGGGATCGCCGGCATAGCACCATGCCCCTCGCCGGCTGGAGGGGTCGATACTGGTGTCCATCAAGCGCAGATCAGCCCACGTTCGGTATAAGTTGAATGCGCGATCGAACATATTCAGCCCTTTCAGCCGGGCCAACTCGTCGTGACACCACCGGGTAATTCGTTCGTTACGGGCCACCTGAGCCTGCCGATACTTCTGAACAAAGACCGCGCTGTAGGGCGGTCCGTTTTCCGGGTTGTACATATCCAGTTCCGGCACAACGCTGGATGGATCCGCTTCATCGGCCACCGCTGGATCAAACCACGCGGTTAGCACTTCAGGCCGCCCGCCGTGGGCATTGAGAGAAATATAAAAGTCTGCCGGAGTTAAGCTGTGCAAGGCGTCGGGGATTTTTAGCCCAGCAGTGGCGGTCATGGTGACGTCTAGCGCCTGGGACTGGTAGGCGGCCATTAGGGAACCACCGCCGGAATTCCCCAGCAGCACGACGATTTCCACCCCGGCTTCTTGCTTAAGCCATTGAACCCCGGCGCCAATGTCTATGAGTGCATGCTCGAGCAGGAAGAAACCTTCGTTGCCGCGAAATCGTGTATTCCAACCCAGAAAACCGAATCCTCGCTGGGCCAACAGGGGCGCAAGATAGTGTTCACTAAAATCTACATTGTAATGCGAGGCAATAAAGGCCACAGATGGCGCAGTACCGCTGGGCTTGTAGTAAAGGCCCTGACACGGATTGAACCCCGCCCCGTTGCGCTGGCTAGTGGCCGATGCTGTAGATACAAATTCGATATCGATATCCGTCATTCAAGCCACCTTAGTTATTGATGATGCAACAGTATGATCGACGCAAGGACACAGGCAATGGATCACGAGGGGCCTTGCTGGGCCGCCAGTTCGATTACCACTAATTTGCCGTTAAGCCATGCCGGCAGCCAACTGGGCGCCTTGGGGCGCAGGCGTGCAAACACTTGATCGACGTATTCCTGATTGTCCAACACGACCCTGCCGTGACCCGACAAGCGTTGGTTCTTAATGAGCATGTCCACGGACTGGCCTTGGCCTTGAAAAACACGCCACCAACGGCCGTCAATGCCCATGAAGACTCGGTCGCCCTCTCTTAGGTAGTTCACCGGATAAATTCGGCCGTCAGCGAGGGTAACGATCATGGTGCGAGCCGCCCGATCACCCTGCGGGTTGGTCTTGATCTCTGCCATAACCCGGGCGTTAGTCTGCTCCGCCCGCGGTGGCCGCCAAAGCACTAACGCCGCGATACCGAGCCCGAATAACGCGAGCCAAAACGCGGATGTCTTGGACCACAAAACGGCCAAGGCTAGCCCCCTTCGATTCGGGGGATCAAAAATACTTCGGCTTCAGTGGGAATCAGTTGCGTCCAGTCATCACGAAAGATTTGCCCGTCAATGGACACCGCCACTCCTCGATCCAGCATTTGCTGAAAATCGGGGTAGCGGTCTACTAACGAAGCCATCAATTCGGCAATGGTCTCGGCGTGAACCTCAAAGGCACCGCCGGGACCACCGGTGAGCTGCAGTGAGCTGCTCAGCCTAACCTGCATTTTCCTGATCATCGATGGCTGCCAGCACCCGTGGCGGCGACATCGGTGCATGGGTCATCCGAACACCCGTAGCGTTCGCAATGGCGTTACCCACTGCGGCTAGGGGCGGAACGATGGATGTTTCTCCAACACCGCGCACACCGTAGGGATGAAGCGGATTGGGCACTTCCAAAATCTTGGTATCGATGAACGGCAGATCCGAACACACCGGAATGCGGTAGTCGAGGAAGCCCGGATTCTGCAAACAGCCGTCCTTGCCGTAGATATATTCCTCGTTCAACGCCCAACCAATGCCTTGAGTCGCGCCGCCTTGGAACTGGCCTTCCACGTAATCCGGGTTGATGGCCTTGCCCGCGTCTTGCACAACCGTGTAGCGGACAATGGTTGACCGACCGGTTTCGGGATCCACTTCAACGTCGCAGATATGGCTGGCAAATCCCATGCCCGCGCCATCGGCGGTAACCTCGTTGTGGCCCGCGATGGGTCCACCGGTACGACCGGATTTCGCCGCGATTTCTTGCAGCGACAGTGGCGGTAAATTGCCATGACCTGTGCCGGTGGCAATGGCTTGACCATTTTCCCACACCACATCTTCTTCCGGCACGCCCCACATTTTGGCGGCTCTCTGCTTCAGCACGCTGATGGCGTCTCGCGCAGCAAACACCGTGGCCATGCCGGACGAGAAGGTGCCGCGACTGCCCTCGGTCATATCATTGTGACCCAGAGAAGTGGTGTCAGCGATGTTGGCCCGCACTTGCTCATAGGGGATACCCAACTCTTCCGCGGCGATCATGGCCATAGAGGAGCGAGAGCCGCCTACGTCCACGGTGCCTAGGGTGAGGTTTACGGTGCCGTCCACGCCGATATTTAAGTCGGTGCAGGTTTGGCCGCCGATGTTGAACCAAAATCCACAGGCGACGCCACGCCCCTGATTCTTTTTCAGCTTGGCGCGCATGTGCGGATGATCTTTCACCGCCTGTAAGGTGTGCTCAATGCCTATGGGGCCATACGTTGGGCCATAAGGGGCAACGGTGCCTTCACGGGCCACGTTCTTCAGTCGCATATCGATGGGGCTGACGCCGATTTCCTTGGCCAATACATCGATGGTGCTTTCCACCGCAAAAGCCGCCATGGGCGCTGAGGGTGCACGGTATGCGGCCACCTTGGGCCGGTTAACGATTACGTCCCAACCAATGGATTTGTTGTTCTTGATGTCGTAACAGGCAAAGGCGGTCATGCAGGCCAACATGGCCCAGTTACCCGGGAAGGCGCCGCCTTGGTAGCGCATCTCTGCAACGGCCGCGGTAATCGTGCCGTCTTTGGTGGCGCCCATCTTGACGTCGATGGAGGTTGAGGACGTGGGACCCGTCGCCCGGAATACTTCGTCCCGGCTCATCACCAACTTCACCGGCCGGTTCGCCTTGCGGGATAGGGCTAACGCCACAGGCTCTGCCCATACGTGGGTCTTGCCGCCGAAGCCACCACCGATCTCAGATGACGTAACCTTGAGCTTGGCAATATCCAGCCCAAGCAATGACGCGCACACATTTCGAAACACAAAATGGCCTTGCGTCGTCACCCACAATTCTGCGGTACCGTCAGGGTTAACCGACGCCAAACAAGCGTGCGGTTCAATGTAACCCTGATGGGTTTGCTCAGTCTTATAGGTTTTCTCGACAATCACGTCTGCTTCAGCAAAACCTGCATCCACATCGCCATAACCCATCTGCGTGCGGGCCGAGATATTCGACGGTTTGGTCGGAGCTGGCTCGACACCTCGGGTGATGATGCGATCATGAATGACAGGCGCGGATTCCTGCATTGCTTCGTCCACATCGGTCACATGCGGCAGTTTCTTGTACTTCACATCGATCAGCTTCAATGCCTTGGCCGCCGTCTGCTCATCTACTGCGGCAACTGCCGCCACAGCGTGGCCGTCATACAGCGCCCGGCCTCTGGCCATGCAGTTTTCTAAAATGTCAGCCAATCCCTGATCACCGCCGGTCAAGTCCGGAATGTCCTCAAAAGTAATTACCGACTTAACACCGGGCAGTTTTTCAGCCTTCTTGGTGTTTATTTTTAGAATTTGCGCATGCGCATGAGGTGAGCGCAGCACGCGCCCAACCAACTGTCCGGGGGCACTGGCGTCAGCACCGTACCGCGCCTTGCCCGTCACCTTGTCAATTCCGTCAGGACGGTTGAAACGTGTTCCAACGACGTCGTATTTCTTGTCTACGTATTTTTGATCATGACCCATTGTTCTTTCTCCCTATATCCTCTGAGTGTTCGCTAGCGGCGCTTTTTCTTGCGCATCTCTTTGGCTGCATCCTGGACGGCATGCACGATCTTGTCGTAGCCGGTACAGCGGCAGAGATTGCCTGCTAGGGCGTAGCGGATTTCGGTTTCGTTGGGATTGGGGTTCCGGTCCAGTAGCGCCTTGGCCGCCACCAGAAAGCCCGGGGTGCAGATACCGCACTGCAGGGCTGCGTGATCGATAAACTTCTGCTGCAAAGGATGCAACTCGCCGTCCGCAGACAGACCTTCAACGGTAGCTACTTCACGGCCCTCGGCCTCTACGCCCAACACGAGGCAAGAGCAGACCAGATCACCGTCGAGGGTAATGCTGCACGCGCCGCAATCGCCGGTACCGCAACCTTCTTTCACGCCGGTAAGCCCAACGCGGTTGCGAAGAGCGGTCATCAGACTTTCATCGGCGGGACAGGCGAACTGCACCGGATCACCGTTGACCGTGGTCGATACTAATGTTGCATTACTCATAGGGCACCTCCTGCTCGTTGAAAGGCTATCTTGGCAGCACGCTTGGCCAGCACGCCGGCGACGCGAGTTCGGTACTCAACGGTCCCTCGCTTATCGTCAATTGGGTTACAGGCTGCGCTGCAGGCTGCGGCCAATTTCTCTAGAGCTGTATCGTCGAGTTTGCTGCCAACAAGTGCCTTGGCGGCCGCAGGCACAATGATCGCCGTTGGCGCTACCGCCCCTAACACGACGCGGGCTTTTTTAACCACACCACGCTCCAGCTTCAGGCTGATGGCCACGCCCACCACGGCGATATCCATCTCGGTGCGCGGAATAAACCGCAGATAAGCATCGCCCGTGCGCGGCTCAGGCTTGGGCAGTGTAATGGCTTCAATCACTTCGCCCTTGGTCAAGGCGGTTTTACCCGGACCCAGCACAACTTTTTCTACCGGCACAGTGCGCTTTTTCTGAGGCCCGACGATGACGGCCTTGGCACCGGCGGCAATCATCGCCGGCACGCTGTCGGCTGCCGGGGATGCATTGCACAGATTACCGGCCAGCGTCGCTCTGCCTTGGATTTGATCAGAACCGATCAGGTTCGCCGCCTCAACAACACCGGGCCACGCGGCGTTTAAGCCTTTGTGTTGACCGATGGTTGCGCCGGATACCGCTGCGCCGATAGTGAAGCCCTTGGCCGACGTTTTAATTTCATTGATCTTCGGTATGCGCTTGATGTCGACCACCAGATCTGGCTCGACCATGCCCATTTTCAACTTCACAAATAAATCGGTACCGCCTGCGAGCAAAAAGGCTGCGCCTTTTTCCTTGCTTAACAGTCCCGCTGCTTCCTTGGCGGACGCAGGTGTTGCGTATCTCATAGCTCCCCCTCTATTACCTTAAATAACTCCCAAAGCAAAATACTCGCAGAAAACTTGCCCTTCCGCACTCCTATGTCGGAGAGAAATTTGAGTTTTTTGAGCATTCGGGAACACACCCCTACTACCCCGTTCAGCCGTGATGATGGGTGGTTAGGACGAGAACATTAGTCCATACGCCCGATCCAAACCTGTTTGGAATACGCACAGCAGTCGCCTGCCTGATCAAATAACGCCGTACCCGCGAAGTGTTTTTTGCCGTCCACGCCGATCTCCCAGCCAGCGATCACGATTTGATCACTGGCTTTGACGGGCTTGAGGATTTTCGCCGTTATGCGACCCAACAAACCTGTGCGCACACCGTTGATGTAAAAGGCGAACTGCCCCGGGCAATCCAGCGCGCCCCAAATGACTTCCGCGGGCAACAGGCCTGCGTCATCAGCAAAGGCCTCGTGGGGGCGCCACGCAGCGGCGACACCAGCAAATCCCGGCACGGCAGAGGCGAAGACACGCAGCCCCTGCCCCTTAGGAACATCGGCGCCACAGCAAAAACAAACCGGATGAAAACCGAGACCGCCGGGCACTATATTTTCACTCTCGGGATCCAGCGACGGTGAGTCTCCTTGCGCAGCCAGCGCTTGGGCATAGGTTGGCGCCTGGGGCACTGCCAGATCGAAGGGCGCAACGACCGCCTCGCCAATCAATACCTCGCCGGAATGAAACGAGGCTTTTTCTGGAGTCGCTCTAATTTGCAGCGCTTGCTCCAGTGGCGTGGGTGCTCGCAGGGTGACCTCAATCCCGGCCTGCAGCGCATCTTGGCCGAGTTGTTTTGCCAGAAGTCCGCTGACATAACCCCCGTTGCCCGTCCCGGGTGGTCCTTGAAAACGCGTGGCCAATGTTATTTGGTGATCCAACGAAACCTCCCGGCGCAAAAGCCGTCGAGTATACCCGCACTGGGATTCCTTGACCTCTTTGATCCGGCAGGCTACAACCATAGACCACTAGCCGGGGAGGACAGTCATGACATCGGTAACGGGGTATCAATCCATTCAGGTTGACAGTTTAACGCCGCATATTGGCGCCCAAGTCAGCGGCGTTGCCCTGGGGGATGACCTCAGCAACGAACAGTTCAGCGAAATCTACAGAGCGTGGCTGGACTGGAAAGTACTTGTCTTTCGAGACCAGCACTTAGACGGTGAACAGCACAAGGCCTTCGCTCGCCGCTTTGGCACCCTGCACGTGCATCCAATGCAGCACAGTTACGGCGGCGATCCGGAAATACTGCGAATCAAAACAACCAAGGATTCCAAATACACCGCCGGCAACGGCTGGCATACCGATGTGACCTGCGACGAGATCCCGCCTATGGCCTCAGCGCTGTATATTACCGAAACACCCGAACACGGTGGCGGCGACACCCTCTTTGCCAACATGTATCTGGCCTACGATTTGCTCAGCGATACCATGAAGGGACTGCTGGAAAATTTAACCGCGGTGCACGATGGCGCGCTGCCATACTTGGGCAACTACCAAGTCGCGCCACCGGAAGGTGATAGTTATCCGCGCAACGAGCATCCGGTGGTGATAAAACATCCGGAAACCGGCAAGAAGGTTCTGTTCGTCAACAGCGGCTTCACTTCCCACATCAAGGGCCTGAACCCGTCGGAGAGTAAGGCGATGTTGAACATGCTGTTTGACCACATCAGCAAAACCCATCGCCTTACCTGCCGGGTAAACTGGGAGCCAAATACGCTCACGCTCTGGGACAACCGCTGCACTCAACATCACGCCCTTTGGGACTACTATCCGGAGAGTCGCTACGGTGAGCGGGTCTCAATTTTAGGTAACAGCAGACCCGCCAGCTAATCAGCCCAAGCTGACGCAAGCGTGGTTTCATTACGCAGACGAGCAGAGCTTGCGGCGCTACTGCTCGGAAGGTTTCACCAGACGCATCACCGTGTTCTCGTGGTTTTGCCCAAGACTTGCCAAGATCGGCGCCATCAACTGAGCCATTAGCGGCAGATAGTCTGTGCTCGAACCACGCGAATCTAACGACGCCACCCAAACGGCACCCCGCCGTTCATCCCACGCGCCATCACCGCCTTCCCGGGCCTCAGTCACGTCAGTGGCCTCGCGCAGCACGAGCCTAAAGGTTCGCTGATAGGTGGTTAACGTGGCGCCTTGCCCGCCGCTGCATGTTCGCCAATAACCGTAACCGGAGCAGAAGGTGGTCAGATGCGAGTGGTCAATACGCTGGTCGGTTGTTTCGAAAGTCCACTCAACGGTGTAGGCA
>JAYNPH010000030.1:0-1996 GCA_038113685.1 Gammaproteobacteria bacterium
TGCCGTATCTGCCCATCGATCCCGCAGATGTTGGTAGCTCCTACAAAGAAACCATCCGAGTTAACAGTCAGTCCGGAAAAGGCGGTGTTGGCTTTATGCTGGAGGAGCACTACGGTCTGTCGTTGCCGCGAGATCTTTTGGTGGAATTCAGCAGCCACGTACAAAAGCTTACGGAAGCTCTTGATCGTGAGGTGAAAACCGACGAGATCTACCAGTGTTTGCTCGACACCTACGTCGTGGACAGCGAGCCCTACAGATTGGTGGATTACGACCTGCTGCCCGGCCGGGAGCAAGACCAGCGTTGTGTCGCACGGGTTGCCGCGTCGGAAAATGTACTGACCATCGACGGCGAGGGTTCGGGTCCTATCGAGGCGTTCGTCACCGCCTTGGTAGAAACCCTGAACGAACCGGTGACAATTCTGAGCTTTCAGGAAGTGGCCATCGGCACGGGCAGCGATGCCCAAGCGATATGCATTGTTTCCATAGAAGACAAGGAAGAAGGGCAGCGCTGTTACGGTGTGGGTATTAGCCGCAACACCACCACAACGGCGCTAAACGCTGTGATCTCTGCCATGAACCGGCGCTGGGGTAAGGCCTAGCGACCGTGATCGGTAGCCCGTTACCTGCTCGGTAGCGAGCTAGCCGATTGGTAGCCGGCCGGTCGCTGGCTGTCATCCGGTGCCTAGGCGATGCCTTGGTTTTGTGCAGGCTCTCCCTCTGAGGTACTTTCCGGGGACTGACGTCGCACGCTCACCGTTTTAACGATGTTGTCTTTGATCTGCAGCGTCTCGATCTGATACTCGTCAAGGCGCAGGCAGACGTTGGTTTCTGGGATAGTTTCCAAGTGTTCGAGCACTAGGCCGCTCAGGGTTTTAGGGCCTTCCATCGGAAGCTCCCAGCGCAGCGCTCGGTTAATGTCCCGAAGCACAGCCATGCCGTCGATCACAAAACTGCCGTCGGCCTGTGGCGAGATCTCCGGCATGTTGGCTGCGTAGTCGCTGGTAAATTCGCCGACAATCTCTTCCAGAATATCCTCAAGTGTAACGATGCCTTGGATGTCGCCGTACTCGTCCACAACCAATGCAAAGCGCTGCTTCTCTCTTTGAAAGTTGAACAACTGGGTGTGCAGGGGGGTTGCCTCCGGCACGTAGTAGGGTTCCCGCGTTAGCTGCAGCAAGTCCGCTTTCGAGAAGTCCTCCTGAGAGACCAGTCGAGCTAAGCGCCGTAAATGCAAAATGCCCAGCACGTTGTCAAAGCTGTCTTTGTAAATAGGTAACAAGGTGTGCTGGCTGGCCGAGGCCGTATTAAGGATCGTGCTCAATTCGTCATCGATATCGATGGCTGCGATCTCGGCCTTTGGCACCATAATGTCGTTCACCGTGACCGATTCTAGGTCGAGAATGCGGGTCAGCATGCTTTGCCGTTCACCCACCGACGTAGCGCCCTCCACAACGACGGTTTTAAGCTCATCCGTGGTCAACTGATCATCGTCCTCGCCATGGCGCGGCAGAAAAGGATGCACCAAGGCATTGCTTACCACGTTGACCATGGCGACAGCGGGCATCAGGAGTTTTTGCAGTGGATGCAGAACAAAAACTGCGCGAAGTGCCCAGTTTTCCGGGCGCTCGGCGGCCAGTGTTTTAGGTGCTACCTCGGCAAAAATTAAGAACACCACCGTCAGCACCCAGGGGGCCAGCAGTACGCCGGTATCGCCCATCAGTTGAAAACCGATAACCGTTGCCACGGTGGCGGCAGAAAAGTTCACGAGATTATTGCCAACCAAAATCACGCCCAGCAAGCGGTCCTGACGCTGCAACATGGCGTCGGCTTTTTTTGCGCCGCGATGGTTGCGCTTGACCAAGTGGCGTAAGCGATACCGATTCAAAGCCATCATGGCTGTCTCGGTGCCGGAAAAGTAAGCGGACAGCAAGATCATCACGCCGATGGTCATCAGGAGGTAACTGGTGGGGAAATTACTTATATCCATGTCAATGGG
>JAYNPH010000030.1:2006-16859 GCA_038113685.1 Gammaproteobacteria bacterium
CTTGATTTGAGATTAGAGCAGATATTCGATAACGAATTTGCTGCCCAAGTAGCCAAGCAGCAGTAACGCGAAAGCGGCGAGATTCCAGCGAACGGCGATGACGCCGCGCCAACCGAACAAATGATGCCCTGCAAGAAAGCCCGCATACACGAGCCAAGACAGGCTTGTAAGCACGGTGTGGTGCACCAAGCGCTGATCGAACATGTCCTGAAGAAACAGGGCGCCCGTCGCAATGGACAGAGTCAGCAGGCCTAATCCCAACCACAGTATGGCGATGAAAAGGGCCTCCATAGCTTCCATGGGGGGCAGCAGACCAAACAGACCGCTTTGCAGCGAGCGCAGCCGGCGTTCCTGAACGGCGATCAGAACCGACTGTAGGGCCGCGGTCATCAGCGCCGCGTAGGCACTAATCGAGAGCAAAATATGGCTAAACTGGCAATAGTCCAGCTGTATTGGCCGAGTTTGCCCGGCAGGCACAGCGACCAGCCCCAGTAGGTTGAACATCACCAGTGGCAGTAGCAACAGCAACAGGCTGTCGGCCTTTACCTTGATGGAACTGACGGCAACGACCAATAGCATGACGCCAACCACAAGATTGCTTACACCGAGCAAACTAAGGGTTAACGTGCTGTTTGAGCCGGTTTGGATCAGTGCGCTCTGGGTAACCACGCAATGGCCGACGAGACCCAGTAACGCGATCATCAATGCAGCGCTGGAGGTTGTCGCCGTCTCGGCGTCCTCGTCAGCATCCAAAACGTCTTGGGAAGGCAGAGTTTGCCGTCGCCACAATTTGAGGAACGCCAATGCATAGCAGGCGAAAGCGAGGCAGAAAGCCGAAAAAGTGAGGTTGTTCATGGTACCTGTACGTCCCGCCACGTCTTGGTGCGCGGCGGCGTGTAAAAGTTAGGTGCCCGCGTTAGTTGGTTGCCCGTGAGTCTGTCACATTGTCGGGGAGCGGTGAAGTAGCCGCGTCTGTTTGCGTCGTGGGTATTTTGCTTGCGCCATGCCTGCAAGATTCCTGTCCAACCGGTCGTTGGGACCTGACGATTGACCCAGACAACAGGGCTTGAAATGCTCCGGCATCCCGCCAACTGAACCGTATGGATCGGTGGGGCGACGCCCTCTTAGGGCAAGAAGCGAAAGACGCCGTAGCAATGGACGCAAAATCGGCGAAAAGCGGGCGAGGATGAGGAAACTGCGGTTTCGCACGACAGTTTGGGTTGGGGATTAACGCAGTCGCTGTCCCACGCGCTATACTGACCAATCACATCAAGTACAGAAGCGTTATGTTCGAGAGCTTATCGGATCGGCTTTCCCAAAGCCTGAAACAGATCACCGGCAAAGCCC
Organism: Gammaproteobacteria bacterium; assembly: GCA_038113685.1. Taxonomy (GTDB): domain Bacteria; phylum Pseudomonadota; class Gammaproteobacteria; order Pseudomonadales; family Azotimanducaceae; genus UBA4421. Next base: position 3,354 of record JAYNPH010000030.1, read on the forward strand.
GGTTAACGGATGACAATATCGCCGACGCCTTGCGAGACGTCAGGATGGCCCTATTAGAGGCCGACGTCGCGCTGTCGGTTGTTAAAGAATTTGTCGAACAGGTGCGCGGTAAGGCCGTGGGCCAAGCCGTCAGTTCCGCCCTTAACCCCGGCGAAGCGTTCATCAAAATTGTGCACGACGAGCTTGTGCACATCATGGGCGACACTAACGATGCGCTGAATCTGGCTACCAAGCCTCCAGCGGTGATTCTCATGGCTGGTTTGCAGGGGGCAGGTAAAACCACCACGGTGGCCAAGCTGGCGCGCCTGCTCAAGGAGCGGGAAAAGAAAAAAGTGAGCGTGGTCAGTGCCGACGTGTACCGGCCTGCGGCTATCGCCCAGTTGGAAACGCTGGCGTTGGATGTGGGTGCCGGTTTTATCCGGTCCAGTGCCGAGGAAAAACCCCTTGATATTGTCCAGCGCGCGTTGCAAGAAGCGGATCGCCAATTGGCCGACGTTCTTATCGTCGATACCGCGGGGCGATTAGCAGTAGACGCAGAAATGATGGCGGAGATTCAGGCTCTGCATCAGGCGGTGAACCCCATCGAAACGCTCTTTGTCGTTGATGCCATGACCGGTCAGGATGCGGCTAACACGGCTAAGGCCTTTAACGACGCCTTGCCGTTGACCGGCGTTGTGCTGGCGAAAACCGACGGTGATGCCCGCGGTGGCGCGGCGCTCAGCGTCCGCTCGATAACCGGCAAACCGATCAAGTTCATGGGCGTCGGTGAAAAAACCGATGGTTTGGAACCGTTCTATCCAGACCGTCTGGCCTCGCGTATTTTGGGCATGGGCGATGTCCTCTCTTTGATCGAGGAAGCCGAGCGTAAGGTCGACAAAGACAAGGCCCAGCGCCTAGCGCAAAAGATGCAAACGGGGCAGAAGTTTGATTTGGAAGACTTTCGCGACCAGTTGCAGCAAATGGATAATATGGGCGGCGTGGCCGGGATGCTGGATAAGCTACCGGGGATGGGACAGATACCCGCAGCGGCCAAGGCCCAAGTGAACGACAGCCAGTTCAAGCGAATGGGTGTCATCATCGACTCCATGACCCCCAAGGAGCGGCGGTTTCCGGATCTCATCAACGGTTCCAGGAAAAAACGCATCGCCAACGGTAGCGGCACCCAGATCGCGGATGTGAACCGGCTGCTGAAGCAACACAAGCAAATGCAAAAAATGATGAAAAAGGTCAGCCGCAAGGGCGGCATGCAGAAGATGATGCGTGGTATGCAGGGTATGGCCGGCATGCAGGGTCCCGGTGGTCCGATGGGGATGCCGCCGGGTATGCGTCGACGCTAGCTCCTGCGCCCAGTTGCGGCGGACACTCGAGCGTCAACTGGCGGTGATCCGCTTGCCGTTGTCTGCCTTTCGCGGACTCTCGTTTGTCATCGCAAAGAGGCGCGAAGGGCACTGATTGGCACTTGCACCAAGGCCCGGTTGCTATATCATAGCGCGCCTTTCAGGCAGGCCCGTTTGCCCAACAGGCGCTGTACCTGACACAGAATAGACGGTTGCCCAATTCACGGCAGAAAATGTCGGCGAGGGTGATCGAGAACGCAGATAACAGAGACAATTATGGTAACAATTCGTCTAGCACGTCATGGTGCTAAGAAAAGCCCGTTTTATCACATCACGGTTGCTGACCGATCGTCTGCGCGAGACGGCCGGTTTGTCGAGCGCGTGGGTTTTTACAACCCGGTTGCCAAGGGCCAAGCAGAAGTTCTGCGATTGGATCTTGAGCGAGTTGATTACTGGATGGGCGTCGGAGCCCAACCATCGGAGCGCGTGGCGAAGCTAATCAAGCAGGCGCGCAAGCAAGCTGCAGCCTAACCCCACGGTTGGGTCAAGAGTTAAGCGTTTAAGACTCGCGTAGTCGGGCTAACCCGGTGGGAGCGAGAAACCGCTAGAGCGCAAGAGCGTGGCCACAGAGCCGCGCTTTTTTTTGCCTGATAAAACGTCTTGATACGTCACAGGGATGAGATTGGAATACAGGTATGAAAACACCGAGTCCATCAGAGCACGAGAGCAACGCCATAGTTGTTATCGTTAAACTGGGCAGGCCCTATGGCGTGCGTGGTTGGCTGGCTCTGCAGTCTTTTACCGACCCCGCGGGAAATATTTTGACGTATCAACCCTGGTGCATACAGTCAGGCCAAAATTCGGATTGGGTTAAGGTCGCCGACTTTCAGGCCAAACCGCACAACGATGGGTTTATTGCCCAGATCAATGGCATCGAAGACCGAGATGAGGCCGCAGGGCTCACCGGTTCATTTATTGGCGTGTCCCGGCAGGCCATCGATGCACTGGAAGAAGACGAGTACCTTTGGCATGACCTGATCGGCTGCAATGTGACGAATCTGCAGGGCGTAGAAGTGGGCATAGTGAGGGAACTTATGGAAACTGGGGCTCATGCGGTGCTGTGTATTACACCATCCGATCACTGGCGGAAGTCGCTGACGCCGGCTCCTGCTCCAGCGTCTGTCGGTGACGAAGAACAGACCGGAAAAGACACAAAGAGCCCCCTTGATCCGGCAAGAGCCACAGGCCAGCAAAGCAAAACAGCAAAAAAGAAGCCGCCCGCTAGCGTACTAGTCCCCTTTACCGGTGCTTACGTACAAACCGTGGATACGAAAAATAAGCAACTCGTTGTCGATTGGCAGGCCGATTGGGCATGATCCAGAGCAAACCTATGAGGCTTGTGGAAAAGTGACGCGCAGGAAGCCATTGCCATGTGGTTAGGGGTGATCACGCTGCTGCCCGACATGTTCGATGCGGTGTCCAAGGACGGCGTGTTCGGGCGGGCGTTGTCTTCTGGCCGGTTGACCATGGAGTTGTTTAACCCTCGGGACTTCTCTGAAGATCGGCATCGCACGGTAGATGACCGTCCTTACGGCGGCGGTGCTGGCATGGTCATGATGGTGGAACCGCTGCGTCGTGCGCTGGTAGCGGCGCAACAAGCGGCCCCAACAGCGGCCAAAGTTGTTCTAATGAGTCCGCAAGGCAAGCGTTTCACCCAAGCCATGGCGCTGGCTGAATCCGAGTCCGACGCGCTGATTTTGGTGTGTGGGCGGTATGAGGGCTTAGACGAGCGTTTCATCGCCCAGTTTGTCGATGTTGAGTGGTCGGTGGGGGATTATGTGCTCAGCGGAGGCGAATTACCGGCCATGACGGTGATGGATGCCATTTCTCGCCATATTCCGGGCACATTGGGCAATCATCAGTCAGTAATTGATGAATCTTATCTTGATGGAACGCTCGATTACCCTCACTATACGCGCCCTGAATTTGTCGGTACTGAAAGTGTGCCGTCAGAGCTGATGACCGGCGACCATAATCGCACCAAGCGTTATCGTCGATCCCTTGCTCTGCAAAGAACGTTGGAACGCCGCCCGGATCTGTTGACCGGACGACTGTTCGAGCCATTGGACAGGCAATTATTAACAGCATGCGCAGAAGAACTTGGCGCGCACACTGTGGAGAAAGAACGTGAGAAGAAACAAGATCATTGAAGAGATCGAAAACAGCCAATTGGCCGATGTACCAGAATTTAGTCCCGGCGACACCATCAGTGTGCAGGTGCGGGTAAAGGAAGGTAATCGTGAACGCTTGCAGGCGTTTGAAGGCGTTGTAATTGGCGTCAAAAGCCGGGGTTTAAACTCTTCCTTCATCGTGCGTAAGATTTCCCACGGTGTTGGAGTGGAACGTACCTTCCAGACCCATAGCCCGCTGATCAATGCCATTGAAGTAAAACGTCGGGGTGACGTGCGTCAAGCCAAGCTCTACTACTTGCGTGAGCGTTCCGGTCGTTCGGCTCGAATCAAAGAAAAGATCAAGTAAGCCGGCAGCCGCCGGTGATCCTCGCCCAGCCATCGTTGCGTGGGCGCCGACAAGGCCAGCTTTGCTGGCCTTGTGCGTTTTGCGCACCGCGTTTGCGATCTGCGTTTGACAATGTCCGGGCGGAGACAGTACGGCCTCAGCGGTAGGCCCTAACTGATAGACAAAGAACGCACGGACAAAGACGCGAAGAAAAGCCAGCGGGAATATGCGATGTTAAGGCATGGTAAAGGAAACGAATCACAGCGGTGACGAGATAAATGATTATCTCGAAGTCCTATGGCTGGAACGGGGCTTAGCCGAGAATACGCTAGCGGCCTATCGACGAGACCTGACCTATACCGCCGACGTGCTAGCAAAGGCACACGTGGTTTCGCTGCTTACGGCGCAGCGCGACGACTTACTTCAAGTGCTCGATCATCGCCGGCAAAAACAACTCAGCCCCCGCAGCACTGCCCGCTGGCTGAGCACCCTCAAGGGCTTTTACCGCCACGCCATATTGCAGCAGCGCATTGACGACGACCCCACTGCGCAAATTGACCACCCCAAACTGGGTAGAGACCTGCCCGGCACCATTAGCCCGACCCAAGTCGAGGCCCTGTTAGAAGCTCCGGATGCGCAAACCCCCGTCGGATTGCGGGACCGTGCCATGCTGGAAATACTGTATGCCAGCGGGTTGCGGGTTAGCGAACTAGTGACGCTTACGCGTACCAATGTAAATCAGCGTCAAGGCGTGATTCGAGTGACCGGCAAGGGTGACAAAGAGCGCCTAGTGCCGACCGGTGAAGCGGCTCTGCTATGGCTGGAGCGATACCTACAAGAAGCCCGGCCGGTATTGCTGCCTCAGGGAGGCTCGGTACTGTTTCCCAGTCGCTTGGGGCGGCCTATGACCCGTCAGACCTTCTGGCACGCCGTTAAGCGCTATGCACTGACGGCAGGTATTGCACAAAAAGTATCACCACATACCCTTCGTCATGCATTTGCGACGCATCTTGTGGATAATGGCGCAGATCTTAGAGCGGTGCAGATGATGCTCGGCCACGCCGACTTATCGACAACGCAAATTTATACGCATGTAGCCAACCAGCGTCTGAAAAACCTCGTCCTTCAGCATCACCCACGAGGCTAGCCGGTCTTGGTTTGCGCCCACACAGAAAATCAGGATTGGCGATGACACAAGCAAACGCAGAGCTATTTTTCCCAAGGCTGCTTACGAGCCCAGAACGCTTGGTAGCGCTCTGCCTATCGGGTTGCTTCTTTGTCCTAGTGCTAGTGACTGGGTCGACGCAAGCCGACAGTAGCACCAAGGCCCCCGGCCCCAACGTCGCTCAAGCGGAACTGCAGCAGGCGGTAGAACCGCTGCGAGCCATTCGCCCAGATCTGCCCGTGGAAGCGGTGTTTGCCACCAGCGCTCCCGGATTGGTCGGGGTGGAACTACCGGACGGTACTACGCTGTACATGACCGCCGACGGTAAGCACATGATCATCGGCGACATGTTTTTTGTCGGTGACGACTTGCAAAACCTGACGGAGCAGCGTCGCGCGTTTAAGCGTAAGGCCATCATAGACAGCGTACCCTTGTCAGACATGGTGATCTTTGCGCCCAAGGGTAAGGTCAACGCGGTTTTAAATATTTTTACGGATGTGGACTGCGGCTACTGCCGAAAACTCCATAACGAAATAGAGGAGTACGGTAAATACGGCATCGAGGTGCGTTATCTGGCTTATCCTCGGGAGGGTCTGCAGTCAGAAACCGCTGCGACCATGCGTTCGGTTTGGTGCTCGAGCGATCCGGCTACGGCGCTAACCCGCGCAAAGAACAGCCAGCGCATCGCCGAGCGGAATTGCCTCAACGACCCAGTGGATGCCCAGTTTGCCCTGGGCCGCCGTGTGGGCGTTAGCGGAACGCCGGCCATCGTCACCGCCGAAGGAGAGCTTTTCCCCGGCTACATTCCTGCCCCCCAATTGGCCGAGCGATTGGGTATCGATCTGCCACTTTAGACATAGAGAGAATACATTGACGGTTATAAATGTCGGAATCGCCGGCTTGGGCACCGTTGCCCAAGGCGTGCTTGAATTGATTCGCAGAAACAGTGCTCTCATGCAGCGGCGCAGTGGCGTGACCTTACGGGTGGTGCGTGTGGCAAGTCGTCGTGAAAAGCCCGAAGTCGATCTCATGGGTGCGCGCTTCAGCACGAATCTGGAGGATTTGCTCAACGATGCCGATGTCGATTTGATTTTGGAATTGATCGGTGGCGAGGGCGTTGCCCTAGATCTTATCCGCAAGGCGCTAGCCAAGGGCACCCCGGTTGTTACGGCAAATAAGGCGGTTTTGGCCGCGCATGGCAACGAGCTGTTGTCCGGCAGCGGCAGGCAGATGCTGCGCTTCGAGGCGTCGGTGGCGGGCGCTATCCCAATTATTCAAAGCATTTCGGGCGGCTTAGCGGCCAATCGTTTGCATAGCCTTTTTGGCATTATCAACGGCACCTGCAACTACATCTTCGGCAAGATGGAGGCAGAAGGCACGCCCTTTGACGAGGTGCTGGCGCAAGCCCAGGCGCTGGGCTACGCCGAGGCGGACCCCAGCTTTGATATTGACGGCATCGACGCCGCTCATAAGCTGACAATTCTGTTGGCCCTTGGTTTTACCGGCAAATTCGAGTTATCCGCCCTGCACATCGAAGGCATTCGGCATGTCACCTTGGCAGACATCCAGTTCGCGAAGGAACTGGGCTACAAGATTAAGCATCTCGGCATTATTCAAAATACCGACAGCGGCGTGGAGGCTCGGGTTCATCCGGCCTTGGTGCCAACGACTGCGCTGCTGGCTAACGTGAACGACGTTATGAACGCCGTGCAGATAAATAGCGACGGCGCAGGCGAAACCCTCTTTAGCGGCCCGGGTGCCGGCGGTGAGGCCACGGCTTCGGCTGTACTGTCAGATGCATTAGCGTTGGCGCAACAACTGACCGCGGGCAACACTCTAACGTCGGTTGATGCAGGTTCCGATGACAGTCAGGCAGACAGCATCGACATCCTGCCCATGGCCAAGGTGGTTAGCGCCAATTACCTGCGAATTCCCACCGTGGATAAACCCGGCGTCTTCGCCCAAGTAACTCAGGCGCTTTCTGAGTTCTCCATCAGTATTGATGCTGCCATTCAGCATGAGGCCGCTGGCAGCCAGCAGCCCGTTGATATTGTGTTGATGACAAACGAGGTGCCGGAGCAAACCATGAACGCGGCCTTGGCAAAACTCCAAGGACTGGATCTGGTGGCATCAGACATCGTGCGGCTGCGGGTGGCCCCCGGGGCTTAACATGATTGCCGAGGTGCCCTGTGCGAATTGAAGAGCGGGTTGTTCCCGGAGCGCTGGGTCTGGATGACCCCTTGCTGGATCGCATCTTTTCCGCCCGAGGCATTACTGATACTGCCCAGATCGAACGCGGTCTCGGTAATCTGCTGTCGCCCGGTGATTTGCCGGACATCGACAGGGCAGCCGAACGTCTGGCCGACGCGGTGGCGCAAAATCAAAAGATCCTGATCGTTGGCGATTTTGATGCCGACGGCGCCACGTCAGTAGCCCTGTGCATGCTTGCTTTGAAAGCCATGGGCGCAGGGCAGGTGGCGTACTTGGTTCCCAATCGTTTTGACTATGGTTACGGCTTGTCGCCGGAAATAGTGCAGTTAGCGGCAACCATGGCGCCAGAGGTGATTGTTACCGTGGACAATGGTGTTGCCAGCGTTGACGGCGTGGCTCTCGCCAACGAACACGGCATCGATGTCATCGTCACTGATCATCATTTACCCGGTGAAACTCTGCCGGCGGCTTTCGCCTTGGTTAACCCAAATCTTGAATCAAGCAAGTTTATGAGCAAGTCCATGGCCGGTGTCGGTGTGGCTTACTACCTGCTCAGCTGGGTTCGTCAGGTGTTGCGGCAACGTCAGTATTTCAGTGCCCGCCAGATTGACGAACCCAACATGGCCCAATATCTGGATTTGGTAGCCTTGGGCACCGTGGCCGACGTGGTGCCGCTAGATCAGAACAACCGCATCCTAGTACATCAGGGACTGCAGAGAATTCGGCGGGGGATGACCCGCCCCGGGATCATGGCCCTTGCGCGCGTGGGTAAACGCGACCTGACAACCCTTTCAGCTGCGGACATGGGTTTTGCCTTGGGGCCGCGGTTAAACGCAGCGGGCCGGCTGCAGGATATGAGTGTTGGCATCCGCTGTTTGATTACCGAAGATCCCAAGGAAGCCAGCCAGTTGGCCGCAGAGCTGGACGGATTAAACCAAGCGCGCCGGGAAATTGAACAGGACATGGTCGCGGACGCGCAGATGATCCTGACCCAAATACAGCCGAATCCGGATGAAATGGGCATCGCCGTTTACCATGAGAGTTTCCATCAAGGCGTGGTTGGTATTGTGGCAGGGCGGCTGAGAGAGAAATTTCATCGTCCCGCCATCGTTTTTGCAGACGCCGCCGAAGGGTCCAACGAACTCAAAGGCTCGGCTCGTAGCATTGATGGTCTGAACATTCGTGATGTTCTGGATAGCATAGCCACCAGGCTGCCCGGGATGCTCCTGAAGTTTGGCGGTCATGCCATGGCGGCAGGGCTAAGTATCAAACGCGCCCATTTGCCGCGGTTCCAGAAAGCCTTTGATAAAGCCGTAAGAGCGGCCGTGACACCGGACATGCTGGATGCCGTGGTGCTTACCGATGGCGCCTTGGCCCCTCAACAGATGAATCTGCAAACCGTAGACAGGCTTAGCGCGAGTGGGCCATGGGGTAACGGTTTTGCGGAGCCGATGTTTGCCGGAGAGTTTGAGTTGGTCAATCAACGTGTAGTGGGTCAAGACCACCTCAAGCTCGTATTGGGGCTGGAAGGGCAGCTGATTGATGCTATCGCGTTTCGCCAACCTCCACTGGCGGCGTCCACGAGTCAGGTAAAAGTGGTCTACAAACCCGCCTTGAACGATTACGCCGGACAGCAGACCTTGCAGCTCATGGTGGAGTACATCGAGACGATGTCTTAGACTGCACGCCGCGCGAATACGGGCTCGGCGGTATTTGGCATGCCGGCCGATGCGCGGGTTAAAGCCCAAGAACAAGCTCGCAGACCGAACCCAACAAGAACCATATCTCATCAACGTCGAAGCAAGAATAAATCATGGCTGAAATCACCAGTATCCGTGAATACCTAAAAGACCTGCAGGATCGTGACAGTGCGCTTCGGGGGTATCTTTGACTTTGAAGAAAAGCGTGAACGTCTGCAGGAAGTCGAGCTAGAGCTTGCCGATGGCGAGGTTTGGAATGATCCGGAAAAGGCCCAGCAGCTAGGCCGAGAACGGGCCTCCTTAGAACAGGTGGTGTCCTTGCTCAGTACGCTTGGTGACAGTCTTGCCGATCTATCCGAGCTGGCCGAGATGGCGGCCGAGGAAAACGATGCCACGGCATTGGACGAGGTGGCCGCAGAACTGGATGGCTTACAAGGTCAGCTGGCCACCCTGGAATTTCGGCGGATGTTTCAGGGCGAGCTGGACAGCGCCAATTGTTATCTTGAAATTCAGGCGGGGTCCGGCGGCACGGAAGCCCAAGACTGGGCCGAGATGTTGCTGCGCATGTATCTGCGCTGGGCAGAACAGCGGGGCTTCAGCGTAGCAGTAACCGAGGTGTCTGAGGGCGAGGTCGCGGGCATCAAGGGCGCTACGGTCATGGTAACCGGTGAATACGCCTACGGCTGGTTGCGAACCGAGACCGGTGTGCACCGACTGGTGCGTAAGTCGCCGTTCGACTCAGGCAACCGGCGTCATACCTCGTTCGCCTCGGTATTTGTATCTGCCGAAATCGATGACAACATAGAGATCGAAATCAATCCGTCAGATGTTCGGGTGGACACCTACCGTGCCAGTGGGGCAGGCGGTCAACATGTTAACCGCACAGACTCGGCGGTGCGTCTGACCCACTTGCCAACCAACACCGTTGTGCAGTGTCAGAGCGAGCGCTCCCAGCACCAGAACAAGGATAATGCCTATAAGCAGCTGCGTGCGAAGCTATACGAACTGGAGCTGCAAGAGCGCCGCTCCGAGCAACAGGCCATCGAAGACGCCAAGGCCGACATCGGTTGGGGCAGTCAAATCCGCTCCTATGTGTTGGATCAGTCCAGAGTCAAAGACCTGCGCACGGAAATTGAACGCACGGATCCCAACAAGGTTCTCGATGGCGATTTGGATCCCTTTATGGAAGCCTGTCTTAAGGCCGGGCTGTAGCGCTCGGCGCGCAGGTAAGAACTCACAAGGAAAGATATGAGCGAAGAACGAGATGTGCTGCAAAACCGCCGGGCGAAGATGAACGCGTGGCTGGCTAAGAGTCAGGTCTATCGCAACGACTTTCGGCGCTCGGCACTTGCCAAGGAACTGCAGGAGCAGTTTGCCGATCAGGATAAAGCAGCGCTGTCAGAGCTTGGGGCGCGCACGGCGGTCGCTGGCCGGGTTATGTTGCGCCGGGTGATGGGTAAGGCGAGTTTTGTCACCCTGCAAGACGTCAGCGGCCAGATTCAATGTTATTTGACTAAGAACGATCTGGGCGAGGAAGCCTACGAGGACTTTTCCCAGTTTTGGGAAATGGGCGATATCGTCGGCGTGCAAGGCACCCTGATGCGCACAAACAAGGGCGAGCTGAGTGTTCATGCCGACGAGATTGTGCTGCTGAACAAGACCCTGCAGCCCTTGCCGGAGAAATTTCACGGCCTGACGGATCAAGAGGTTCGCTATCGTCAGCGTTATGTGGATCTGATTGTGAACGAAGACACCCGTGGCGTGTTCCGAAACCGCTCCATGGTGATGCAAACCCTGCGGGACTTTTTTAACCAGCGTGACTATCTCGAGGTGGAAACACCCATGATGCACAGCATCCCCGGTGGCGCGACGGCACGCCCCTTTACCACCCACCACAATGCCCTGGATATGCCCCTATTTTTGCGGGTGGCCCCTGAACTGTTTCTCAAGCGTTTGGTCGTCGGCGGTTTTGAGCGGGTTTACGAGATCAACCGGAACTTTCGTAATGAGGGCCTGTCCACCCGCCATAACCCTGAATTCACCATGCTGGAGTTCTACCAAGCCTACGCGGACTATCAGGACCTTATGAACCTGACCGATGAACTGCTGGCGGAACTGACTCAGCGCGCTTGTGGCAGCCAGCAAATTGTTTATCAAGGCATTGAACTGGACTTTGCCAAGTCGCCCCAACGGGTCACCATGGCAGAATCCCTGTCGCGCTTTGGCGGGATGGACGAGGCGTCGGTAGACAATGCAGATCATTTGCGTCACGAGCTTGAAAAGCAGCAGCTATACATCGAGGATCACTGGGGTCTGGGTAAGCTGCAAATGGAAGTCTTTGAGGCCAACGTGGAAGGCCGCTTGGAACAGCCCACCTACATCACCGAATATCCGGCGGAAGTATCCCCCTTGGCCCGTCGCAACGACGCCAACCCGGACGTTACCGACCGTTTCGAGCTGTTTATCGGCGGACGGGAATACGCCAATGGTTTTTCCGAGCTCAACGATCCCGTTGATCAGGCAGGGCGGTTCCAAGCCCAAGCAGATCTAAAGTCCAAGGGCGACAACGAGGCCATGCACTTTGATCAGGACTACATCACCGCGCTGGAATATGGCCTGCCGCCAACCGCCGGCGAAGGCTTGGGGATCGACCGCCTTGTGATGCTGCTGACCGACGCACCGTCCATACGCGATGTTTTGCTGTTTCCCTTGATGCGGCCCCAGTAGCAGTTGACATGAGCCGGTCGGTAGCCTTGGAAGCCTCGTGGCAAAGCTTGTTGGGGGATCAATTCGATCAGCCCTACATGCAGGGCTTGCGGCAGTTCCTGCTGGCAGAAAAACGCGCCGGCAAGCGTATCTATCCTCCCGGAGCACAAATGTTTGCCGCCATGGATCTGGTGCCAGTGGAGCAAGTTCGGGTAGTGATTATCGGACAAGATCCCTACCACGGCCCCAATCAAGCCATGGGTCTGAGCTTTTCCGTGCCCAAGGATCAACCGCTGCCGCCGTCATTGCGCAACATGTACACCGAGATCCAGCAGGACTTGGAGCAGCCCTTTGATCTTGCTCAAGCCTCCGGTGACCTGACTCATTGGGCCGAGCAGGGCGTCCTGCTATTAAACGCCGTGCTCAGCGTTGGGCATGCACAGGCAGCATCACATCAAGGTAAGGGCTGGGAGCAGTTTACCGACGCCCTGGTGCAGCGCTTGTCCAATCGGCGGGAGGGCCTCATTTTCATGCTGTGGGGCAGCTATGCCCAGAAGAAAGCCGCCCAAGTGGCAGCGGACAGGCATCATCTGCTGAAAGCCCCGCACCCGTCACCGCTGTCGGCCCATCGCGGTTTTTTCGGTTGCCGGCATTTTTCTGCTGCCAATCGCATACTCCAGCAGCAAGGTCAGGCACCCATAGATTGGCTGCCCCAACTACGAACATCCGGCTAGAGGTATTATCCATGACCACCACTGACGTACTGTTTTCCGAGCATCCAAGCCGAGGGGGTATTGTTGCCCAAGCCCATCTCAACGTGGCGGCGACCCTGAATGCCCTAACCCTCGACGCGGTGGCAGCCATGACGCCTAAAATGCTGGACTGGGCCAAGCGCGACGATGTGGTGGCCGTTATCGTCACCGGTGAAGGGGATAAGGCGCTATGTGCCGGTGGCGACATTCAGGCCCTATACCATGCGGCCTCAGAGAATCTGCAGGCAGACCACACGGTAAACGATTATCCCCAACGCTTTTTCGAGGCCGAGTATCGGCTTGACTACATCATGCACTGCTACCCGAAACCGCTGCTGACTTTGGGCCACGGCATTATTATGGGCGGTGGCTACGGCTTGTTTTCTGCGTCTAATTATCGGGTGCTGACCGAGCGATCTCGATTGGCCTTTCCGGAAATTACCATTGGGCTGTTTCCCGATGCAGGCGGCACTGTGGTTATGCGCAATCTGGAACCGGAAATGGCCGCGCTGCTGACCCTAACCGGCAGTCAGGTCAACGCCACCGACGCGCTTGCCCTCGGTATTGGCACCCATGTGATAAGCCACAATGCGCGGACCGACTTCGTGGCTGGTTTGACCTCTCTCCCATGGCAAGCCGGCGCGACGGAGCATAACCACCGAGTGCTGTCGGTCTACATCGAACAGCAGGCCCATGCCGGCGAGATGCCGCCTAGTGATGTGGCTGGCATAGATACCAAGGCCATTGATCTTGGCAGCCTGAGCGCCTGCGTCGACAGTATTTTGGCTTTCGAAGGGGCATCTAAATGGATGGACAAAGGAGTGGCCAGTTTGCGTGCAGGCTGTCCTGTTACGGCGGGCATTATCTTTAGGCAGCTCAGCCTCGGACCGCAATTGGATCTGGCTCAGTGCTTTATGACAGAGCTTGCGGTAGCGACCGGCTGCCTCTCCCGGCCGGACTTTGCCGAAGGGGTGCGGGCCCTGCTTATTGATAAAGACCTGTCACCGAAGTGGTCGGTAAGCGCCGTAACCGATGTGTCTGATTCACTAATTGATGAGCACTTCGTTGGATTTTGGGAAGAGGCAGGGCAGCCTCATCCGCTGGCGGATCTGGCGACG
>JAYNPH010000030.1:16869-22583 GCA_038113685.1 Gammaproteobacteria bacterium
GCTCAAAGGGCGCGAATCCACAGCCCCGTTCCAGACTCGGGTATGTCCGGGGTTTGTCGCGCATCAATCACCGTGCCGTTGCCGTTGTCTGCATCTTCCCAGCTATCGCCCGGGGCAGGGCAGGTGCCGCTCCAGCTAAACCGATCCACACCGCGCTTCACCGCACCGCGAAACTGGGCACGGGCGATGATCTCTTGTCCCAGATAGCAGCCCTTATCAAAATCCACTGCACCCACCGCAGGCATGCCCAAGACTTGAGGTAAGAACCGAGCTGACACCGCCTCACTGACCCAGGCAAAGGGCTGGTCGATAAGGCACTGAGCGATGGCCAAAGATTGGTCTTCGCCGGCTGCCCCAGTCGCGGTTAATACGCCGGGGATGAAAGCCCAAGGGCCGCAAAACGCAGCCGCAGGGTCTTGCGCGATGCCGACGGCCTCTGGTTGCACCTCGATCCGAATTTTGGAAAACATGGCGTAGGGTTTGAGGAACGCGGCTACGGCGGCGGACAAAGAACGGTGCACGATCAGCAAGATCTGCTCGTCGTCACCCAACGCCCAGCCGTTGGCCACAACCTGCCCCTTGAGATTGCACAGCGTCATAGGCGTGGGCGTGTTTTTTTCAATGCGCTCGCTGTTGCATGTAAGGTAGCCTTGCAAAAATACTTTCACTGCGCGTCCGCTAAGGCTGACAACTTGTGCGTCTGACCATGTGTCCAAGATTGGTGCCCGTCTTACATAAGATGAGGGTCAGACTGCCTGATAGCGCCAAACAAAAGCAATAACCTAAGGGACATTCGTGATTCCAGTTGATCTAAAGCATATTTATTGGCGTAGTCGCCGCGGTTTAACAGAACTGGAACTCAAGCTGGTGCCCTTTGTGCGGGACTGTTTTCATGACCTGTCCGAAGACGAGCAGGCACTCTATGAAGAACTGCTGGATTGGGAAGACGTTGATTTGTATGACCTGCTACAAGGGCGCATTACCTCACAAGACCCCTTGGTTGCGGGGCTGGTGGGCAAGATCATCGCCTACGACGGAGCGCTTTGACCGCAGCCCTAACCGGGTCTCGGATTTCCTTTTAGATTCCGCTGTAACACTGGCCAAACGGCTAATAGCCCGGTTGTGAGTGCTCGGCAACGCTACCAGTTTCATCCGGGCAGGCTGCGTCAGGGCTGTGTGGGGATCTGGGTAGTGGTTACAGGCTTTGGCCTGTATCACCTGCTCGGGCTTACCGGCCTTGCCTTGGCGGCGGTCTACGTCACCGCCGGTCTTCGGCATAATCGCCGCTGTCGCTTGCTGGAGTTGACCTTAGCCGGCAGTGAGACAGACGAGGGTGCGCAGGCCCGAGGCAACGGATCGGCTCGATCTCAAGCCAAACACTCAGTCCCGTTAACAAAGCGGCCCTTAATCGGTAGGCCCCTGCGCTGCTGGATTTGCCCCTGGTGTGTCGCGGTACCGGATCAGCAAGGCAACCTGCAGTGGGTGTGTGTGGATGAGGTGGCCCCCAAGGACTTCGCTAGCATTCGTCGCACAGCCCTGTTGCCCGGCTACGGAGTAAAGTGACCTGCCGAACACTATCGGTTTGGCTGCTGCAGCACCGGATCCAACATCATGCTGTCTAGGCTGCCCGGGGCCAAAATAGTGTCCACGGCTTGGGGCGCCAACTCAGGGTAGTCCATGTTGTAGTTCAGTCCCCGGCTCTCTTTACGCTTTAAGGCGCTGCGCACAATAAGATCCGCGACATGCAGCAGATTCCGCAGCTCGATCAGGTCATTAGTAACGCGATAGTTGGCGTAGTAGTCCTGAATTTCTTGCTTCAACAGCTCGATGCGGCGATGGGCTCGCATCAGGCGTTTATCGGTACGCACTATGCCCACGTAATCCCACATGAAGCGGCGTAGCTCATCCCAGTTGTGGGCAATAATCACGGACTCGTCAGAGTCGGTGACCTTGGATTCATCCCACTTGGGTATGTAGGGAGCAGTTTGAGGCTTGTCTAACAGACCGATGATTTTTTCCGCCGCTCGCTGTCCGTACACAAAGCACTCCAGCAGCGAGTTGCTAGCAAGCCGATTTGCACCGTGCAGGCCTGTGCAGCTGACCTCACCGATAGCATAAAGATTCGCCAGATCCGTGCGCCCATAGTCATCGACCACCACGCCGCCGCAGGTGTAGTGCGCCGCAGGTACAACAGGTATGGGGTCCTTGGTGACATCAATGCCCAGTTCCGCACACTTTTGGGCAATGTTGGGAAAGTGACTATGAATAAAGCTAGAAGACAGATGGCTGACGTCCAGATACACGCAGTCGGCGCCGATGCGCTTCATTTCATGGTCGATGGCCCGCGCCACGATATCCCGGGGCGCCAGTTCCAAACGCTCGTCAAAACGCTGCATGAAACGCTGACCATTGGGCAAGCGTAGAATGCCCCCCTCACCACGGACCGCCTCAGAAATTAGAAACGAGCCGGCATGCGGGTGATAGAGACAGGTGGGGTGGAACTGGTTGAATTCCATGTTGGCTACCCGACAGCCGGCGCGCCAAGCCATGGCGATGCCGTCGCCAGTGGAGCTGTCAGGATTACTGGTATACAAATAGACCTTGCTGGCGCCGCCGGTGGCTAAAATCACAAAGCGAGACTGGAACACTTCCACGCGTCCGCTTGAGCGGTTGAGTACATAGGCCCCGGCACAGCGACTGTGATGCCGTCCAAGCGTAGAAAGATTGATCAGGTCAATGGCGACTCGGTCGTTGAACAGCTCAATGTTGCCGTTGTCCAACACTTGGTCGGTCAGAGTTTGGGTTATGGCCTTGCCCGTGGCGTCGGCCACGTGGACAACCCGGCGATGTGAGTGCCCCCCCTCCCGAGTTAAATGCAGGGCATTGCCCTCAGTATCGAAAACCACGCCGCGCTCAGTGAGTTTGGCGATGGCGTCGGGTCCTCCGGAGACGGTGGCGCGCACGACCTCGGGGTCACATAGGCCCGCCCCGGCATCCAGTGTATCGGCAATATGAGATTCGAAGCTGTCCTCGGGATCCGTCACCGCGGCCACGCCGCCCTGAGCCCAGTGCGAAGACCCGCTGGTGATATCGCCCTTGCACAGCACAGTCACCCGGGCGTGGGGCGCCAGTGCCAGCGCGGCAGAAAGACCGGCGGCACCCCCGCCGATAATCAGAACATCCGTATTAAATCGTTGAGACATGGAGCCTTTGCCAATGGTTCAAGGCGCAGAGTATAGCGCGGCAATCTTCCAGTGAGCGATAACAGTGAAGCTGTCACACCGACGGTTTATTCAGCCCGGGTAAACCATCAAGACTGTGCATGTTGCTAACGAGTTGGCGAGATACGAAAAAGGACTGAAGAAAGTCTAAGTACTTTGATTCAAGGCTTTTTCGTGACTGGCTAATTTGCCCTATAGTGTTTGGCGTCAGCATCGAAAAAACAACCATGACGCAACTCAAACGCCCAGTCCTGCTCGCGCGAACAGACGATCAGCTACAGATTCTGCCGGCAGATTCGGCCTGTCTGAGCTGTCCGGCACCCTGTCGGCCAGTGGTTGCTGCCCCTGACGATGCTATCCCCGCAGACCTGTTGCTACCCTCGAACCTCCTGAACCGGCTGGCCTTGGCTTTCTTCGGCATGCCCTTGCTGCTCATCGGTATCATTATTTATTCCCTCGATGGTCTTACCGGCGAATTACTCACGCCCATAGTTTTGGTCAGCGGTATGGTTCTGGCGTGCGTTGTAGGAGGCACGCTTGCCCGACGAGATGTGCGCAATGTGGTCAGCGAATTGCGCCGCGCAGAGATCGTTTAGATCACCGGGGAAGCAGGGGCTGGAAAACGGGTGAAGACGACAGCGCGTTGTCGTCGAAACGCTATCAAACCAGCCTAGGTTAGAAACAAACAGTGCGAGATCATCGCGCGACCGGCGCTTCGACTAACGGTCAGCCAAGCGCAAATCCAGCAATAAATTTTTGGATCGGCCTGCGGGCCGACAGATAACCTCTGGGTGACAAGCCCGTAAGGGCCAAAGCCCGATCTCCAGCGCTCTCCCCGGCCTGTCGCTATGGTTTAGTAACTTTTGATTGACATAAATGTGCCTTTTATCGCTTCAAATATACCGTTCGTCCAAGTTTTCCTGATTGGAAGGTCGGATCTACTAGGTTGCGTTAACCCATCAGGAATCGTGCTCAAGCGGGTCTTTGTCGCGAGGAAAGTATGGGTGAAACAAACAATAAAAAGTAAGGCAACCAAAATTAGGATCAGAAAAGCTCCTCTTATTTTGTCCTAGTTAGAGGTTTTGTCGTGCAGATACAAACATGGAGATGCACACGCAATGAATCAGGAACCTACCGGTAAAACTGCCCCCACAACAAATGAATCCCAGAATAGCGCTTCGCAAGACACCCTAGGCACCAATCACCCCGTTACAGACTTGGTTGATACAGCGCTAGAGCAAGCGGCGGCACACCAACACACAGGCGATACCTTTATCAGCGGCTTAGATGACGCTGCCGCAAAAGACCATGCGAGCGTAAAAGTGGCCGATGACATTACCGATCACGGCGACAAGCAAGATGAAAAAGAACAAAGCGCCAAGGTTGTCGAGCGTGCGGCTGACGAACTCGTTGAAACGGATGATATCGCCACAGACGGTGTAGCGATCAGTAGCGAGGCTCAGCAGCAAATTCACTACACACCAGCGGAACCTTCTACCCTTTTGACCGACATTTTTGCATCGGCCGGTGAAGAAGCAAGAAAGGGGTTATTCAATAGAATATCGAATTGGTTTTGGGGCGGTGCGCTTGTGGCTGGCGCGGTCGAAGCCTATGCCAACCTCAACGACGATTCCGCTCAAGAAAGCTCCCAAAAGAAGATCGCAGCCTACGCGGCAGATAACAGCAACTCAGCGCCGACAGTCGATGACTACGCCAACATTGGCGTGACCGGTGTGAACGCAAATAATCTGGCTGCGGTGAACAGCGCCGTGGACGGTAGAACAGGAGCCGATGGTGTCAACGGCAATGCCGATGATGCCGAAGGCGTCGATTCAGCCTCAAAGGTGCAAGATCTGGTCACCGCGCTGATCGCCTCCCAAAAGAAGATCGCAGCCTACGCGGCAGATAACAGCAACTCAGCGCCGACAGTCGATGACTACGCCAACATTGGCGTGACCGGTGTGAACGCAGATAACCTAGCCGCGGTGAACAGCGCCGTGGACGGTAAAACAGGTGCCGATGGTGTCAAAGGCAACGCCGATGATGCCGGAGACGTCGATTCAGCCTCAAAGGTGCAGGGTCTGGTGAGCGCGCTAATCGCCTCCCAAGGAAAGGTCGCAGCCTACGCGGCAGATAACAGCAACCCGGTACCCACAGTCGATGACTACGCCAACATAGGCGTGACCGGTGTGAACGCAGGTAACGTCGCAGCGGTGAACAGCGCCGTGGACGGTAAAACAGGTGCCGATGGTGTCAAAGGCAACGCCGATGATGCCGGAGACGTCGATTCAGCCTCAAAGGTGCAGGGTCTGGTGAGCGCGCTAATCGCCTCCCAAGGAAAGGTCGCAGCCTACGCGGCAGATAACAGCAACCCGGTACCCACAGTCGATGACTACGCCAACATAGGCGTGACCGGTGTGAACGCAGGTAACGTCGCAGCGGTGAACAGCGCCGTGGACGGTAAAACAGGTGCCGATGGTGTCAAAGGCAACG
>JAYNPH010000031.1:0-22574 GCA_038113685.1 Gammaproteobacteria bacterium
GAACCATTGGCTGGATGTCATCTGACCTGCGAGTAAGGTGTCACCGTGATTGATTGCCGCCAGCACGCAGCCCACCACGAGGCTGACTTGAAGAGCACGACGGTGTATGTCAGGCCGAAAAAAGCGCGAAGTCATAAAGGCCTCTAGATTGCTTACCCATGTCGACTACGCGCTCGTGGCGATAGTCGTTAGCTCAGGGATACCAGCGCGAATAAACCGCCTACAGAACCGGCAATGCTCGCTTTTTGAAAGTGATTTTTCGAAAGCTGTCCCAAGGTTTCGGCCGGATCAGAGCCGCCCAAGGTTTGGCGTAAAATGCCGGTTTCAATCACCGTCGCAAAAACAACAAAGCCAAAAACCGAACTGACGAGAGCCACGCGGCCAATGCTATCGAAAGGAATGGCTAAAACCAGAATCACCAATAGGCTCCAATGAAATACCCAGCCGCCAAAACTCATCCAGTGAAATTGCCGCTGATTGTTGGAGGCCATATCAAAGTTGAATCGGAAAAACGAAAAAATGGCCTTGGGCTGAACTCTTGGCGCGATGGCGCCCGAGGCTTTAGCGCCGGTGTAATGACCCCATTCGTGGAAAAGCGCCCCAAGAATGTAACCGACAAAGATGGCGTCGATAACGCTCACAGCTTGGGCGAACCAGATGCCTGACACCAAATACCAAGTGTCTGCGGCTGCCCAAACTGAGATAGCAGCCATGGCTAGGCCCAAATCTCTGGACAGCATAGAAAACAATGTTGGTTCGGGTTTTGCGGTTTGTTCAGACACGTTGGTGGCCCCTTGTCGATTTTTCGGTCGTCTTTTGGTAGCTGCCCATAAAGCAATGGCTGGATGGTAGCCTAAGATTCCAGCCTTTAATACGCTCTGGCGGCCACGGCTTGTTCAGCATCCTCTTGCCACCGATGGGGCTATGCCTTGGTTAGCACCAAGTGCACGTCGCCGACTCCTAAACTGAAATGCCCAGTAAAATGCCCCGGCGCGAAAGGCGTTTTGCCGTAAGCGCCGGTAATCACCTGCTGGCCTGGTTCAAGGGCATAACCGTAGTCGGCGAGCCGCTGGGCAAGAATGGCCAAGGAATCGTAGTGGGGATCCATGTGACCGGCACTAGCGACAGTCTCAATGGTTTCCAAGCCGTCGGGCATCTGCTGCGCAAGAGTAACTTCTAGATCCGCCAGATCCCCGGTCAAACGATCGGTGGCGACGGTGCTGCCATAAACGATTCCCCAGTTCGATAGGTTATCGGCGATGCGCAGGCCCGCAGCGGAGCCCGGCGGTAGGCGCTTTTGATTTATCTCGAAGCCGGGTGCAATCCCAGCCATGGCGTCTTTCGCGGTTGCCGGCGTCGCGCCAGCACCTAGGGTTTGCCCTACGACAAAGCACAGTTCGTTTTCGACGCCGCCCGTGTACAAACGATCGCGGGGAATCTGCGCACCACTTTGGAAAATACGGCTTTTCAACACAAAGCCGGAAGGGCGCACACCGACCCCAAGGGCGTCACGGGACTCGCCAGAGGTCATACCAATTTTCCATCCACCCAACTCCTCGCCTTCGTTCAGCCAGCGCTCCAACAATTGAAACTGCAGCTCTTGGCCCTCGTCAGAATCGATGGGTGGTTGCTCGAAGAGCGCTGCTGAGTCGCTGTCTGGTTGCTGCTGCAGTTGCCAGAGAGTGTCGAGGAGATTCGTCATGGGGGTCCTAATTTTCCAGTGTTTCAAGCTTTGCCGAAGACCTACTCAATGAGGAGTCAGGTTAGATGAGCCCAAGCCTGCACGTCTTGCTTATCGTTGAGTGGGTCAGCCGGCGCCTAGATTGGTCTTGGCGTCAACCAAGGTCAAGGAATTGCAGCGCTTGTCAATTTTGTCTGTGTCGCTGCTTGGGGTATGTTATCGGAGTTAATTCTAAGGGGAAAATCCATGGCCTACGCATCATCTGATCGAGCCTACTACGACGCCGACAGCCACATCATGGAGCTGCCGGACTTTTTGAAAGCCTATGCGGACCCGGATCTGCGGGACGACATTCCAGAGGTCAGCTATTCGGCGTCGGTGGTGACCGATGAGGAAGTGGACCAAATTATGAGCCAAGGCGGCAAACATTCGGAAGAGCATGTTGCTGCGCAGTTGGCGATGGGTGATGCGCTGATTGAAAATTCCAAAGAAATCCAAGCCCTTGGTGCATTCAATGGCCCTGACCGTTCTGCTGCGCTGGAGTTGTTGGGTTTCAAAAAACAGCTGGTTTTTGCCACCCATTCGGTAGCGTTTCCTTTCCATCCCAGCAGTAAGAAAGATCCGGTGCTGCGTTACGGCGCCACGCGGGCTCACAACCGTCACATGCTGGATTTTTGCTCGGCAGACAATCGCCTGATGGGTGTAGGCATTGTGCCGCTGGATGATCCGGCACGAGCCATCGAAGAGGTGGAATGGGCGATCAAGGAAGGGCTGCAGGCGATTTGGATCCCTCATCGCGCTCCCATCGACCGGTCGCCGGGTCATGTGGAGCTTGAAGGGTTTTGGGCGCGTCTGGCAGAAGCTCAGGTGCCGTTCGTTCTGCATGTTGGTGGAGCTCCGCTGCAGGTCGCGAACGCTTGGGGCAACAACGGCCGGGCGCCGGTGAAAGATTGGCTGGGCGGCGGTGAAAACGTTCGCACCAAGGACGCGGCAGTCTTGCATCAAAGCCCGGAAATGTTCTTGAGCATGCTCCTGCTGGACGGAGTCTTTGATCGTCATCCGGGTCTGCGCGGAGCAGCCGTTGAACTGGGAGCGGGTTGGGTACCCGAGATGTGCCGCCGTTTGGATTGGGTGGCGCGCATCTATGGTCGCTCGGACAAATCAGTGCGCTTTGAGCGTGCACCGTCGCAACAGCTGATTGAACAGATGGCCTTTACGCCGTTTTCCCATGAGGACGTTGCCTACCTCATGAACGACTCTCATCCTGATCTCTACTTGTTCTCTAGTGATTACCCGCACCTAGAGGGCACCAAGGATCCAATTGGACGATTTGAGCGCTTCTTGGAAAGTTCAGAGCCGTCGATTCGTGATGCGTTTTACAGCGAGAACTTTTTACGCCTGTGGCCTAGCGCTCGAGTCTAGCGCCGGCTTAGTGTATGGCTAACGCGTCGGCATCAAGGCAGGCGGTTCCGGTAAAAACACTGGTAACGGCCCTGCTGGGTATCGTGTTCTTGGCTCTATGCATGACGTATTTTCTGCGTTGCCCATGTGAGCGTATACCGGGGTCGGTGCTGTCTGGGGAGGTTGTGAAGATACCCGTTCAGGACTGGTCCTTTGCCAATCAGGTACGTCTGTGCCAGGTTCAGGTTAAGGGCTTGGTGCCTTGGTCTGTTAATCTGAACTGCATGGCCGACGCCCAAGGGGCACTCTTCCTTAGCTGCTCTCGCTGTGAAGGTAAGTATTGGTCCGGGGTGGCATCCGAGCGACACCGGGTAAGATTGCGGATCGGCCAACAGGTCTATGCCGTGCGCCTGACCCGGGTCACGGAGCCGGCGCGGCTGGATCATGCATGGCGCACCCGAGCGGCTAAAACGGGCATGGGCATTCATCAGCCACGCCCGGAGCACTGGTGGTCATTCGCCGTTACCAGTTTTTAGCTCTGCTAAGGCTAACTGGGTTCGTGGAACATGGACGTGCGCCCTCCGTCCACGACCAAGTCGTGACAGGTCACGAAGCGCCCGGCATCGCTGGCTAGGTAAAGGGCGGCCTCGGCAATGTCGTTGGCGACCCCGGTTTTTTGCAGAGGCACGGAACGAGCCAAGCTTTGCTCCAGTTTGTTCATTTTGCGCTGGTTTTCTTCGTCGCTGAGGGTGTTCGCACGCTCCGAGCCACCCCAAAAGATCGGTGTCGCGATAGCGCCGGGGGAGATTGAGTTCACTCGAATGTTGTGCTCGCCCAACTCGATACCCACCATCCGAGTGTAGTGGGTGAGGGCAGCTTTCAAGGCCGAATACAAAAGATCACCTTGGCGGTAGCGCAGTCCGGCGATACTTGAGTTGTTGATGATGCAGCCGCCACCGCTGGCTTTCATAGGTTCAACCGCATACTTCGTGCCAAGCATTGCGCTTGCGAGCAACAGCCGCACCCCGTAGTCGATGTGGTCTTGGGTAAGTTTTTCCAGTGGCGCACCCACGGGCCCACCGGCGTTGTTAAACAGAATGTCCAGTTGCCCGTGGCTTTGCGCCGTATGCTCAATGGAATCACGAATGGCTTCTTCTTGAGTAATATCCGCCTCTCGATAGCTGGCATTGCTGCCCAAATCCGCGGCGAGAGCTCGACCCTTTTCCACCGAACGACCGGTGATAACCACTCGGGCACCCTCGCTCACAAAAAGTTGAGCAGTCGCAGCACCAATGCCGCTGGTGCCGCCAGTGATGAGGGCTACCTTTCCTTTGAGTCGTTCCGACATCGTTCTTCCTTTAGTTAAACAGTTCAACAAAATTGCGCTGCTGCGGCAGGATACCGAAAGAAACTCGTGCCACAAGATAATCGAGATTGGCCGTTTTTGCCTTGCGCCGCTGCTCGTCACTGGGCACCCTATAACTTGAGGCCGCGTAAATGACCGCATCAAAGTGGGAAAATCAGGGAGACAAATGAGCGAAGAAGTATCTACCGCAAAGCGGCCTGTCGGTTTATGGACCAAGTGTACCTATGGTTTTGGGGCCGCGGCGTACGGCATTAAAAACAACGGTTTCGACTACTTCTTTCTGATTTTTTACAGCCAAGTAATGGGCGTTAGCGCCTATCTGGTGAGCCTGGCGCTACTCATCGCGCTTACCTTTGACGCAATCAGCGACCCGCTCATCGGCTACGTATCGGACAACACCCGCTCACGCTGGGGCAGACGACACCCCTATATGTACGCGGCGTCTCTACCTGTGGCGATTGGCTACTACTTTGTTTGGAACCCGCCAGCCAACCTTAGCGGAGACGAACTGTTTCCCTTTATTGTCGGTATTTCTATTGTGGTTAGAACACTGATAACCCTTTACGAGATTCCAAGTTCGGCACTGGTCGCCGAGATAACCGACGACTACGACGAGCGTACCAGCATGCTCACGTACCGAAGTTTTTTCGGCTGGACCGGGGGCACCCTGATGGCTACAGCAACAACCATGCTGCTGCTCGTGCCCACCCCAGAGATCAGCAACGGCATGTTCAATGTCGACGGGTTCAACCAAATGGGGCTGTTGGGGGCGTCGTTAATTTTTTTGGTAATGATCGGTTCCGCGCTGGGTACACACAGCTTTATCCCGAATCTAAAAGAACCGCCGCCCCGGCGGGAACTGTCAGTAAAACGCATCTATCTCGAGATATTTGAAACCTTGGCGACGAAGTCTTTTCTTGCGTTGTTTTTGGCCGCCATGTGTGGCGCTATTGGTTCCGGTGTGGCAGCGACCCTAAGCTACTACGTCTATACCTTTATTTTTGAATTTTCCTCGCAGCAAATTGGCTACATATCCATCAGCGTTGTGCTGTCGGCCATCATAGCGTTCGTCATGGCGCCTTGGATTGGCCGTACTCTAGGCAAGAAACGCGGTGCCATCGTCGTGGGGTTGTTTGCTTTCACCATTGTCCCGGCGCCAGTGATTTTATGGTTCTTCGGCCTAATGCCAGCCAATGACAGCCCGGAACTTTTCCCCCTGTACCTATGCATTATCATCGTTGATGTGTCGTTGATTATTACTTATCAGGTGATGAGCGGGTCCATGATCGCGGACTTAGTTGAAGAAGCGGAGTTGAGGACCGAGCGGCGCAGCGAAGGGGTGTTCTTCGCGTCAGTCACGTTTGTTCGCAAGATAACGCAGGGTTTAGGGGCGGCCTTTGCTGGACTCATTTTGACGGTGAGCCAATTTCCCGCTGGCGCAAAACCCGGCGAGGTGTCCAACGAGGTGCTGCGCGACTTCGCTATGGTCTACGCCCCCACGTTGCTAACGGTGTGGATGCTGATGATTTTGTGCCTGTCCATGTACACGGTCGATCGAGTCCAGCACGAGGAGAATCTAAAGGCCCTTGGCCGTGGCTAGACGATACCGGTCTGGCCGACAGTGCTAGAACAGGTCTCGCTCTCGCTCTTATTCGGGTAGAACGCCTTGGTTGAGCAGCGCAGCGAATGGGTCTTGGTCTGCATCCCTATGCCATTGGTACTCCGTGTAGTTCATCACCATCTCTGCCAACTCTTGGCCGAATAAGCGCTCGATTACCGCCAATGCCATATCGGTGCCGGCGGAGACGCCGGAAGAGGTAACGTACTGGCCAGCATCTACCCACCTAGCAGCTTCCTCCCATGAGACATTGCTACCCTGACTGCGGGCCAGTTCGAAGAACATTTTATTCGTAGTCGCTGAAAGACCGTCCAGTAATCCTGCCTTTGCGAGCAATGCCGAACCGGTGCAAACGCTCATGGTGACTTGGCTCTGGGGACACCGCTCAGTCAAGAAATCCAACAGGGCCGTATTGTCGAGTTCAGCAATGGTGCCGATGCCGCCAGGGATCAAAATCAAATCCAGTGCCGGTGCGTTGTCAAAGCTGTAATCAGCCACAGTCTTCGGACCAACCGAAGAGCGCACCGGACCGGCCTGCTCGGCAATGGTGACAAGCTCAATTTTATCGCCAAGGGCTCCAAACATTTCCAGCGGACCGTAAGCGTCCAACAGTTCAAAGTCGTTATAAAAGATGGATCCTAAACGCATACGAAACGATCTCCGTTCAAATTTATTGGTCTAGCTCGCCGCAGAGTTGGATTCCCAAGAGTTGACTTCACGCTGAATTAAATCTGTGGCCTCTTCCAGCGCCGAGGTTCGGTCTTTCCAGGTTTCGCCGCCGGTGCCCAAGCGGAAAGTATTTACGCCGGCGTCTCGGAAGGCGCGCAGGCGCTCGCGAATCATATCCTCGGTGCCGATCAGGTTGGTCAGCAGCACCATTTCATCGGGTACTCGGGCCACCGCTTGGTCGCGCTTGCCATCAACCCAAAGACTCTGAACCGCCTTGGCATCGTCTTCGTACCCTGCTCGGCAGTAAGCGTCGTTATAGAAGTTCGTCTTAGCTGAACCCATGCCGCCCAAGGTGAAAGCCATGGCGGGTTTGCGTGCGGCGATCAGTCGTTCAACGTCGTCGCTCATTTCAAAGTAACCGCCGGTTTGAATGTCGATGTCAGCCAATGAACGGCCGGCATTGGCGGCGCCAGTGCGCAGGTCATCGAGGAATACGTGGCCTTGTTCCGGCAAGAAGCATGTGCCGAGCCAACCGTCAGCGAGTTCGCCTGTCATTTGCAGGGATTTGGGGCCAAGGGTTGCCAGATAAATGGGCAGGTTAGGGCGCGGGGGCTGAGACAGACGAATGGGCTTGCCTTCGCCACCGGGCCGCGGCAGCACATAGTGTTCGCCTTCGTATTGAATCTTTTCGCCGTTCAGGGCCATACGCAAAATGGCCATACACTCCCGCATACGAGACAGCGGCTTACCGAAGGCGGCCCCGTGCAGTCCCTCTACCACCTGCGGACCGCTAACTCCTAACCCCATGTTGAAGCGCCCCTTTGACACTGTATCCAGGCTTTGGGCTGTCATGGCCATCATCGATGGCACTCGAGAACTGATTTGCATAATGCCCGTGCCTAGCCGAATGTTTTCGGTCTTCGCCGCAAGAAAGGCCAGAGGGACAATGGCGTCCATCCCCCAAGCTTCAGCAGACCATGCCTCATTCACGCCCATTCGATCAGCTGCCATGGTGTAGTCGACGAGGTTATCCCACTCTTCCCCGTTGTAATAAGCCGAGCCGATGGAGATGGAAATGCGCATGTGATGGTCCCCCAAAAAGTATTAACTCAAAGATGCCAACTTGTGATGCCACAGAGT
Organism: Gammaproteobacteria bacterium; assembly: GCA_038113685.1. Classification (GTDB taxonomy): domain Bacteria; phylum Pseudomonadota; class Gammaproteobacteria; order Pseudomonadales; family Azotimanducaceae; genus UBA4421. The sequence continues at coordinate 7,876 of JAYNPH010000031.1, forward strand.
CTTTGTCAAGTTTGCTCACAAACTCTAGAATCTGGTAAAGCATCAAATTGGGGAGAAATTATGCCAACGCTGAAAACCGGTGGTCGTTTTAAGAGTGCGGTCTGTGCAGGCGAAATTATGGTGGTAACTGCGTCAGCGGACGATGTGGAACTGACCTGCGGCGGGGCGCCCATGGTAGAGCCGGGCACTGAACCCGCGGCCGACGCAGCCGTGCACCCAGACCATGCCGTAGGCATCGCCATGGGTAAGCGCTACATCACCGAAGACGAGTCCCTAGAAGTACTTTGTGTTAAGGCGGGCGATGGCGCACTGGCGGTGAACGGGCAACTGCTGTTGCAGAAGGATACCAAGCAGCTTCCCAAAACAGATTAGGCGGCAACAATGAATGTCATGATGTTGCTGGAAATGGCCAGTGGTGCCTTTCCTGATCGTCCCGCGTTTACCGACGGTGAGCGCGGCGTCACTTATACCTATAGCGAATTGTTTGAGGCTGCTCGACATCGGGCTGGATCCATCCGGTCCAATGGCGCCAGCCGCATGGCCAAGCTGGACGTGAGTAATCTCGGCACGCGTTGGGGACTGTGGTCCAGTGCTTGGGCGGGGGTTCCCGACGTACCGTTGTATTATCGCCTCACCGACGATGAGATTCAGGCCTTGCTGAAGCGCGTGACTCCCGCGTATTTGGTGACATCGGCGGATCGCGTCGATGCATTGGGGCGTCTGGACGGTGTTCACGCGGTGGCCACAGATGCCTTCCTCGACGCGGATCAGCACCAAGTGGCAGTGGAAGGTGACTGGGCCATGGACCCAGATGAGATTGCGGTGCTGCTCTTTACCAGCGGCACCACCGGCGAGCCCAAGGCAGCGGTTCTGCGACATAAGCATCTGGTTAGCTATATTTTAAGCTCGGTGGAATTTGCCAGCGCGCCGGAAGGCGATGCTTCCTTGGTGTGTGTGCCGCCCTACCATATTGCCGGTATCGCCGCGATCATGAGTTCGGTTTATTCCGGACGGCATGTTATTCAGCTACCAAATTTCACGGCTGAACGCTGGATAGAGCTTGTGCGCGAGCATAAGGTCACCACGGCCTTTGTGGTGCCCACCATGTTGGCGCGCATTGTTGAAAGTCTGGAAGCGGCAGGCGCTACTGACGCTGGCATGCCGCACCTGAACAGTTTGGCCTATGGCGGCGGCAAGATGCCCCTCAGCGTGATTGAAAAAGCCATGGTGTTGTTTCCTGACACAGATTTCTCCAACGCTTATGGCTTAACGGAAACCAGTTCGACTATTTGCGTGCTCGGACCTCAAGCCCACCGGGAAGCGGTTGCCAGTACCACGGAAGCGGGACGTCGCAGGCTGGTATCGGTAGGACAGGCGCTGCCCGGCGTGGATATAGAGATCCGTGATGACGAAGGCCGAGTGCTTGGGGCAGGGCAGCGCGGCGAGATATATGTGCGCGGTGAACAGGTATCTGGGGAGTACGAGGGCAAGGGCTCTGTAGTGGACGCAGAGGGATGGTTCCCAACCCGTGATGCCGGCAGCTTGGACGAGGAAGGTTACTTGTTCTTAGAGGGTCGAGCGGATGATGTCATTGTCCGCGGCGGTGAGAATCTTTCTCCCGGGGAAATCGAGGATGTCCTACTGACCCACCCTTCCGTTGCCGATGTGGCAGTGGTCGGGGTGCCCGACGAACAGTGGGGTGAGGCGGTAGCCGCCGCGATCGTCGCCAAGTCCGGCGCCAACATCGACATGCAAGAACTGGCAGAGCTGGTGAAAGACCAGCTGCGAAGTTCTCGGGTTCCCGCTCATATGAAGCAGTGGGACGAGTTGCCCTACAATGAAACAGGCAAGCTGTTGCGTCGAGTCGTTAAAGCAACGTTTGAAGAGCAGTTGGTCTAAGTCCTGCCGATAGTTAGGGCTTGGGCGTATTGCCCTAGCCTGAATTATCCGGTGATCTGGTCAATCAGTCCCCAAGCCTGTGCTGTGCGCGCATCAATAGCGTAGCCGCTCAGGGCCAGCAACCCGGCCCGATGACGGCCAATACGCCGGGGAATACTCACTGTGCCGCCCGCTCCGGGCACCAACCCGAAACCCACTTCGGGCAAGGCGAAGGTGGTATTTTCCCGCGCGGCCACATGTCCCGCAAAAGCCGTCATTTCAATACCAGCGCCGATACAGGCGCCGTGCAGGTGCGCGGTGGTCTTGTCTGCAAGGGCGTGAATCAGGCGGGCGGGTGAGCGGGTAGTTCGAGTCAAATGGGCGACGCTTGCGTCTCGTGCCGCACCGAATTCATCGAGGTCGCCGCCGGCACAGAAGGAAGGCCCCCGGCCATTGAGCGTTACTTGTTCGATGGCGACGTCTGCCTGAGCCAGATGCAGAGCTTCGCAGAGTTCATCGCGCATGGCGGCGGAAAACGCATTGTGTTTTTCCGGCCGATTGAGGGTAATGGTCAGTTGATTGTCTTGTCGGCGAACTTCTGTGACCGGCCCGCCTTGCACAGGCAGAGCACCGGGGCTGCGTCCGGCAAGCCAAGCCTCAAACTCCGCCCCATGCTGCAGGGTGCTGTACATCAGCGATTCCAGCACGAGGCCTTGGCTGACGCTGAGCTGCTGGTTTTGCCGCAGCAGTTGAATTAATCCAGTACTGGCGGCGGGCTTGCTAGCAAGATTTTCCTGCACGCCATCGATCATCGCTTGAGGCAGATCCGGCGTGATCACCAAGTCCATCATGCCCAACGCTCGGCTGCGGGTGGCGCTGAGGTTTTTCATGGTTTGCTGGCTAAACCCCAAAACCACTGCGTTGGGCAGCCAGATGTGCTCAATGTCGGGAAAAAGCGATTCATCCGCATGCCCGGCGATGTTATCCAAATCGACACCAACCCAATCACAGCCGCTGACAACGCTGTGTTCTTCCGCCAACATGGAGGTTCGCAACACTCGCCCAAAGGCTTCGACAGACATGATGCGCTCGGCAGCAAATGTAACTTCATTCGACATGGCGGCCAGTATACCCGCCAATGACTTGGGCGTTTGCGTGAATCAGGCTTTGGCAGCCTTGCACGAGCTCTATCCCAGCGCGGATTTGCCCGGCGCTGACTGGATATTGGGCGCCCGGGCCGAAGAGCTTGGCATTGTTCCCTCTGGCCAGCGGTCAGCAAACGGCAGCTGTTCTCTCTTGGCCTGCAGCGATGGTTGGTTGGCCGTCAATTTGGCTCGTGACAGTGATAGGGAACTGCTCGGTGCTTGGTTGGCGGTTGATTCAAAGCTTACCGATTGGCCGGCTTTGTCAACAGCGCTGGCACATCGTTGCGGGCGAGAGCTGTTGTCCAGAGGGCGGGAAACGGGGTTGCCTGTCGCCTTTGTACAACCGGCCCAGATGCCAAAGCCTCAGTCCGCGTCAGCCGAAATAGAGCCGCAGCTTCAGTTTAATGACCTATTCGAGGCTGGCTCTCGCCTTGGTGGCCCGGGCAGCCTGCGGGGTGCCAAGGTGGTCGATTTATCGGCTCTTTGGGCCGGACCGTTGTGTGCGCACCTGCTTCGCCGCTGCGGTGCTCTTGTAACCACGGTTAGCTCACACCAGCGCCCGGACGGCGCGGCCCAGGGCAGCCCTGAACTCTACCAACGCCTTCATGCCGGGCATCAGCACGCTGTCTTTGATTTTGCCGATCCAGATCAGCTTGCCCTGATCGCGCAAATGCTGAAAGAGGCCGATGTGGTGATTGAGGCCTCTCGCCCCCGGGCGCTGCAAGGGCTTGGCTTGGATCGCGAAACGATAACGGTGGTTAAGCCTCAGATTTGGTTGAGTTTGACAGCATACGGTCGCCGGGCGCCCATGGGTCAATGGGTGGGGTTTGGCGATGATGTGGCGATCAGCGAGGGATTGTTGCATTGGGCCGCAAACGATCGTCCCGAGTTCATTGGTGATGCCGTTGCCGATCCGCTGTCAGGGACATACGCGGCGCTGGCGGTAGCACATGCCGTATCGCTGGGTCTGAGCGGTATGATTGATTTGCCCATGGCGGCGGTAGCGGGCTTATGTCGTCGTAAGGTCTCAGCTTCCGGGTCCGCCTTGGTTTGTCCTCTGAAGGGTCCAAGCCATGCTGATTAGGCAGGCCATGGTTAACGGGGCGCTAGCCGATGTGCGGGTGGGTGCGACGGTGGAAGCCATCGCGGGTGCGTTAATGCCGCAAAAGGGTGAGCGAGTGTTAGAGGCTGAGGGTGGCGAACTGCTGCCAGGCCTGCACGATCATCACATTCATCTCTACGCTTCGGCGGCTGCCTACAGCTCCTTGGACTGTCACGTCGGGGCCGTAGAGCCGCATCTCGGACGCCAGCGTTTGGCCGAGCGACTGGCCGCCTTTCCCGGGCGAGGCTGGATCCGCGGAATCAACTACCACGAGCAACAGCTGGGAGAACTAGACCGCTGGATGCTGGATGATTTGTGTTCTCATCGTCCGCTGCGTATTCAGCATCGCAGCGGTAAGGTTTGGGTGTGTAATTCTTTGGCGCTGTCATTGCTTGGGTTCGAACGAGGAGAGCATTTGGAGGGCGTAGAGCTTGATACCAAGAACAGACTCACTGGGCGGATCGTGCGCAATGACGCGCTGATGGCGCAACGGCTACAACAGATTGGCGAGTCCTCTGCTGCGGACATTGGTTTTCTATCCCGGGAACTGGCGCGTTTGGGCATCGTCGGGGTCACCGATACCTCAGCCAGCAACAACGCGGCCAGTGCCGCTAACTTTAACCGCTTGCATCAACAAGGAACCTTGCTCCAGCGCGTTGAGGTTATGGGTGCTGACGATTTGGATGCTGGGTATCTAAAGATCCTGTTGGATGAGGATCGCTTGCCGCCACTGGATCAGCTGATCGGGCGGATAAATGCAGCCCGGGAAAAAGGGCGCAACATCGCCTTTCACTGCGTTACCCATCTAGAACTGGTGTTCGCCTTAGCCGCCCTTGATGATGCCGCGCCGCCGGCTCTTGGTTTTGACCGTATTGAGCATGGCGCCATGGTTAACGATGACATGGCCCAGCGGCTAGCTCAGATGGGTATGCCAGTGATCACCCAACCGGGTTTTTTGTACGCCAAGGGTGATCAGTACCTGCAAGATCTGAACGCCGCCGAGCAGAGTGACCTCTATCGGTACCGAGGGCTCGTGGCGCGCGGCGTGGCAGTGGTAGCCAGCAGTGATGGGCCTTATGGCCCCATCGATCCTTGGCAGGTTGTTTGTTGTGCGGTGAACCGCAGAACCCTTGGTGGAGATGTTGTTACGCCTTGGGAAAAAGCGGAGCCTGAAGAGGCATTGTGCGGTTACCTGACGCCTTCATCGCAGCTGAACAGGGCGCGGTCTTTTCGGCAATGCAGTGGCATCGAGCTTGGGATGGTCGGGGACGTGTGCCTGCTAAAAGATCAATGGCGCGATGTCAGGCATTGTCCCGAGAGCGTAACCGTCAGAGCCACCGTAATTGGTGGCTCCGTGGTTTACGATAGCGCCCAAAGTAGCGCAGGGGCAGTCAATTAGTCCGGCAGGCCCAGTACGCGCTTGGCAATGATGTTCTGCTGAACTTCATTGGTGCCGCCGTATATGGTCACTGCACGGTCGCGCAGCCAGCTGCGGGTGGACTCCAGCTCGTCGTCAGTGAATTCGTTGCTTTCCCAAACAAGGCCAGACGTGCCGCGCAGTCGCGACTTGAGCTCTGAGCCGGACTTGCTCAATGAAGAACTCACCAATTTGAAGATGGAGGTTGCAGCCCCGGGCGCGCCGCTGGAACGGCTCTCTTGAACCACGCGAGCCGTGGTCAGTGACAGTGCTCGTTCGTTCATCACTTGGTCGAGGACATCGCTGCGCCGATCTGCGTCTGCAATCCGACCTTGTCCGTCTACGCCCAAATACCGTTTAGCGGTTTCGGCGTAAACGTTGAGTTTTGGCTTGCCACCCTCTTTTTTCTTAGGCTTGGCCCGGGAGCTGGCATTGCGCTCATACTGCAGCAGACGTTTGCCTACGTCCCAGCCCTGGTTCAGCTCACCGATCAGGTCTTCACGCTTGGCAATGGCGTTGTCGAAAAAGGTTTCGCAGAAAGGCGAACTGCCAGAAATCAGTTTAATTGGTTTTACCGTAACGCCGGGTTGGTCCATAGGCAGCACGACGAAACTGATACCCTGATGCTTGGGCGCCGCGGGGTCGGTGCGCACCAGTGCGAACATCCAGTTGGCGTACTGGGCGCCACTGGTCCAAATTTTCTGACCGTTAATGATGAACTGATCGCCTTCCAGTACGGCCTTGGTCTGCAGGCCCGCAAGGTCTGAACCTGCGCCCGGCTCGGAATAACCCTGACACCAATGAACTTCACCCGTGACGATCTTAGGAATGTGACGTTGGCGCTGCTCTTCTGTGCCAAGTTCAAGGATTGTCGGTCCGATCATGGCTACGCCCATGCCCGTTGCTGCAGGCAAGGCCTTGATGCGTGCCATTTCTTCAGCCAGCACTTTGTGATGCTCGGCATCCAAGCCACCACCGCCGTATTGGGTAGGCCAAGTTGGTGCCGTCCAGCCACGGGTCACAGCCCGATCCCGCCATTCGATGGCCGCATCGGTCCGATAAAGCTCGTAAGCGTCTTCAAAGTGGATGGCGCCCAAGCGCATTTCTTGGGGGCAGTTGGTTTCCAACCAATCTCTGGTTTCTTCGCGGAATGTATCGAGTTCCATACTGTCTCTCATCGCTAGTGGTAATTCTTAGGGCGCACCGCGCCCAGCAGAATTATGCTGACTTGGAAAGACCGTTCCTAGTAGATTTCGCCCTGATTTGGTGGCATTCGGGTGGCAAGTCTACGAAATGTCCGGAACAGATACGGAATTAAGCAAGAACATTGGCCCGTGACATAAAGGTCAAAACGGAGTTTTCCAGTCGACGTGTTTTCGCAGCAATGTGCAGGGTCTCTGGCATATAGGTGGGAGGATCCGAGGCAAGGTTGCGAATGCGAAGACTGCAGTCCAGATTGCGGCAGACGTGATTGCCAATGCTGCGCCGACCATCAGAGCCGGCGACGTAAACGCTGAATAAGGCCGTACCTCTGCTTCGATAGACGTGATGGCACCACGAGCACATGCGGGTTCTGGGTCTGGCGCTGGAGTTTAGCGAGCGGCGCAGGCGTAAACCGCGCAGCTCACCAGCGGCCGGCATGACCATAAAGGCGGTGGTGCCAGATGGGTGGATCCAGCCCAAATAGTCGAGGATACCCCAATCAATCGGCGCTAAATCCGGCAAGGCCAGCTCGGCGCCGCTGAGTTGCCGGAACACGCTTTTTAGGTCGCTAACGGTAAGTGCTTCCACGATAGGCATCTTAGGTGCTCCGGTATGTGGGGTACAGGTTTCTTTCCACGACCGGTTAGCCCCTAACTAAGGTGGGCGCCGCAGGCAGACAGGATCGTTCAGATCTTTTATGCTCCGCCCACTTTTCATTGGAGAAAAACTATGAGCGATCTGCCATCCACAAGCCGGCAACTGCTTTCCTGTGTTACGTCCAGCGGCAAATTACAGCTGTCGATCGGAGAAATCCCAGTCGCGGCGCCCGGCGATGCCGAGGTTGTGGTGCGTATTGAAGCTTCGCCCATCAATCCATCGGATCTGGGGTTACTGCTGGGGATGGCCGATATTTCGAATGCTCAAAGCGTTGGTGAAAACCACGTAGAAGCCGACGTGCCAGAGAACGTTCTACCCATGCTAAAGGCGCGTTTCGACGAGGCGATGCCGGTGGGTAATGAGGGCGCTGGCGTGGTGATTGCTGCTGGCAGCAGCCCGGAAGCTCAAGCACTGCTTGGCAAAACCGTCGGCGTTCTGGGCGGCGCCATGTACTCCGAATACCGAACTCTGCACACCAGCCAGTGCTTGGTCATGCATGACGGCGTCTCTTCTCGGGAGAGCGCTTCCTGCTTTGTGAATCCGCTCACCGCGTTGGGCATGGTGGAGACCATGCGCCGGGAAGGGTTCTCTGCCTTGATCCACACCGCAGCTGCCTCAAATCTCGGTCAAATGTTGCAAAAGATCTGCATCGCCGACGGGGTGGACCTAGTCAACATCGTGCGTAAACCCGAGCAAGCTCAGTTGTTGCGCGACATCGGAGCCAAGCACGTATGTGATTCCAGTCAAGCGAGTTTTGCAGAAGATCTGAAGAACGCCATTGTCGCCACAGGCGCTTATTTGGCCTTTGACGCGACCGGCGGCGGTGAGCTGGCTAACCAGATCTTGGTGGCGATGGAAGCCGCTGCCAATGAAACCGCTACCGAGTACAGCCGCTATGGATCAAACCAAGAAAAGCAGGTGTACATTTACGGTGGTTTGGAGCGCCGGGTAACGACCTTGACCCGCAGCTATGGCATGCAGTGGGGGGTAGGCGGTTGGTTGCTCACTCCGTTCCTGCAAAAAATCGGTCGGGAGCGAGCAGGTGAGCTGCGTCAGCGCGTCGCGGATGAAATCAGAACCACCTTTGCTAGCAGCTATGCTGAAGAAATTTCGCTAAATCAGGCGCTCGAACTGGATGTACTGAAAACCTATGCGCTACAGGCGACAGGTAAGAAGTATCTGATCAATCCCAGCCTCTAGTCCCTGACGTCGACCAGAGCCTGGATTGGGCTCCGGTCGTTTCTGTATTGATGCCTTAGTTGATGCTCGGGGCGGTTGTTATAGCCCCGCGCAGGCTTCAAAGGCGATATCGTAGCTTTTGCAGCGAGCCTCATGGTCGTGGATCTGAGAAACCACGATAAGTTCGTCGGCTTGGGTGCGCTGCAAAAACTCGCTTACCTGTGCTCGTACCGTATCCGCCGTCCCCACTGCAGAAGCCGGGCTAACCTGCTGAAGCATTGCCTGATCTGTGCTGGTGAGGTTCTTGTCGAAGTCTGGATCCGGCTTGGGCAGAGGCCCCGGCTTGCCTTGGCGCAGATTCAAAAACGCCATCAGCCCGGAAGATCGCAGCAGCGCGGCTTCTTCCTCGGTCTGCGCTGCACAAATGTTATAGCCCAGAATGACATGGGGTTTTTCCAATTGCTCGGATGGTTCGAATTCCTGCCGATAAAGGCTTATGGCTCGCATCATGGCGTCCGGCGCAAAGTGGGAGGCAAAGGCAAAGGGCAGGCCCAAAATGGCTGCCAACTGAGCACCAAACAAGCTAGAACCCAAAATATACAAAGGGACCTGAGAGCCAAAGCCGGGGACGGCAGTGACCCGTTGCTGTGGGTGGCAGGTGTTGCTCAGATAACCTTTTAGCTCCACGACATCTTGAGGAAACTGGTTTGGATCGCTGTTTAAGGTACGACGCAGCGCATGTGCCGTCACGCCATCGGTGCCCGGGGCACGGCCGAGACCCAAGTCTATACGGCCGGGGTAGAGCGCTTCTAACGTGCCGAATTGTTCCGCAACCATCAACGGCGAGTGGTTTGGCAACATGATGCCCCCGGAGCCCACCCGGATCGATGCGGTGCCCTCGGCGATATGGCTAATCAGTACAGACGTGGCCGCGCTGGCGATGCCTTTCATGTTGTGGTGCTCGGCCACCCAATAGCGGTGATACCCGGCCTTCTCGCAGTGTTGGGCCAAAGACCGCGAATTGTGCAGAGCTTGGGCCGCATCACTGCCCTCGCAGATGGGTGACAAGTCTAAAACCGAAAGAGTTGGCATTGGTTTCCCCAAGAACTTTTTACTCATAGTGCCAAACTTTTCAAATTGATGCGCTTGGGGGTATGTTTTTCGTAACGTACATTAATCGAGGAAATTGATAGACAGGCAGGGACGACGATGAAACAAGTCATATATGCAGTGGCACTGATCCTGGTTTTCGGGTGCGCCCCAGAGCGCGATGCTGAAGGGCAAAAATCTCAGGTTCAGGAGACGCCAGCGGAGTTTCTCGCCCGCAGCGAGCAAGAGATGCTGGAGCTAGGCAAGGAAGTGGGCCTAGCCCATTGGTTGCGTGCGACTTACATCACGCCAGACACCGGCGAGTTAGCCGCCCTTGCCAGCGAGCGGGCGCTGGCCTTCGATAGCGCGCTTATCGCTCAGGCTAAAAAGTTCAAAGACGTGCCCACTGACGCTGAAAGCGCTCGGGCTATTGAGTTGATTTTGCGCGGTTCTTCAATGCCCGCACCCAATGACCCTGAGCTACGTGCGGAGCTTGCCAAACTGGCCACCGACCTTGAGGGCTTGTATGGAGCCGGCAAGGCCTGCGACGAAAGCGGGGAAAACTGTCAAACCCTGCCGGAGCTGGAGAACATTCTGGCGGCGAGCCGAGATTACGATGAGCAACTCATGGCTTGGCAGGCTTGGCGAGAGGTGTCACCTCCCATGCGACCCATGTATCAGCGTTTTGTCGAGTTGATGAATCTGGGGGCTCAAGAGCTGGGTTATGCGGATTTGGGCGAGCAGTGGAAGGGTGGTTACGATCTATCCGTTGCCGAATTTGAAGCCGAATCCAAACGGCTTTGGGGACAGGTGGAGCCTTTGTACGAGGCCCTGCACTGTCATGTGCGTGACCGCCTAAGCGACCACTACGGCCCGGAGTTGGTGCCCGCCCAAGGCCCTATTCCCGCCCACCTGCTGGGTAATATGTGGGCTCAGTCTTGGTCTAACCTCTACGATTTGTTGGAGCCCTACCCCGGCGTGGCGCCGCTGGACGTTACCGCTGCCCTGAAAAGCCAAGATTACGATGCCGTGCGTATGACACGAACCGCCGAGGTGTTTTTCACGTCCTTGGGCCTGCCAAAACTGCCGGACAGTTTTTGGGAGAACTCCATGCTAGTGGCGCCTACCGATCATGACGCGGTATGCCATGCCAGTGCTTGGGATCTGGACAACGGTGATGACCCGCGCATCAAACAATGCGTGGAGGCCAACGAAGAGCACCTGATCACTTTGCATCACGAGTTAGGGCACATTTACTACTACCTGATGTACAAGGAGCTTCGGCCCTTGTTCAAGGGTGGCGCCCACGACGGTTTCCACGAGGCCATCGGCGACACCATTGTCTTGTCTATGACGCCCGGCTACCTGCAAGAAAAAGGTCTTGTCGACGCTGTAGCGGTTAGTGACGAGGCGGTGATCAACCAGCAAATGAAACTGGCGCTGGATAAGATCGCCTTTTTGCCCTTCGGTAAACTCATTGATGAATGGCGCTGGAAGGTGTTCTCGGGTGAGATAGCCGAAAGTGAATACAACGCAGGATGGTGGTCTCTGCGGGAGAGGTACCAAGGTATTCAATCCCCGGTGCCGCGCTCCGAGTCAGATTTCGACCCCGGGGCCAAGTACCACATACCGGGCAACACGCCGTATACGCGCTACTTCCTATCTCATGTGATGCAGTTTCAATTTCATCGTGCGCTTTGTGATGCGGCGGGCTACGTCGGGCCGCTGCATAACTGCTCGATTTATAACAGCAAGGAGGCCGGAGCCAGATTAGGCGATATGCTGGCCATGGGTGCGAGCAAACCGTGGCCTGTGGCTATGGAGGCTTTAACGGGTCAGCCAAACATGGATGCTGCTGCCATCATCGATTACTTCCAACCGCTGATGACGTGGCTAACTGCACAAAACGCTGAACGACAATGTGGGTGGTAATGCGGCCGGTCCAAACTAAGGTCTGAGAAAGGCCGCTCCCGCTTAGCTAATGTTTTAGCGGGTCCAGCGCAGTGGGATCATGTCTTCCAGCAGCCCATTGATGCTAAAGGCGCTGATGTTCTTTTCTGCGCCCACAGAAGTCGCGAACTTTGAGTCGGTATTGGAGCGGGCAAACACTTCGGAGGTTGGGTACTTCTGCTTCAGCCACAACGCTGTGCGTATATTGTCCCGGCCGCTACCGGTGCCAAGAATGAATGCGGTGTTGGCGCCCTCTAAATCCACTTTGGCCGCCACGCGTCGCCAAACCTCCGGATTTGAGATGTCACCGCGCAGCACGGAGCGCTCATAGTTGGACTGAAGCTGCTGTTGTTCTTCGACCACCAGCATCCGCCGCTCGGCGTCTTGGTCAATAATGACCACATGAGCCAGTTCCTGTGCCTGACTTTGGCGCAACTGTTCCACCACGGACTGACCAAAGCGGCCGAAGCCGGCAATCACCACGGTGTCTAAGCCTTGGGTGCTGGTGAAATGTCTACGCAGGCTGCGGCGTACAAAGGCCATGCCCGCCATATTGTAGCGGTTGAAAATAATGCAGTGTCGCCCAAGAGAGGTTTGCAGCAGGGTGCGCATGAAGCGCAAATTGTGGCAGTGAACGATCAGCCGAAACTTCAGGTTGGGCGCTGTTTCCAGAACCCGCGTCGCCGCCTCGAAGGCATGGAAATCATTGCGCCCAAGCAACAAAACCCGCTTGGCCCTGCTGAGTTTTAGCTGGTTGCGCAAAAAACCAAGGGTCAAGTCGCCCACGACGGTAACGGCTCCGTATTTTTGCTGCAGTTCTTGCTCCCGGATGGATTCAAATTCGGTATCGACCACGACTACTTGGCATTTACTATTTTTTCGCCGCAGCAGGCGTAAGTAGCTGATGGTTAGTTCGCCAGACCCGAAGATCACGATGTGATCGTCTAAGTGGCGCAGCACCCACTGCTGCGGATTAAGTACTCGCAGGACCGCCTCTACCACCGCTGAAGCGGTCAGCAGGGGGGCTCCGAAAAATGCAATCCAGAGCAGACCTTGGGCCCAAACCGGACCGCCGGTGGGCATGCCTAGGTCCAAACCGCCAACAACGAACAAGCCGAGAATGTAGTAGATGCGCTCAAGCAACGGCGCCGTGGTTACGTCCGGTCGTTCGGTGAGCGCCACACCACTGGCAAAGGCGGTTAAACCAAAAACGAAAATCAGCGCAACGGCCAGCCAACGCCATCCCAACAGAGTCTTGGTTGTGCGGTTGAACGGCTGATCCGTCGGTGAGTCTGATTGTGAGGAGTCCGTTGTCTGTTGCACTCGGAATAGCCTTGCGGGTGATTCGCCGCTGTTTGGTTGCCTCGCGTGGGCGACGATCTCGATGTCTCGTGCAGATGGTCCAAGTAAAAGCCTCATGGTCTTGGATAAAACCCGCGGGCCGAATAACACTTCTAACAAATCCTGCACTTGCTAGTATCTGGGCATTGTAAGCCGAGGAGGGTCAGATGTCAGAGTTTTCAACCATTGTCTATGAGGTAGCCGATCAGGTTGCCCGAATTACCTTGAATCGCGTGGATGTTCGTAACGCCCAAGACAAGGCCATGCTGTACGAGCTAAATACGGCCTTTGATTTGGCAGCTCAGAATGATGAGGTCAAGGTGGTTGTGCTCGACGCCAACGGCCCGCACTTTTCGTCCGGCCATGACCTAGGGGACAAAACCACCATGGCGGATTATTCGCCGGTGACGAATTGGGGCGGTTTTGACAAGCCCGGTGCCGAGGGCTACCAGTCTCAGGAGGAAGAGATCTACTTGGGACTGTGTTGGCGCTGGCGAAATCTGCCCAAGCCCACCATTGCCCAAGTACATGGCAAGACGATTGCTGGTGGACTGATGTTGATCTGGGTATGCGATCTGATCATTGCGTCAGACGACGCGACCTTCTCGGATCCGGTGGTGGCCTTTGGTGTCAACGGCGTCGAGTATTTTGCCCACCCGTGGGAAATGGGGCCGCGAAAAGCTAAGGAACTGTTGTTTACTGGAGACAAAATAACCGCAGCGGAAGCCAAGGACCTGGGGATGGTGAACCACGTAGTGCCACGAGATCAGTTGCGAGACTTTACGCAAACCATGGCTCAGCGCATTGCCAGCCGCCCAAGCATGGGATTGAGATTGGCCAAGCAGAGCGTGAATCAGGCTCAAGACGCTCAAGGGTTTTGGACGGCACTACAGGGTGCTATGTCGCTGCAGCAGTTGGGACATGCCAATAACCAGATTGTACATGGCCGTTTGGTGGATCCTGCTGGCGCTCAGGTCATCCGCGATGACGCCAAGCGCTAGCGGTGTTGGCAGCGCTAGCTGCTAGCGCTGCTCTCCCAAGAGGCTGTCTTAGCGGCCGGTGAAGTTGGGCTTGCGCTTTTCGAGGAAAGCTTTTAATCCCTCCTCGAAATCTTCGCTGGCAAACATGCCGGCCAAGTGAACCATGAGATGGTCTACAGCGGTGTCATAGGACTCTTCCAGTCCCATGCGCATCATCCGCTTCGTGGTTTGTACGGCGATGGGCGCGTTATCCGCAACCTCCTGCGCCCAAGCCATGGCGGTCGGCAGCAGTTCTTCGTGAGGTACTACCGCATTCACTAAACCAAGTTCCAAGCACTCGTCGGCAAGGACCGTCCGTCCTCGGTAATAAAGCTCCGCAGATTTTGCCCAGCCCACGAGTCGCGGTAACAGCCAAGTGCCGCCGCTTTCCGGTACGACGTTTCGGCGCGCGGTGATGGCCGCCATCTTGCCGCGTTCGGACATGATGCGCATATCGCAGAGCAGGGTCAGATCCATGCCGTAGCCCGCGGCAGCGCCGTTCACCGCACAGATAATTGGTGTGTCGCAATGCCACATAACGTTGATAGGTGCATCGCGCAGATCAAAAAGCTTGCGAGGAGGCCGATTGTGCTCGCCGCGATTCTTCTGGCCTTGCTCGCCTTCTCGGCGCTTGTTGGTGTCAATCAAATCCAAACCCGCACAAAAACCTTTGCCCTCACCGGTCAGAACGATGCATCGAATTTCCGGGTCTTTGTCCG
>JAYNPH010000032.1:0-18238 GCA_038113685.1 Gammaproteobacteria bacterium
TTCAAGGTGGCGTGCGGCCAAACTGACCGACTGGTGGCAAACGGGTCAGTTGGCGACCAAGATCGCAAGGTCCACCTCGTCTTCTTGCAGCATTGCCAACAGTTCTGTGCAGTCTTGATCTTGGGTGGTGGCTTGGCTGCGATTGGTGGGCAGGCCGTAGTAGCGGGGCGCAAGGCTACCGACTAAACCCTGTGATTGAGCCTGACGTAGTGCCTGCAGAGGGAAGTAGCTGTTGATGTCCTCTGCCGTTGAATAGTTGCGGTCATAGCTGACATGGGAGATACCCAAAAAATCGTCCTTGCTCGCGTTTCCTGCATAGACCCGATAGAACTTGGCTGCGGCGTTATAGGGTGCGCCGGGGCCTTGGTCCCCTGCGTCTGGCTTGAAAGGCGCCGCCGTGGTCACCAGTCCTAGGTTGCTCTGGCTCACGGATTTTCTGAGTGGCTGAAACGGCACGCCCGCAAAGTGCGCCCACTGATAAGGATTGTTGTAACCAAGGGCGAGGTAGTATTCGCGCATGCGCTGCATGTAGGGCAGTGGGGCAGTGGTCACAGCGCTAGCCCGCTCACACCGGCGCCAAGCGCGGTAGCCGTGGTTGGCGTGCCTCGGGGAGGTGGTCGTCCAAATCGGCGATTAGGTCGCTTTTGAGCGACGCACAGCCGGGATCGTCCCAGCGATTGATGCGCGAACCGGGATCCTCGGCCAAGTTATACAGCTCCCCCTCGGTGCCCTCATACAGCGAGCTTGCTCCATAGCGGGAACACACCCATTGGTCTCGATAAATACTTTGCAGGTTAAGACTCACCGGTCCGTGCTCGCTTTCCCATTCGGTCAGTACCCGTTCTCTGCGCTGATTAGCCGCCTCTGTTTCGCTCTTGGGCAGGGGTTGGCCCTCGACCCAGTCCGGCTCCTCAATGCCGGCGATTTGGCAGAAAGTTTGAGCCAAATCCAGATGGCCCACTGGTGCGCTGACCTCAGCCGGGTCGATCTTAGCGCTGGGGGCCGGTCGCCAAATCAGCGGCAGACGCATGAGCGAGTCCACGTGGTAAGCCCCTTTGAAGAGCAGGCCATAGTCGCCCTGCAGTTCGCCGTGATCGGTGGTGAAAATGATGTCGGTGTCGGCATCCCAGCCGCGCCGCTGCAGGTAATTGAAAACTTGAGCGCAGGCCTCGTCGATCAACTCGTTTTCGATGTGGGTATAGGCGTTAATTTCGCGGATCTGATCCGGGGTCATATCGCAGGGTTTGAAGCCTCTGGGGGACTCTAAGTTGGCCCACAGGCTGCCGTCGAAGTAACCCATCCAGTGCTTGGGCTTGTCCTTCAGCATTTCCGCGGCTGCCTCGGGGCTGCCCGGGTACAGCTCGGGCAAGGGCACGTCGCGCCAGTCTAAACGCTGCTTCTCCGAAGCCGGCGGATCCCAGGGATGATGGGGATCCGGAAAACTCATCCACACAAACCAGTCCTCGTCATCGGACAGGCTATCCAGCCACGCCATGGTGCGCTGGGCGACCCAATCCGTGTGATACAAATCCTTGGGTATGTCCGTGGGCCAAACCTGCACCGCCCCGGTGTCGCCGTTGGCGGCCATGTTCTGTTGGCCCTTGTCGGTGACAGCCTGATAACGCTTGGCATCGATGTCTGGATGATGCTCTGCCAGCCACAGATCGTAATGGGAATGGCCCATGCCAAAGTGATTGGCGAGCTCCATATGCTCAAAGCCCCGGTGAGGGCCTCGCTCGCCCAGCGCCGCCATGCGGTTTTCGTAAAAATCCTCGCCGGAACCCAGCCAAGGCTCGAAGTGGGCCTTGCCTAGAATGGCGGTTCGGTAGTTGTGCTGCTGCAGGTGATGGGCAACGGTAGGGGTGTCCTCAGGCAGGCTGACGCCGTTCATCCATACCCCGTGACTGGCCACATGCTGCCCGGTCATGATGGTAGCTCGGGCGGGCATGCAGATCACGTTTTGATTGTGGGCCCGGCGATAGTTGATGCCATTTGCCGCGAGCCCATCGATGGCTGGCGTGCGAGCAACAGTTCCGCCGTTGCAGCCTAAGGCGTTGTAGCGCATTTGATCCGTGGTGATAAAGAGTATTTTTCGGCCCATATTTCTTGCTCGGTGTTACGTGATAATGCTGGTGGCGGACAAAGTTGGCCTCAGCCGTCGAGACTTTTGCCAAGCGCCTTGGCGTCGGCCTCATAGTTGGCGTAGGAGTCTTTCAAGGTGGCTGAGTTCAGGATGACTTCGGCACACAGGGTGTCGGTTTGCGCATCGATCACTCGGGTCATAATCCAGTTGGACTCGGTTCGCCGGCTTTCGCTTAGGGCAATGATTTCACGCTCAAGTTTGTAGGGGTGATCTACGAACAACGGACCATTGATCATTTTAATTTCCTGGGCGGCGAATAAACCAATGGCCGGGCCCTTAGTACGAAAGCCCGACTGAGCGCTGGTGTACTGGGTTAGCACACTGATCATCTCCAGTGGAATTACCGCACGGCCCCACGGGTTATCGTTGCTGTAGAAGGCGTGCTGTTCGGTAATCTTTTGCAGCTTTTCTTCGAGGCTGAAGGGGTACATGACCCCCATATTTTGATCAAAGGCCATCTGGGCAGGCTCCGGGTTCCCTGCACCCAGTTGGCCTACCACAAGTTCGCTGAGAATCACCAGCTGATCAGATGGTCGCAGTTTGGCTCTGCGTCGGTCCAGCTCGGTTTCTCCGTAGTCCGGTCCCAAGGAAGCGGTCCCCGTCAGCACCGGCGTGCCGTCGCGCTTCTCTGCACTAATCTGCGCCACTTGGTCGGTGGCCACATGCTCTACCATTACTCGCACTTCTTCGCCTTCCACCACCATGGTTTGGTAGTGGGCGCTGATGCAACCCCGTTCGAACCAGGCATCGCCAAACACCTGGTGAAGCAGCGGAACAAATTGGCTGAAGTGGGTGGGACCCTCGATAGGGGCGCCGGCAAAGCCTAGGTCTTCAGCCATTTGATCGTCGTGAATGGACAGATGACCGTCGTATTCTTGATCGCCCAGCATTTGGCGCGGTTTGCGAAACTCGCCTACGAGCATGTTGGATTCGGTCATGGAATGGCCCCTCAGTTGTTTTGCAAAAAATAAAGCTAGCAGAACCCGTGCGCAAAGTCCCAAGACACGACGGCTCTGCCGATTGTTGGCGTCCGCCGCGTAGATATGGTGAGATAGCCGACGCATTAAAGGCAGAGGATGTCGAATGACTTACGCGCACAGAAACGAGATTTACGACGCAGACACTCACATGATGGAGCCGCCTAACTGGTTGGCGGAGTTTGCTGACGCCAAAGTGCGCCCGCATGTGGCGGAGTTTGGCAAGGATAATCCTGTTGCCCGAGAGCGAGCAGAGCTTGGTGTGCAAAACTATGAAAAACGTCAGCAAGACGCCGCCGCCTACGCCGACGCAGAGCAGTCTTTTATGTCCATGCAGTACAAGGGCTTTCAGGGACTGGGGGCTTGGGATCGCGACGAGCGCATTCGGGTCAACGATCTGCTGGGGTTCAAAGCTCACATCGTATTTCCCACCTCGGCCTTTGATCAGGTGCAGGCCGCCACGGACCCAGAGATTTTTGCTGGCTCGGTCCATGCGTTGAACCGCGGCTTGGCCAGCTTTTGCGAAACCGATTCCAGAATGCATCCAGCGGCCTATGTTCCCTTCAGGCACGGGCCTGAGGCGGCCATGAACTATTTGGATGCCGCCATCGCTCAGAATTTTTCCATTGTTATGATCGACACCATCGCGCCTCAGGGCGCGCGGGCCTTTACCCACCCCGACTTTGATCCGATTTGGGCCAAAATTCAGGACGCGGACCTCGCCATCACCATTCACGTGGGTACCGACGGCGGTTGGGATCCCGTACCGCTGTCGTTTTATAACAACGGCGGCACCGTGCCCCAGCATAAAGACGGTGATGCGCCTCGCGATGCCATTGCCTACATGGGTATTCAGTACAATGCAGAGCTGTTTTTGGCGGCGATGATTTTTGACGGCGTATTTTATCGGTTTCCGCGGTTGCGGGTGGGCGTGGTGGAGTTGGGCGCGTCATGGATCGTGTCGTGGATGAAACACTTGGATCAGGCATATAAAGCCTTTCGACGCCTGCAGGATCTGTCTCAAGTGCAGATGCAGCCCTCGGAATATGTGCAAAAACACATCAAGGTCACACCCTTCGCCGGTGAGGATGTGGGATGGCTACTCAAGTCCGAGGCCCAAGATCTGCTGCTGTTCGCGTCGGACTATCCCCACCACGAGGGTACCGACGACCCCATCGCGCGGTTTGAAAAGACCATGGACGGCGTTAGCGAGGCGGCGCGGCAAAAGTTTTATGCGGACAACTTCCGCGAGCTGTTGGGTAGTCATCTCGCCACCTAACCGCGCCAAGTTAACGAAAGCGAAAATCACTCAGAGAAGGAGAGACTCACAGTGCAGGATATTTACATTGTTGAAGCAGCGCGTAGCCCCATAGGGAAACGAGGCAAGGGTTTGGCTGGGCTGATGCCAGCGGACCTGCTGGGCAAAGTTCAGCGCGGGGCGTTAGAGCGTGCAGGGATTGATCCTGCCGATGTTGGTCAGGTTATTGGCGGCTGCGTGTCTCAGGTGAATCAGCAGTCCTTTAACATTGCGCGGATTGCGTGGTTGTCTCAGGGCTTTCCCGAAGAGGTTGCTGCGACCACGGTAGATTCTCAGTGTGGTTCAAGCCAGCAAGCGACCTCTCTGGGGGCTGCGATGATTGGCTCTGGTATGGAAGACATTGTGATGGCCTGCGGGGTGGAAATGATGTCCGTGATTCCCCTTGGCTCTAACATGGCCGGTGGTGTGCCCATGGGCGAGAGCTACATGCAGCACTATCAGCCCACAAGTCAATTCCAAGGTGCGGCGATGATCGCTGAGGAATATCAAATCACCCGTCAAGATACTGACGCCTTCGGCCTCGCCAGCCAGGAAAAAGCCATTGCGGCTTGGGATGAGGGCCGCTTTGATCGAGAAATCGTGCCAGTGGAGGCGCCTGTGCTGGACAAGGAAGGTAATCCCACCGGTGAGATGCATACGCTTAGCCGGGATGAAGGTTTGCGCGCCACGGACATGGTATCGCTGGCCTCTCTGCAGGCGGTTCCCGGCCAAGAGATTCATACGGCGGGTTCCAGTTCCCAAGTATCCGACGGCGCGGCTGTTGTCATTCTGGCGAGCGCTTCTGCGGTTGAAAAATACGGCCTAAAGCCCCGGGCGAAAATTCGCGCCACCACCTTGGTGGGTTGCGACCCAGTGACCATGCTCAAGGGTCCGATTCCCGCCACGGAAAAAGTGTTGGAACAAACGGGTTTGAGCATCGATGAGATCGATACCTTCGAAGTAAACGAAGCCTTTGCGTCGGTTGTGCTGGCATGGCAGAAAGCCGTTGGTGCAGATGCGGCCAAGGTCAATCCCAACGGCGGGGCAATTGCCTTGGGTCATCCTACGGGGTCAACCGGGGCACGACTGATTACCACGGCCCTGCACGAACTTGAGCGGACGCAAGGACGTTATGGCCTTATTGCCATGTGCTGCGGTGGTGGCTTGGGCACCGGTACTGTGATTGAGCGGATCTGATTGTCTCAAGTAACAGATTAGTTCTCTAACAACGAAACGCGCGCTGGCCGGCAGGCTCGCCCGCGTGCCCGGCCCTGCGGCGCGGGACTCCTTCCAGAGGTTGCACAGTTAATGAGCAAAATGAGACTTCGAGGGTTCGAAAGTGCCCCGGGCCAACGTCATGTCACTGAGGCTGATCGGTATCTTTACCGCAAAGAACCCCCGAAATACCGGCTGGTGGTGATCGGTACCGGCACGATGGGGCAGGAGCATATGCGCGTGGCGGCGCTGTTGGGTCGCGCGACCGTTCACGGTATTTACGATAACGAGCGTCACAGCATGGATATGGCCGAAGCCAATTTTCGGCCTCTCCAAGCGGAACCGCTGGTGCGCTACGAAAGCTTAGAGGCCGCTTGCGCGGATCCAGCAGCCGATGCGCTGATGATTTGCACGCCGAATTTCAGTCATTTCGATGTTCTGCAAACGGCCATGGCCTCGGGCAAACCCATTTTTTTGGAAAAGCCCATGGCCACGGATCTGCAAGATGCAGCGGCCATTGTCGCAGCGGCCGATGACTATGCGTCATTTATTCAAATCGGCCTGCAGTATCGTTACAAACCCCAATATCTTGAAGCGTTTGCCGAAGCGCTAGATCGCGGTTCTTTGGGTGACATTAAAACCATCAGCGTCAGCGAATATCGACCGCCGTTCCTCGACAAGGTTGGTCAGTGGAACAAGTTTCAGCGCTTCAGCGGCGGCACCTTGGTCGAAAAGTGCTGTCACTATTTTGATCTGATCAACCTGCTCGCTCGGGCGCGGCCCCAGCGCATTCACGCCACCGGCGGGCAGGCGGTTAACTTTTTAGACTTTGAGCGCGACGGCCAAATCTCGGACATCGACGACCATGCCTTCGTCAGTATTGAATACGAAAATCAGGTGCGAGCCAGTTTCACCCTAAACATGTTCTGTCCGGATTTTTATGAGGAGCTTGTGTTAGTGGGCGACGCCGGCCGCTTGAAGGCGGTTGAGGAGCACGACATTCATCGCTCAGCCTCCGGCGCTGCCAGCATGACCTTGCGGCTTGGCGAGGGGGGCGTATCCAGAACAACGGATCTGACCTACCCCAGAGTGATAGAGCAAAGCGGTCACCACGGATCAACCTACTTTGAGCACATTGCCCTAATGGATCGACTGGACGGTAAAGAAGTTAACTGCGCAACGCCCCTGCAAGGTATGTGGGCCATGGTGGTGGCCAGTGCGGCTCAGGAGTCCTTGGTCAGCGGCCTGCCCGTGAGTATTCCAGAATTTATCAGCGGTCATGGCCTCGATGAGTTGCTCAATAGCTCCGATTAATCAGTGTAATGATAAGTAATACATGCAAACAATTGCCGTTGGTAAGGCCAACATGCCGGCTGTGGGGCTGGGGCTGTGGAAAATCGATCCCAGCGACGTGGCCCAAGCAGTTTATGACGCGATCAAGGTCGGTTACCGCCATCTGGACAGCGCAGCTGACTATGGCAACGAAGCCGAAGTGGGGGCGGGCATTGCCCGGGCGATTCACGACGGCCTATGTACACGGGATGAACTGTGGATCACTTCCAAGCTTTGGAATACCTATCATCGCCGAGAACACGTGACGGCAGCGTGCCAAAAGTCCTTGGACGATTTGGGAATCGATTACTTTGACCTGTATCTGGTGCACTTTCCCATAGCCCTGCGCTATGTCGACTTTGCAGACCGCTACCCGCCAGAGTGGATTTTTGATCCCGGGGCGGCAGACCCGCGCATGGAACGCGACAACGTGCCGCTCAGCGAAACTTGGGGCGGTATGGAATATCTGGTGGAACAAGGTTTGGCTCGGCAGATTGGCGTGTGCAATTACAACAGCGGTCTGCTGCACGATCTGATGAATTACGCGCGCATAAAGCCCGCCATGCTGCAGCTGGAGTCACACCCGTATCTGACTCAAGAGGCCATGCTGCGGACGGCCCAAGATTACGGTATTGCGGTGACGGCGTTTTCGCCCTTGGGGGCTGCGTCCTATCTGGAGCTGGACATGGCGTCGGAGCAAGAGTCGGTGTTAACCGAGCCCACCGTCAGTCAGATCGCTAAGCGACACAATGTCAGCGCGGCGCAAGTGGTGCTGAAGTGGGGGCTGCAGCGAGGCACCGCGGTCATTCCTAAGACCAGCAAACCCGAGCGGCTGCTGGAAAATATGTCGCTGGACGGCTTTGAACTCAGCGACGACGACATGGCCGCGATCAGTGCTCTGAATAAAAACCGGCGTTTTAACGACCCCGGTGCGTTTTGCGCCGACGCCTTTAACACCTTTCATGCGATCTACGATTGATGGAGGCCGTGGAACAAATCAGCCTTAGCGGTGTGGATGCCGCTAACGCTTTTCCTCGGGTCTTTCAGGCCTCGCAGCCCTTGGGTTTGGAGAACGCGGTCGAATGGGTGACTGCGCATCGGGCCCATGTGGAGGCTCAGTTAAATCAGAGCGGCGCCGTGCTTTTGCGAGGCTTTGGGCTGGCCACCGACACAGATTTTGACCGGATTATAAGAGCCTTCGATTGGCCGAACTTCACCTACGCGGATTCCCTGTCCAATGCGGTGCGGCGTAATCGCACCGAGCGGGTGTTTACCGCCAACGAAGCGCCGCCGGATGTGTCGATCTTTTTGCATCATGAAATGGCTCAAACGCCGATTTATCCGTCTCGCTTGTTTTTCTTTTGCGAGCAGCCGGCCCAGCAGGGCGGGGCGACCCCGATATGCCGGTCAGATCAATTGCTAACGCGTCTGGCCGAAGCCGCTCCCGAATTTGTGCAGGCCTGCGAAACCAAGGGTGTGACCTATTCCCAGACCATGCCACCGGTCGAAGACCTTGCATCGGGGCAGGGGCGCAGTTGGCGCAGCACCTTGAGCGCGGATGATCAGCCGGCAGCGGAGGCCAAGTTGCGTCAGTTGGGCTATCAGTGGCAGTGGCAAGATGACGAGTCTCTCAGCGTCACTACGCCTTTGCTGCCCGCCGTACGAGAGTTGGCGGACGGAAGCCGGTCATTTTTCAATCAGCTGATCGCAGCGTTCTTCGGTTGGCAGGATGCTCGTAATGACTCGCAGAAGGCCATCCGCTTTGGTGACGGCTCCGCCATCGATGCCGACGCCATGGCGCTGGCGGTTCAACTGGCCGAACAACTGACAGTGGACTTGGCTTGGCAGCGCGGTGACGTGGCCATCGTGGACAATTTTCGGGTCATGCACGGCCGTCGGTCTTTTCAGGGTGAACGGCGTGTGCTGGCATCGTTGGTCGCGTGATCTCTAGTTACTTGACCGCAGCTTGCTTGTCGCTTACTTGCTTGTCGCTTAGTTGTGGCATGATTTTCGGACGTTAATTACCTGCGGAGGGTGGGTTATGGGAATCAAAGTGACAAGACTGATCGCCGGTCTCTCTTTATTCGGCGTTTTCGCGTTAGCCGGCTGTGCTGCCGAAGAGGTATCCGTGAGCGAAGCCGGTCCGCCCACGGAAGGCGACCCGTTAAAGCTCTACGTCTTTCAGTGCGGGGAAATCGACTTCCCTTCCATTACTGCATTCGGTGTGAACGATGACGAGACCCTTGTCCGTCGGCTGGTAGTACCTTGCTATGTCATTGAGCACCCCAAGGGCACGCTGCTCTGGGATGGCGGTTTACCCTTTTCCATGGCGGATCCCGCTGGGTTGCAGACGGATGCCGCCGGGTGGCAAACGGATCCCAACACAGGGGTACGTGCGCGACTCCAGCAAACCGTGAAGGATCAGCTGCTCGCTCTGGATCTTGGCTTCGACCTATCCAGCATTGATTACGCTGCGTTTTCTCACATTCACTACGACCATGTTGGGGCAGCCAACGAACTCACCGGGGCCACTTGGCTGGTGCAACGCGGTGATTACGATGCGCTAATGGCCGCTGACGGCAGTGTGCCGGCGGTCGATCCGAGTTTGTTCAGTGAAATCAAGAATCGCCCCACCCAAGTGCTGGATGGTGACTTCGATGTTTTTGGTGATGGTCGGGTTCGGCTGATTTCAGCCCCCGGGCATACACCCGGTCACCAAGTTTTGTACTTGGAATTGGCGGATTTTGGGCCCTTGGTGCTCTCCGGTGATTTGTACCACTTTCGTCTGAGCCGGGCTCAGCGCAGGGTGCCGATGTTCAACGTGGACAGCGCGCAAACCTTGGCTGCCATGGATAAAGTGGAGGCCTTGGTGGCCGAAACAGGCGCCACGTTTTGGATCGAGCACGATGCCAAGCTGTTTGAGACGCTGACGCTAGCGCCCGGATTTTACCAGTAGCCTGAATGCTTACGTCCTTGCGTAGCCGGGTCGTTCGTCGCAGGCGAGCGACAAAGGCCGCAACCGGTGGACGGTTTCTGTCCGGCAGCTTTAGCCAGCAGTTCTAGCCAGCAAGGCGTTGGGAAGTACTCTGTTGCGAAAGGTATGCTATATCTTCTCAACGTGATTTATGATGCTCGCGGATATTTCTTGTCAGGCGAAGCGTCATAGTCTAGCTTGCGTACCTGTCGGCGGCCGCGTGTGTCGCTCCAGCGTATTGGCTGGCTGCGTGGTCAGACCTGCATTAGGAAAAAGAGGGGGAAGAAATGATTGAATTAATCGTGCTGAGTCTGCTGTTGCTGTTGGTGCAGCTGGTGTTACCAAGCGTGCTGGCCTTAGCTGCTGGCAATGTCTCAACAGCGTATTTGCTGAGTGCTCGGGATGAGGCGCCAGAGATGTCAAAGTTGAGCCAGCGAGCTAGGCGGGCCAGTGCCAATTTGCTGGAAACATTGCCTGCTTTTTTAGTGCTCGCGGTGCTGAGTATCCTCAATCAAACCGATGTTCTGATGTTGGCTCAAATATGGTTGGCGCTGCGGGTTGTATATGTGTTTGCCTACCTGTCATCGGTGGCCTACCTGCGTTCGCTGATTTGGAGCGGCGCCCTGGTCTGCCTTATTGGCATGGCGTTGCCGCTGATTTAGCGACGCCAAGCCCACAGCAGCAGGGCAGCTAGGGTGGCCAAATACAGGCTGCCTTGATGACCTCCGGCTTGGGCTAGGGCGGTCAGCAGCCCCCAGTCTTTCTGGTACGCCCTCACCGCTAGCTGGGAGTGCCAGCACGGCCAGACAGCGCCCTGCGATGCGGTTTGCTGATGTTGCTGTTCGATATTCGCTAAGCAGCGCCCGTGGGCGGCGACGGCCTTGGCTTTGTTTGCTGAATAGTCGGCCCCGATACTGGCGATGCTCCAAAGAGATGTGCTGAGCAGTAGCAGAGTTAGCACACCAAGGGCGGAGATACCTTTGAACACCAACCCCCGGCCTTAGCTGAGCGGATGCACGACCACCGGAAGGTCGGCATAGCCGCGCACGAAATTGGAGTGTACCCGCTGTTCGGGGCCAACCACCTCCACGGTTTCAAAACGCTTCAGAATTTCCTCCCATAGGATTCGCAGCTGCATCTCAGCTAGACGGTTGCCCATGCAGCGATGAATTCCAAAGCCAAAGGAGACATGGTGGCGTGGGTTGGCGCGATCGATAATGAACTCGTCTGCACGGTCTATTACCGATTCGTCCCGATTGCCGCTGATGTACCACATCACCACTTTGTCGCCCTTGCGTATGGTCTGGCCGCCCAGTTCGGTGTCTTCGAGCGCGGTGCGCCGCATGTGGGTTAGCGGGGTTTGCCAGCGGATGATCTCCGGCACCATGCTTTCCACAAGGGAGTGGTCTGCCCGAAGCTTAGCGTACTCATCCGGGTTCTGATTCAACGCCAACACACCGCCGGTGATGGAGTTGCGGGTGGTATCGTTACCGCCGACGATCAGCAAGCTTAGGTTGCCTAAATATTCCATGGGCCGGTCCACCAGATTCTCTGTGGTGGGGTCCTGCTGCATTAGGGTTAGGAGATCGAAGCCGCCGGTAGGCGCGGCTTTACGCTGGTGCCAGAGATCCTGAAAACGATGCAGGCATTCCAGCATGGTGTCTTCTCGAGCCTTGCGGGCCTGCAAATCACGGCGCGGCACACCGGCTGTAAACGCGTCCGACCATAGGGTTAATTTGGAGCGCTCCTCAAAGGGAAAGTCGAAAAGGGTAGCGAGCATCTGGGTTGTCAGATTAATGGACACCGCATCAACCCAATTGAACGGCTTGCCGACGGGCAGACTGTCAAGGATTTCGCAAACTCGGCCGCGAATCAGGGATTCAAAGTTCGGAAGGTTCTTGGGCGCAACCACGGGCTGGACCGATTTGCGCAAAGGGCCGTGTTGGGGCTGATCTGCGGTTATGAAGCTGCTGGTGTTCAGGTTGGTATCTTGGTCGACGATGGCGACGCCGCTGGCAGAGGAGAGTTGCCGGTTGTTTTTGTCAACCGCCATGATGTGCTCAAAGGAGGTTACGGACCAGTAAGGCCCAAAGGCTGAGTCTTTGTGGAAGTATACCGGAGCTTCTTCGCGCAGGCGTTTGAAATAGGGGCGCCAGATATCCTTTGAAAACATGGCTGCGCGGCTGACGTCAAAACTGTCTAGGGGGCCTTCCCACGGCCGATCTTCAGCGTTGGCATGCGTATCCATGGTGCTCCTCCTAATTCTGACCGAATTTCGATTCTCTAATATGCCCGATTTCGGCATGTGAAGGGAGTGGTGGGTTCACGGCAGCGAAGCGATAGCCTCAGGTCTAGCGGTTTTGTATGTGATAAACCCGGCTCCGCCGGCCTGTGCCTGAGCGTGCGAACAACGGTACCCCCGAGTGAGTGATCAGCTCAACCCTAGCTGACAAGGTAGTAGGCTGAAAAAACAAGCACGTAGGCGACGGCGTAGTAGTAAAAAATCGCTTTAGGCGGCATTTGGTATCTCCCCTTTTCTTCGCACTGTGCGTGACTTTTCTGCTGGCTTCAACCAGTCTGTTCGCTCTGAAACACCGCCCATGGGCTGTATTGGGCCGCAGATATGAGGGGAGAAGGGAATGCGTCTGCTATTTTTGATTGGCTTGTTGCTAACGGCCTCGGTAACTTGGTCTAAGACCCAAGTGGTGATGCTGGGTACCGGTACACCGATACCCACACCGGATCGGGCGGGGCCGTCCACGGCAATCGTTGTAGACGGCAAGGCCTACATCGTGGACTTTGGTCCCGGGGTAGTGCGCCGGGCGGCTGCAGCTTCCACCGAGTACGGTGGCGCCGTCGAGGCTCTTAACGTTGAACACCTGGACATCGCGTTCCTAACCCACTTGCATCACGACCACTCAGCCGGATTACCCGATTTGGTCTACACCAGTTGGACTCACGGGCGCGAAAAACCGTTGGAGCTTTACGGTCCCGAGGGTACCAAGGCCATGGCTGCCAACGTTGCCAAAGCATGGCAGGAAGACAATCGGTACCGCCTGTACGGGCTTGAACCGGCCACGCCAGAAGGCTGGAAAATTAACGCGTACGAGATTCAAGAGGGCGTTATTTACACCGATGATCGGGTCACAGTTGAGGCTTTTGGCGTTAAGCATGGTACCTGGCCCAATGCCTTTGGTTACCGGTTTACCACGCCGGATAAAGTTATCGTCATTTCCGGTGATGCGGCCCTAGACCCAAAGATCGAGGCGATGGCCACGGGCGCGGATATCTTAATTCACGAGGTTGTGTCGAATCAGGCGCTCAGTGTGCGAACACCTTTTTGGCAGAACTATCATCGCAGTAACCATACAACCAGCTATGAGCTTGCGGGTCTTGCCTCCCGAGCCAAGCCCAAGCTGCTGGTGCTCTATCACGTGCTGGTCTTTGGTTTAGAGGAAGAGGTGGCCTTGGCCGAGGTGCGCGAGCGCTACGACGGCGAGGTCGTGCTGGCAGAAGATTTGGACATCTACGAGTAACTGGTCTTGTGTTATTGAACCCGTTTCTCGGCACGGGGCGGTCTGTGCAACCCTGAATCTTTGTATTACGATACGGTGCGTCTCGTTAAATTACAAAGGTGAGGGTCAGCAATATGAAACTGACTGTGAATGGCGAACAACGCCAAGTGGCAGAAGATTGGCGGGATGAGACGCTTCTCACCGTGCTGCGCGAACATCTGGGGCTCACGGGCACGCGCTTTAGTTGCGGGATCGGCCAATGCGGAGCGTGCCTAGTTCATATTGAAGGAGCGCCGGTAAGCAGTTGTCTGGTACCGATCAAAGACGTTGCGGGCAAAAACGTACTCACTATTGAGGGCATTGCACCCCAAGACGGCAGTTTGCATCCGCTACAGCAGGCGTGGCTCGACGCCAACGCCCCTCAGTGCGGCTACTGCCAGTCAGGACAGATCATGCAGGCCCTAGCGTTACTGCAACGAAACCCAGAGCCGGACGATGCGGATATCGACGCTGCCATGAGCGCTAATCTCTGTCGCTGCGGCACTTATGACCGTATTCGCACCTCCATTAAGTCCGCTGCGGTGGTCATGAAGGAGATCAGCTGATGGCCATTTTTACCCGAAGGCGTTTTCTGGCGGCGACCGGTGTGGTTGCCGGCGGCGTGACCGCGGTTTATATGTTTCGACAACGAGCCGAGGCGGTAGCCCCCACGTTTATCTTTCCGGACAACGAGGCCGCTGCGACCTGGGTGCAAATTCGCCCAGACGGTTCCTGCATGATGTACTTCCCGCGCATGGACATGGGCCAAAATGCCAATACCGGGCTGGCCCAGATTGTTGCCGAAGAGCTGAACCTCGATGTCGGCGAGATTGACGGAGTCTTGCCCAGCACCAGTGATGTGCCGCCCTTTGCGGTTACGGCGGGCAGCATGTCATTAACCGCTTTTTCCCGCCCGGTGGCCGTTGCTGCCGCCACTTTGCGAGAGAACTTGCGCCAGCGGGCGGCGGGTAAACTGAACAAACCCCTCAGCGAGATCCTCGACGACGCTGGCGGTTTTCGAACTGCTGGCGGGCAAGTAGTGAGTTATCGGGATCTGGCGAACGGCGCCGGTGCCGTCATTGAATTAGATGAAAGCAAGGAAATACCGCATCTCTATACCTTTGATTCGTCACGTCAGAAACAACAGGTAGGCAAGTCAGCGCAGCCATTGGGCATGCGTGCCTTGGTAACCGGTGCTCCGGTATATACCGGCGATGTGCCCATGGACGATGTGCTTTACGGTCGTGCGGTGCTGCCGCCAGTGCGCAATGCGCGGATGGCTACGGTTGACACCACGGGTGTAGAGCGGGTCAAGGGTTTCGTGGCCTTGGTAGAGCAAACCGAATTTGTTGGCGTGGTGTGTAAGACACCGAGTGCCGTGGACGCAGCCATGACAAAGATCAAGGTGACTTGGGATCTGCAGCAGCCGATCAATCAGCAAGAAATTGATCGGCTGGTGGATGTGGACGCCGCCATGAGCGAGGGGAATCTAGAGCACGTGCTGGTGGATGAGGCTCACCGTCGTGATGTGAACTGGGCGGTTGATTTACGCTTTGATGTGCAGGTGCAAAGTCATGCGGCTCAAGAGGCTCGAGTTGCCATCGCTCGCTTCGACGACTCCGGCGACCGCCGTAAGCTGGAAATCTGGACCGGTACCCAAGACCCCTTCGCTATCAAACGATTCGCAGCCATGGACACTGGCATGGCTGAGGACGATATCGTGGTTTATCCCCAGCGCTTAGGTGGCGGCTTTGGCGGCCGGGAACACTACGAGGTTGAACGGGATGCGGTGCGGCTTGCTCGGGCGGTAAAACGACCGGTTAAGGTTCAGTGGACCAGAGCCGATGAATTTATGGCCAGCCGCAGCAGGCCCGCATCGTCCCATCGGGTGCGCATTGCCGCGGATGAGGCGGGGAACTTACAGGACTGGTGGCACGGTTACGTCACGGGTCACGTGGTTTTATCCCGAGAACGGCTGCCGGACTGGCTGTTGCCAATCGCTCGCTTGAGTGAAGACTTTGGCGTTACCAAGGGAGCGCTTTCGCCTTACCGGGCAGTACACCAGCGAATTGAGTGTAAGGACGTGGATTTGCCTATCGATCTGGGCGT
Organism: Gammaproteobacteria bacterium; assembly: GCA_038113685.1. Lineage (GTDB taxonomy): Bacteria > Pseudomonadota > Gammaproteobacteria > Pseudomonadales > Azotimanducaceae > UBA4421. The sequence continues at coordinate 15,602 of JAYNPH010000032.1, forward strand.
TTGGCGTTCACTCAACTGTGCCCCCGCTGTATTCGCCAGAGAATCCGCGATGGATGAACTGGCGTTGCGCCAAGGTGTACATCCCGTTGACTTCAAGGTGTCTCAAATGAGCGACGACTGGCCGCGGCTGTCCAACTGTTTGCAGCAGGTGCGTAAGCTCAGCCAGAAACGCGAGCTACCCGCCGGCAACGGCTTTGGCCGGGGCTACGCCTGCGGCACCTACGATGGTCGCTGCTATGTGGCGGTTAGCGCGGACGTACACGTGGATCAGACAACCCAGCAAATCAAGGTGGTGCACATGTGTTGTGCTCAGGATGTTGGTATGGCTGTTAATCCGGACCAGCTGCGGGCGCAGATGGAAAGCAATTTGAGCTGGGGTATCGGCATGGCGCTCATGGAGCGTTTCGAAGTAGCAGATAACACCATTCAAAGCTCAAACTTTGATAACTATACCGTGCCTCGCATGTCCGACATGCCCAGCGTCGATACGCTGGTGATAGATCAGCCCGACATCCCGCCTGCTGGCGCCGGAGAAGTGGCGTTGATCGCCGTTCCTGCGGCTATCGCGAACGCCATTCGTAATGCCTGTGGCTATCGGGCGCTGCGCCTGCCCATTTCGTTCGCTGACACCCAACAGGTTTAAAGCCGGCGACTCGTTCAGCGGCCAAATCTCACGCTAAGGAATTTAACAATGACGATGAATCCTCTGGCTCACGCCAAACTGACACTTGGGATCCTGCTCTTGCTGGTCTTTTGTGTGTCTACCGTGCAGGCGTCCGGCGCTGCGGTATACCACACTGTGGTGTTCTGGCTAAAACCGGATACGCCGCAGACCACGCTGGATGCGATTCTCGCCTCTGTGCAGTCGATGGAAGATCTGCCAATGGTTGAGGCGGTGTATGTCGGTACACCGATCATGAGTGATCGTGACGTGGTAGACGACGGTTTCAGCGTTGCTTTTACCATGACGTTTAAGGATGAAGCCGCGTTGCAGGCCTACAACGCCGATCCGGATCACAAGCGTTCCAGTGCCTTAACGCTGCCTCATGTGGCTCGAGGTGTGATTTACGATTACCAGAGCCAGTACTAGCCGCGCGCTTTGAAAAAGGGCGGCGAGCGGTGCGACAATTGGTCGATCGCAACACGGACCAATAGCTACATGCCACCTCGCACCGAAGTCAAACGACGCAGCGCGCGTTCCCATAAGGCCATTATCGACGCTACCGTGACGTTACTCGGGTCCTCGGGTTACGTGGACTTTTCCATCGAAAAAGTTGCCAGTCAGGCGGGTGTCGGGAAACAGACTATTTATCGCTGGTGGCCCACCCGGGCCGACTTGGTGCTGGAGGTTTGGCGCGACCGGTTACTGCCGCCGCTGGCTCCTTATGATGGCGGTAGCTCACCGCGAGAGTACTTGGAGTCTTCGTTACTGTCCTTTGGGCGTCTGATTAGCCGAAACGACTGCCGGCAGGCGGCCATCTGCGTGCTGGCTGAGGCTCACCGGGACACCAAACTGTATCGGCGGATGGAAGAAGCAATTTACGCCCCAAGAATTAAGTTGATTGGTGAGGCGCTGGGGCGCGCTCAGCAGCAGGGATTGTTCCCCGGGCGGTTCAAGATCGATCTGCTGATCGACACCCTGTACGGCGCGGTTTGGTACAAAGCCTTAATCCGTTTTGAGAAAGTGACCAAGCCCTACGTGAGTAAGTTGGTGGCCCAAGCCCTTGAGTCCGCTTAGCGCTACTTTTGTAGGGCCAATCTTGTTATCCTAATGCGAGACGATGCGTCTCGTTAAATTCTGACTTGCCCGCCCCAGGTCCAGCGTGCCGAGTAACCGCATCGCGTTTGTTATTTTTATGCGAGGTTTTTATGGCTACTGATTTCGATCATCAATCCACCGCCGATGATGTGCTGGCAGGAATGGATTTGTCGGGTAAACGTGTTCTGGTGACCGGGGGAGCGTCTGGCATAGGTGCTGAAACCGTCCGCGCCATGGCAGCAAAGGGTGCCCAGGTCATCATTGCAGCCCGCAACTTGGAAAATGCGGGACAAGTGAAAGCTTCGGTTGTGGCAGCCACGGGCAACCAGAACATTGATATTTTGTTTTTGGAGCTTGGTTCTCTGGCAAAAATCAGAGCATCAGCTGCCGAGTTTTTGGCCCGCTATGAAAGTTTGGATATGTTAATCAACAACGCCGGCATCATGGCCTGTCCGCAGGGACAGACCGAAGATGGCTTTGAACTCCAGTTCGGTTCCAACCACATAGGCCACTTTTATTTCACACAAAAGCTGATGCCCGCACTGTTAAAGGCCGATTCCGCTCGGGTTGTTGCCCTGAGCTCTATGGCCCATCGCATGTCGCCGGTAGTGTTTGATGACATTCAGTATCAGCACCGTCCTTATGAAAAGTGGCAGGCCTACGGTCAGTCGAAAACCGCCAACATACTGTTTGCCGTAGGTCTTAATGAACGATATGCAGATCAAGGTGTTGAGGCCTTTGCTGTACATCCCGGCGCCATTGCGACTCCGCTCGGCCGTCATCTTGGGGAAGAAGAAATTCAGGCGCTAATAGATGCCAACAAAACATCGGCCAATAATCCCGAGGACGTGGAACGCAGCGGCATCAAAAGTGTGGAA
>JAYNPH010000033.1:0-1552 GCA_038113685.1 Gammaproteobacteria bacterium
GTCCAGAGCAAATTCAGCAATACGAACGCGACGGATTTTTATTGCTGCCAAGATTGATTGATCCTCACACCTTGGACGGGTTGAACCGGCGCTTTCTGGACATTGTAGAGGGTCGGCAGCCCGTAACCGGTGCCATGAAGATCATGCAGGATGTGATGGTGGTCAAGGGGGCAGTGCAGCCCGAGACAGCGCTGCATGGAGTGAATAAGCTGTTTTGTCTGGAAGACGATGAAGTGCTAAGCACCTTTGCCAGTTTGCCAGCGGTAGTGAACTGTGTGCGGAGTATTATCGGTGACGACATCTATAGCCTGACCAGCAATGTGTTTAACAAGCCTCCGAGAGTCGATGGTAAACACCCTCTGCATCAGGATCTTCGTTACTTCAGCATGCGCCCAGCATCCGCCATCGTTGCCGTCTGGACCGCCATGCTGCCCACGAGTCGGGAAAACGGCTGTCTCGCCGTTATCCCCGGTTCACATGTAGAGGGAGCTTTGACTCACGGCACGCCCGACTGGGATTATGTGAATAGCGGCTTTTTTGGAACCGATGAAGTGGATCGAGAACGTCGTCAGCACATTGCCATGGCACCCGGAGACACGCTGCTGTTTCATCCCCTGTTGGTGCACGGTTCGGGCAGAAATCGAACCGACGCGTTTCGCCGGGCGATCTCAGTTCACTACGCCAGCGCAAGCTGCGAATCTCCCAAGGGCGACTGGCGTGGCAAGCCTCAGGTTCGCCCCATTCCTTGATAGGCATCCTGCTGATGGGCGACAAGCCTGGCAGGCAACTTCGTTCGTTGCGGTGATGGGGGTTACAACATGACTGCCAACCTGTTGTTGTTGCTAACCGCGGCCATTTGGGGCTTTGGTTTTGTTGCCCAGGTTATTGGTATGGACTATTTGAAGCCTTTTGGCTTCATAGGCGCACGTTTTTTTCTGGGCGCTTTTTCACTGCTGCCGGTTATCTGGTTTTTTCGGCGCAGTTTGGTAAGTCAGCCCGTCAGTTTTGGGTTGTTGCTGCAAGGGTCGCTATTATCCGGGGCGATTTTGTTCGCCGCTTCGTCCTTCCAGCAGGTAGGTCTTCTTTATACCACTGCGTCAAACGCGGGCTTTATCACTGGAATGTATATGATCTTCGTGCCCGTGATTGGTCTCATGCTGGGTGTGAGAACCTCGCTTGCGGTTTGGTTGGGTTGCCTGATTGCCTGTCTTGGCCTGTTTCTTCTGGGTGTCGATGAACAATGGCAGGTGGGGTATGGCGATTTGCTGCAACTTGCTGGCGCAGTTCTCTGGGCCGTGCACATTCTGGCGATCGATCACTACGGCAGACGGGTTCCCGGTCTACTGCTGGCCTTTGGCCAGTTCTTCGTGTGTTCTGTGCTGGCCGCCTTAGTATCCGGCGCCGTGTTAGGCGAGGGCACCACTGCTGAGCAACTCGTGCAAGCTGGGCCCACATTGGTTTACGCGGGTATTGTTACCGTGGGTGTCGCCTATACCCTTCAAGTTATTGCCCAAGCCAAGGCTCATCCTGCCCACGCGGGGATTATTCTCAG
>JAYNPH010000033.1:1562-11259 GCA_038113685.1 Gammaproteobacteria bacterium
GCTTAGAGGCGGTTTTTGGCGCCGTTGGCGGATATTGGTTACTGGATGAACTGCTGAATTCTCGACAGCTTATGGGTTGTGCTTTGATGTTGATTGGCATGATCGTATCTCAGGCCTTCTTGGTAAAATCCGAAACCAATCGCGGTTAGCGTTCAACGCGTTGGTTGAGGCCTTTCTGGGCATTCCCTGAACCTTAAGGCGTCAGGAAAACACAGCTGGAACAATTCGCTTCCGCTGCAGTGGCATCTTCTGGCATTTGGTATTGGGGGGTGTCGACTCGGGCCGTGCGCTGGTCGCCTCGAAGGTTCCGGTGTTTGCCGTCGTCCTCGCTGGCGGTTTCACGGGGACGCATCACGGCGTCTTTCCAGTCAGCGCCATTCGGCCAAGTGAGCGGCACCTGCCTGATTTCTCCCGGTGATTCGATGTCTTCCAAGGCCTTACAGGCAAACTCCATAATCTGTCGTTGCTCCTCGAGTTTGCCAGCTTGGCCAGCAGTTTGGCCCAAGGGGTAATCGAGGAATACGCCCCTCGGTGCGCCCACCGCAGCGGTAATGGAATAGGCGCTGGTCAGACTAACCGTTGCAATGCCAGCCGTCTCAAGTGCCCGAGCGATCAGTCCTACAGACTGATGGCAGACAGGTCAGACCGGTACTAAGATTGCCAGATCCACTTCGTCTCGCCGCAGCTCTTCGACTAAGGCCGGCGCCAAGACATCTCGTACTTTGCGACTGGAATAGATACCGCCCATGAAAGTCAGCGCATGATCCGCCAAGGCGCCCACGCGGCCCCGGTTGGCCAGATCACGAAGCGCCTGCAATGGCAGCACTGCGTTTGGGTCACGGCGGGCGGCTGTCAGGTCATAGGCGAAGTGAGTAACACGAAGGTCGTTTGCCGGCGTGTCTACGGGTATGCGCCGATAGCTGATGTCGTCCTTGTAATGGAACGCGATTTGGCCCCGGCGGTAGATGCCACCGGAGGCGATCATCGCCAGCTTGCTTTGGGCCAACGGCTTGGTCGGCTTATGCAATGGTGGCGGCGCTGAATTTTCAACCCACTGGTAGGCGGAATGTCCCAGACTGGAGTAAAGGTCACGGGTGCGCTGAATGTAGTCCACAGGTGGCTGCGTGTGGTCTGGTGTTTTGGCTTGGTCTGTCATTTGAGGCCCGTATTAAAATCGCTTACCAACGCGGTTGACGCACTTTCCTAGGTGCAGCGGCTAATGTGTCACTGGCGCGCATCTCTTGGTAGCTCAAGACGCTACCAGACCTTGTTGTCCTGCATCAATGTTGGTTTTTCGAGTTATTTTTTCGCAACACAGTGAGGGCGAGGAGGGCGGTTCGGTTGCGCCGGGCCGGTTTGGTCAGACGCCTCTTAAGACGTGGCTTAATAGCTTGTATCGTTAGACAAGGTCCTATGCCGCGTAGACTAGGGCCGCGACGTCCTGAGTAGCTAGGTTGGCGACACCGAGGCCTGTTGTGCCAAGAGTGTCCGTGCTGGCGCGCTTTGCCACGGCTTGATCCACCACCATTTGCGCCGCATTGGCGCAGCGGCCACACCCGGTGCTTACCGCCAGTTCGCGTTGCACCTGGCCCAACGTGTTCGCGCCAGCGAATACGGCGGCTTCAATATCGTGATCGGTGACGGCTTTACACAGGCAGATATACACGGGCGAGTCCATTAATAACTGATTGCCTGATTCTAAATGCAAATCATTCTTGATTGCAATACCATTCTGAATCTTAGCCGCCGATGAGAATAATTATCGTTATAAAACAATAACTTACGTATTATTTTCTTGCCACGGGTAGTGCTTTGAGGCAGCCTAACGTCACAACAAGTTAGGAGCACAGGCATGAAGAGTTTGGACAGCAAAGTAATCGACCACCTCAACAAGGTCCTGAAAAACGAACTGACGGCTATCAACCAGTATTTCCTGCATGCCAAGATGCTAGACGACTGGGGTCTGAAGAAGATGGGTAAGATGGAGATGGAAGAGTCCGTCGATGAAATGAAACACGCAGACTCCATCATCGAGCGTATTTTGTTTCTCGAAGGCCTGCCAAACCTGCAAGACCTAGGCAAGCTTATGATCGGACAAAACGTGAAAGAGATGCTGGAGTGCGATCTGGCCTTGGAAATGATCGCCATTCCAGACCTTCGGTCGGCCATTGCGGACTGCGAAGCCTGTGGCGATTTTGGCTCACGTGACTTATTCAATCACATTTTGATATCCGAAGAAGAGCATGTGGATTGGCTTGAGACTCAACTGGGTTTGATCGAAAAGACTGGGCTAGAGAACTACCTACAGGCCCAAATGGGCGAATAGGCTGTGGCTGCTCAACAGGGCTCGTGTTGCCGCACTGAGCGACGTGTGTCGCGATCTAGCGCTAGCGCTGGGTGTCGCTCAGACGTTCCAGCGCCTGTTGGGTATTGATGTTGTCGAATCCGCTGGCGGCATCTTCATTAGCAACCGAAGCCAAAATTTCGGTTGCGTTCACCCGGCTGTGCCACTGCTGCACACTCATGCCGCCGTCTCTCAGATAATTACGCAGATCCTCGGCTAACCACGTCGGGATCAAGCATAGGAGGGGCTGTAGGCGCCGACCGTCGTGCAAGACGCGGGAAGTTTCCGCGTCGGCGACGTTTTCGAGTAGCGGTTGATACCAGCCCTGAGGGAGCAGGGGCATATCGCCCGGACACACCAAAATCCAACGACTGCTGACCACATTCATAGCGCTAAACACACCTAACAGAGGTCCCCGAGCGTCGGCCAGAGCTTCATCGCCAACCACCTGTCCTCGCGTTGCATAGTCACCTTGGCACTTGTTCGCGCTGATCAGTCTGGGCAGGTTCTCAGGTAAGGTCCAAAGGACATGATCTACCATCGCCGCCGTGGTGCCTGCCTTGGTAAACTGGGCAAGGGGCTTCTCGAACGGCCCAAAGCGGCTGCCCTCGCCGCCGCAGAGTACGACTGCCGTTATGTCTTTTGTTTCAATCAAATCCAGCGCCCTTTTTCCAAGTTCCAAGACTATCATCCCACGGATTCCTTTGATTCAATCGAATGTTCAGAAAGCCGCAGCGTTGCCGTTAAGCAACGGCTCGAGCGTAGGGACTTTAGTGGATGGACTTTAGTGGAAGGACTCTAGTGGAAGGACTTGAGTGGAAGGAGGCTACCCTGTGAAAGGGCGCCAGTATAAGAGTCATTGGGAGGAAGAGAAGTGGCAGCAGATCAGTTCGACGTGTTGATTATCGGTGCCGGCAGCGCCGGTTGCGCCATTGCCGCCCGAGTCACCGAAAACCCAAACTTGAACGTGTGCTTGGTGGAGTCGGGGCCAGATTACCCGCTGCTGCAGAACACTCCCCAAGACCTAATCAACTCCCACAACAACTCTTACGTGGATCACGACTGGGGTTTCCAGTACGAACCGACCCGGGGGCGGCTGGATCGATTTCCTCGGGGGCGCGTTGTCGGTGGCTCGTCCGCAGTGAACACCACCATAGCGCTGCGAGGTATGCCTGAGGATTACGACGAGTGGGCGTCCCAAGGCAACGACGGCTGGGATTGGGCTTCGGTGCTGCCGGCCTTCAAACGGCTGGAGCGAGACCTGGATTTCGGTGATAAGGATTATCATGGCGACAGTGGGCCGATCACGATACGCCGTTATCCTTGGGAGGAACTTGAGCCCCAACATCAGGCCTTTTTGGATACGGCAGCTGATTTAGGCTATCCCGAGTGTCCTGATGCCAACGATCCTCAAGGTTATGGCGCTGGCCCCCAGCCCATGAACAAGCTTGGGCGGCTGCGAATATCCGCTGCGGTGGGTTATTTGGCTCCGGCTCGTATTCGCCCAAATTTAACGGTTCGCTCAGACACCACAGTACGTGAACTGCTGTTTGCCGGCAGTCGGTGTACCGGTGCTCAGGTCCAGCCCAGTAATGCACGGGATGGCGAACGGGTCAGTACCCTAAGCGCGCGCCTCGTCATCCTTTGTGCTGGGGCCTTGATGTCTCCTGCGATCCTGTTGCGGTCCGGCATTGGTTCCAAGGATCAGCTAGCTCACCTTGGCAAAGAGCCGGTTAGATTAGCCCCCGGTGTCGGCCAGAATTTGTGCGACCACCCGGCTCTGGGGGTGGTCTGCGAGGTCAAAGACCCTAGCCTCATCGATTTCGACCGACCCATCATTCAAACGATTTTACGTTACACCGCGGAAGGCTCAGACAAGCGCAACGACCTGCAAATAGAGCAAATCAGCTTTGCTGGGCGCCGGGGTGGACCGCCGTTGTTTATGCTGGCACCGGTATTGGAGTACCAATACGGCCGAGGCGAGCTGACCCTGACCGATACGGGCGTATTTACTGCGCCAACGGTCGCCAACCGATTTTGTGAGGACCCAAGGGATGCTCAGCGGTTGGCCTCCTGTATGCGGGACACGCTAGCTTTTACTCAGACCGGTGCCTTGGCTCAGATGATACAGGGGGTGACATTTCCAGATGTTGCTCGTGGGGTGGCTCAAGAAGACTTGGAGCGACTGTGCCGGTCGTTCTCGGGATCTGGTTACCATCCCTGCGGTACCGCCAAAATGGGGCCTCAAGAAGATCCCATGGCTGTAGTGGACTCCAAGGGACGTTGTCATGGCCTAGAACAGTTGGTGGTAGCCGACGCCTCCATTATGCCCACCGTGCCTCGAGCGAATACCAACCTGACCTGTTTTATGATTGGTGAGCGTATCGGCGAGTGGGTTCGGACCCAACCAAGCGAATACGGACTGTAGTTCAAGAATCAGTGCGCCCAGACACCAGCGAAACGAGAGCGCCACTAAGCTGCGATCAACCTGCGGCTAACCATCAGAGCGTTGCCGTTAACAAGCGAGCCGAACACACACGAAGGATAAAAACATGAACGATTTGATTTTCCGCCAAGTACGAATTTTGGACGGCAGCGGCGGGCCGGAGTGGATAGGTGATGTCAGCGTAAGCGAAGGCCGTATTAATGAAGTGGGCACGGTACAAGAAGGGTTAGCCCCCCAAGGCCGGGAGATTGTCGCCGACGGAGCCGTGCTGTGTCCCGGACTGATCGACACGCATGCTCATGACGATGGCGCTTTTTTTCGCCATCCGGGGATGGAGTTTAAGCTATCCCAAGGCGTCACTACCGTGGTGAGTGGCAATTGCGGGTTCTCCGCCATTCCTGCAGACCCCAGTAAAGACTCGGTCGCGGCCAGCGGCGGCATACTGGCTGGATTAGAGGGGGAATTCACGGACCTGAGCGGCTATTACGCTGCCGCCCTAGGGCGCAAGCCCGCTATCAACAACATGATGCTGGTGGGCCACAACACCGTGCGTTCCTTGGTCATGGGCGAAAGCAAGCAAGCTCCCAATGACGTCCAAATGCGTGAAATGCAGGCCCACGTCACGCGCGCGCTGGAGCAAGGTGCCTGCGGTTTTTCGAGCGGTCTGATTTACCGTCCCGGCCGATACAGTAATACCGATGAAGTTACCGAGTTGGCGAAGATGGCAGCCCCGTTTAATGCGCTGTACACCACCCATATGCGCAACGAGGGCGACAGGTTGCTGGAGGCGGTGGAGGAGAGCTTGCAAATTGCTCGCGACAGCGGCGTGCATTTGCACATTTCTCACCACAAGGCGGCGGGAAAGGGTAATTGGGGCAAGGTGAAGCAGTCGTTGCAGCGTGTAGATGAAGCCCTCCGGCAAGGGCAGCCGGTGACCTTGGACGTTTATCCCTACACTGCAGGTAGCGGTCGCATGATCGAGTACTTCAATCTGGATCGAGTCAGCGAAGATTTAGCAGAGGTAGTGCGCATCGCCAGCTGCAAGGCCTTCCGTGAATACGAGGGCCGCATGCTGGTGGACATTGCGGCGGCGGAAAATATCTCGCTAACGGACTTGGTCATCAAAATACTGACAGCGCCCTTTGGCGATCGAACGCTTTGTATTCACTTCATTATTGATGAGGCTGATGTGGAGACCAATCTGGCCCATGCAGACATGATGGTGGGCAGCGACGGCATTCCCGACCTGCGAGGCAAACCCCATCCCAGATTGTTCGGAACCTTCCCCAAGGTGCTGGGTTACTACGTTCGAGAGCGGGGAGTGCTGTCCCTTGCAGAAGCCGTGCGCCGCATGACGTCGCTGTCGGCCAAAACCTTCGGCCTAAGCGAACGAGGGGAAATAAAATCGGGTTACTGGGCCGATCTGATGTTATTCCGTCCCGACGAAATTGTGGACCAAGCGACCTATGACGAACCTAAAACCGAGGCCGCGGGCATCAATATGGTGGTGGTGAATGGGCAAATTGCTCTAGAGGCCGGCCAGCATAGTGGTGTGGGAAGTGGTCAAATGCTGCGGTATCGTGATACACCTTTTTCACCCCTGTAGGTAACATGCCTGCGCTTGCGCAGCGCTTTTGCTGCTTGTTTCTACCTTAATTGGAGCATCCATGGCTTTTTTAACTCGTTCTCTCGACAACCACGTACTGACTTTAACCATGTCCAGCCCGGACACGCGAAATGCTCTGACCGGCCCGGAGCAATTCGATGATATTGTGCAGGTCTGCCAAGAAATCAACGACAACATGGCCATCCGAGCCGTCGTTCTCACCGGCGAAGGTAGTGCGTTTTGCGCTGGCGGTAACGTGAAGGACATGCGCGATCGCACGGGCATGTTCAGCGGCGACCCCATGGATCAGGCCGAGGCCTACCGGAAAGGTATTCAGCGAATCCCTCGCGCGATCTACAGCCTGAATGTGCCAATCATCGCCGCGGTCAATGGCCCGGCGGTGGGTGCAGGCTGTGACCTAGCGACTATGTGCGATATTCGTATCGCCAGCACGAAGGCTATGTTTGCCGAGAGCTTTGCCAAACTAGGTCTGATTCCAGGCGACGGTGGGGCGTGGTTTTTGCCTCGGGCTGTTGGCTATTCCAATGCCTGTTTGATGGCGTTTGCCGGTGAGCCTGTGAAGGCGGAGGCCGCATTGCAAATGGGGTTGGTCTCAGAGGTTGTCGAACCGGAAGCCTTGGTGGAGCGCGCCCAAACGCTGGCGGCCGGCATTGCCGCGAACCCACCCCACGCAGTGCGTCTGACCAAGCAACTGATGCGTGCCAGTCAGAACGCTAGCCTAGATGAGCTGCTGGACAAGTCCGCCAGCTATCAGGCTATCTGTCACGCAGAGCCCGACCACGCAGAAGCGATCGAAGCTTTCTTTGACAAACGTGCGGGTAACTACCGGAGCGAGTAGCGCGGCGCTCGGTTATAAAGCGCATCGGTACAAAAACGCCTGCGGTGATGGGTTGTCTGAGGGCGGCGAATCCGGTGATGCGATTCTATTGTGCCGGGGTGGCTGAGTGATCGGGTGGTGGGCTACAGCGCCTTAGCGGCAGGTTGTGTCGCCAGCGGTTGGGTTGGACGTGAATCAATCCAGCCACTTGATGGCGCGGATTAACTCCTCGTCAAACTCTTGGGCAGCGTACAGGGCACGTGCGCGCTGGTTGCGGGCAAATACATGCAGGGTCAGCGAACGGGCGCCTAGGTCTTGCACCCGTTGCTCGCAGTGTTCCATTAACCTTTTGCCTAAGCCGTTACCTCGCGCCCGCGGATCGACAACAATCGCTTCGAGATGTGCGCTGGGAGCGTGGCTGAGCATTTCCTCTCTCAGGGTTACCATTATCAATCCTTGGATGCGGCCAGCTGCATCCGTGGCAATATCAATGAATGACGAGGCGGTGTCACCGGATAAAATCGCTTTGGCCATTTCGGCGTCTCCCGCCCAAAGAAGCTCGGCTTGGCGCCTTGGAGGGAACGAAAAGTCCGCGAGGTAGGGTAGCGTCGCCAATATTTGTTCCTGATCCGCTGCTGTGGCCGGTCGCAGGGTCACGTCGCTGGCGAAGTTGTTTTCGGGCATACCAGTCAATCCTTAGGGTAATGCCGTTGATTATGAACGAACATGGGAGAACAACATCATTAAGAATCCGCGACTCGTCGCAGGTGTAAATTCGATGATTTCCTATTGCGAGGTTGCATGAAGCAGTCGGAGAACAAATTCAGCCAACGCACGGCGATTATGCTGGTAATTGCCAACATGGTGGGCACCGGCGTGTTTACCAGTTTGGGCTTTCAGTTGTTGGACATCCAACACGCGGGGATTATTTTGCTTTTGTGGTTGATTGGCGGGATCGTCGCTCTTTGCGGAGCGCTTTGTTACGCCGAGCTTGGCGCAGCGTTGCCACGTTCCGGCGGTGAGTACAGTTTTCTCAGCCGTATCTATCATCCCGCAGCGGGCTTTATTTCGGGCTGGGTTTCCGTAACCGTTGGCTTTTCTGCGCCCACAGCCGCAGCCGCGATTACCGCTGCGACCTATCTTCGTTCGGTCTTTCCGGAACTGGCAGTGGTACCCACCAGTTTGGCGCTGGTAGCCGCCATCGGGGCTGTGCACTTTGGCAGTCGCAGCGGCAGCAGCGCCTTTCAGCAAACCTTTACCGTCATCAAACTGCTGCTTATTTTGGCTTTTATGGCGTTCGCTTGGGCGCAGGTCGAGACCCTGCAGGCGTTGCAATGGGTGCCTGAAGCCTCAGATTTAGGTCTGATAGGCTCTGGCGGCTTTGCGGTCGCGCTGATCTACGTGAACTACGCCTATACCGGCTGGAATGCGGCGACCTACCTCAGTGGTGAGGTCAGAGACCCGACGCGTAATCTGCCGCGAATATTAATCATTGGTACAGCGGCTGTGACGGCCCTGTATTTAGCCTTGCACGTCACCTTTTTAAAGGTTGCGCCCATGGAGGCTATGGCGGGCAAGGTCGAGATTGGTTATGTGGTTGCCGATTACGCCTTTGGACCCGCAGGGGCTGCGCTGATCGGTGGCATGCTCGGCATTTTGTTGATTTCGACCGTAAGCGCCATGCTGCTGGCCGGTCCTCGGGCGTTGCAGGTGATGGGCCAAGATATCGCGCCGCTGGGCGTGCTCGCCCGCACCACGGCCAACGGCGTGCCCGCCATCGCGGTGGCGGTACAGATTGCCCTGACGTTGCTGCTGATTATTACCTCCAGCTTCGAACAAATCATTGTGTTCTCTGGCGCATTGCTGGCTTTGAACTCGCTGTTGACGGTGATCGGTGTGTTGGTGCTGCGTTTGCGTGAGCCGAATCTTCCTAGGCCTTTTATGATGCCTTGGTTCCCTCTGCCCATGGTTGTGTATTCGGTGATCATCTTGTGGACGCTGATTTATTTGGTGGGTGCGCGGCCATTGGAAGGCTTGATGGCCGCAGCCCTAATTGTCCTTGGAGGCCTGCTGTATTGGATCACGCAGATTGGTAAGGCACCAACCTAGATGCGTGAAAGAATAGCAACAGCGAGTGAGGACGATCGAGAACAAAATGCCTGGCAGCAAAACCTCTGGCGTGCTGCTGGTGCGGATTGATAACCAGCGGTAGCATCTTGGGATTAAGCATTAGAGGAGATTGAGATGAGCGAAGCACAATTGATCGAAAGTCATGCCCAAGGCATTACAACCTTGACCATGAATCGCCCGGAGGCCCGTAACGCCATGACAGGGGATATCGTGCAGGGGTTACTTGAAGCACTTCCTCGTTTGGCCCAAGACAGTCAGGTGCGCTGTATTGTGCTTACCGGCGCTGGCGGGGCGTTTTGTGCAGGGGGCGATGTTAAAGGCTTTGCTTCAAGT
>JAYNPH010000033.1:11269-13259 GCA_038113685.1 Gammaproteobacteria bacterium
GCCAAGAGGAGCGGGTCGCCGGTTTACGCGGCGGCTTCGAGGTATCAAAGCTGCTCCATGAAATTGCTAAGCCAACGCTAGCGGCAATCCCGGGCGCGGCGGCGGGTGCAGGACTTTCCATGGCGTTGGCGTGTGATCTGCGTGTTGCCTTGGATACTGCAAAAATGACCACGGCTTTCGCCAAAGTAGGGCTGTCCGGGGACTACGGTATTTCCTATTTTTTGCCCTATCTGGTGGGCCAAGCCAAGGCTAGGGAACTTCTCTTTACGGCGCCTGTTATTAGTGGTCAGCAAGCCTATGAGTTTGGATTGGTCAACGCCGTGGCCGATGCAGAAGGTTATGACGCCTTGGTAGCCTCCACTGCAGCTCAATTAGCGGCTATGCCTACCGTTGCCTTGGGCTACATGAAGGGTAATTTGAATACCGCGTATACCGGTACCCTCAGCCAAGCCCTCGACCGAGAAGCTGCCGGCATGGCCCGGTGCTTTACTACCCAAGACCATAAAGACGCAGCCCAGGCATTCGTAGACAAACGCGCGCCAGAATTCCAAGGGCGTTAGATGACCGCAGCCACCGCCGCTTGGGGTTCACGAAGCGGGTTTATTTTGGCCTCTATCGGCTTTGCCGTGGGCCTGGGGAATATCTGGCGTTTCCCCTATGTTACCGGCGAAAACGGAGGCTCTGCCTTCGTTGTAATCTACCTGCTGTGTGCTTTTGGTATCGGCGTACCCATTTTGATGTCGGAGTTTTTGGTGGGACGACGGGGCGCTAAATCGCCCCCCTTTGCCATCGGCGGAGTCAGTGCCGAGGCTGGCCTCAAGCCCGGTTGGTCATGGGTTGGCACTCTCACCATTGTCACTGCCTTTGGCATTTTGATCTCTTATGCGGTGGTGGCGGGATGGGTGCTGGGCTACTTCTATCAAGCCTTGCAGGGCACCATGCTGGCTGCGACCCCGGAACTTGCCGCCGCTCGGTTTGATCGGATGCTGGCGGACCCTATAGATCTGATCTTCTGGGGCACATTAGCCTTGGGGGTGTCTGGGGCCATCATCGCCAGCGGCGTACAGCAGGGTATTGAACGGGCTGTAAAGATACTGATGCCCACGTTGTTTGGGCTGCTGTTGTTGCTAATGATCCACAATTTGTTCGTCGGTGGCATGCCTGCGGCACTGGACTACTTGTTTAAGCCGGACTTTTCTAAGGTTACTGGTGCAACGTTTTTGGCAGCCTTGTCCCAGGCGTTTTTCTCCATCGGAGTGGCCATGGGCGGCATGATGATGTTTGGTGCCTATTTGCCCAAAACCGTTTCAATTGCGCAATCCGCAATGATTATCGTTGCCGCTGACACCCTGGTGGCCTTGCTGGCGGGTCTTGTGATCTTTCCCATGGTCTTCCACAACGGTTTGGACGTGGGGGCCGGAACCGGCTTGATTTTTCAAACCCTGCCGGTGGCATTTGGGCGTATGGAGAGCGGTGCTCTGGTGGGCGCCGTGTTCTTCCTGCTTTTATGTGTTGCAGCAATAACCAGCATTGTGGGCTTGGCAGAGCCTGTTAGAGGCTATGTGCAGGAGCGCTTCGGCGTTTCCCGGCGGCGCAGTACGATTATGACATTTGGAACCTTGTTGCCTTGCTCGGTGATCAGTGCCTTGAGCTTTAGCACCTGGTCTGGCGCTTCTTTGTTCGGCCAAAGTCTGGACTATTGGATTGAGTACTTACCTAATCAAGTGATGTTGCCCGTGGGCGGATTACTAATCGCTATCTACGTGGCATGGCGTTTACCAAAGCAAATAAGCTACGAAGAACTCGGTATTACCAATGTGCGGTGGTATACCCTATGGTGGTCGCTGATGCGCTTTATCGTCGTTCCCGCGGTGCTTATCATCTTGCTCACCGGGCTATAGCAGCCTCTTTCTCTAAGGACCCGTTATGCAATTGACCTATCGCGGCAGCGTGAATCGCTGGGAGTGCGATGAAAACGATCATCTAAATG
>JAYNPH010000033.1:13269-21072 GCA_038113685.1 Gammaproteobacteria bacterium
TTTTTGCGAGCAAAAACTCTATCAAACGCTGCTGTCGGGCTTGCTTGAGCACCACTGTCTGGCCGGGGCGGACATCGACCAACTGCCGGCCATGATTTTACGGCAGCACATTCGTTTTCAGGCAGAGTCACGTATCGCCGCGCCGCTTGGAGGTTATTTCAGCGCAGTTGCAAGCGACGAATTCCAAGTGTTGGTGGAGCTGCGTAACGAAGCGACGGGGGCGGTGGCGTGTTCCATGCTGTGCGACTTTGGGAATCAAGCAATCGGTGCGCGGCTGGGACAATTGGATAACGGCATAGCGCCCGAGGCTATCCCGTACGCTTGGCCTCGGGGGATTACGGCAAATGTGGCACTGCATCACCTGACGCCGGATCAGGCTTCGGACTTGGGTTTTCGAACCATCGGGGCCGGTGTTCTGGAGCGCGCTGAGTGCACCGACGCTGGTTTGCTGCTGCCGTATCAATGCATGGGCCGAATTTCCGATTCTATGCCCCATTTGTGGGGAACCGTATTCCCGGAGAGTCACGCTAACGAAGAGGAGGGCGGGGCCGTACTTGAGTTTCGTCGAGCCTATGACGGGACGCTTCGATCCGGCGACCCCTTTCGAGTGATGTCGGGCATTGTTGAGGTTGGTCCCAAAGTGCAGTCCTTTGCGCATCTGATCTTTAATCCTCAGACCCAGCGGTGCCATGTGTGCGCGCAGGCGATGGCCCTGCGCATGGATTTGCAGGCTCGTAAGTCGATTATCATGGACGAAGATGCGCTGGCTAAGCTGCGCGCTCAGCAAATTAAGCTGCCTTAAGATCGAGCGAGGATTAACCAAAAGTTGGGCTGGGCCATTTTTGCGGCCGAAACAAAGACAGACGGACAAGACCACATGAGTATTTATGATCGAGATTTGGATGCAAACCCGGCGAATTTTGTACCGCTGTCGCCCATATCCATGTTGCGACGAGCCGCCATGGTATACGGCGACAAAGCAGCGGTTTGCTATGGCGACCAAGTGTTAACGTGGGGTGAGGTCTTTTACCGAAGCGTCAACGTGGCTGCGGCTTTGAAAGCGCGAGGCATTGAGCGCGGTGATACCGTGGCCATTATCAGTGCAAACATTCCGGAGATGTTTGAAGCGCACTATGCGGTGCCCATGGCAGGAGCGGTGCTCAATGCCATCAATATCCGACTGGATGCATCCACTATTGCTTTTATTTTGGAACACGGCGAGGCAAAGGTTGTGATTGTGGACAAAGAGTTTGGCCCGGTTACAGAGCAGGCTCTAGCGCAGATGTCATCGCCGCCACAGGTGGTTCATATTGATGACGAGACCTATGCCGAAGGCAGTCTCTTAGGCGATACCAGCTACGAGGATCTGGTCAACCAATGTCCGGTGATTCTAGATGCGCTGCAGGCTCTGGATGCTGACGCTTTTTTACCCGAGAAAGAATGGGATGCCATTGCCCTTAATTATACTTCCGGCACCACGGGCAACCCCAAGGGCGTGGTTTATCATCATCGCGGGGCGTATCTGAACGCGGTTTCCAATGCCCTGACGTGGGATATGGGCGAACACCCGGTCTATCTTTGGACCTTGCCCATGTTTCACTGCAACGGCTGGTGTTTTCCATGGACCTTGGCAGTGAATGCCGGTACTTCTATTTGTCTGCGACACGTCAGAGAGGACGCCGTATACGAGGCCATTGGCCGGTTCGGGGTTAGCCATTTTTGCGGCGCGCCGGTGGTGCTCAACACCCTGTTGAATGCGCCTGATAAGCTCAAACAACTGGTGACTAAACCTATCAAGACCATGACCGCAGGAGCTGCGCCACCCGCGGCGATCATTCAGGGCATGCAGGAGCAGGGGGTGGATTTAACCCATGTATACGGCCTGACGGAAACTTACGGGCCGGTAACCCTGTGTGCCTGGCGGGATGATTTGTGGGGTGGGCTGGATGCCGAAACTCAATCAGGCTTGAAAGCCCGACAGGGCGTTGGCGGGCAAATGCTCGAGGGTTTGATGGTCGCTGATCCCGACACCTTGGAGCCCGTGCCTCAGGATGGCGTCAGCATTGGTGAGGTGATGATGCGCGGCAACAACGTCATGAAGGGGTATTTGAAAAACCCAACGGCTACCGCCGAATCCTTTGCCGGTGGCTGGTTTCATTCCGGGGATTTGGCGGTTTGGACGGAAGACGGTTATATCCAGATCAAAGACCGTTCCAAAGACATCATTATTTCCGGCGGGGAGAACATCTCCAGCATTGAAATTGAAGATCTGTTGTTCAAGCACCCGGCCATCATGGAGGCTGCAGTGGTGGCGAAGAGTGATGATAAGTGGGGGGAAACACCGTGCGCCTTTGTAACCCTCAAGTCCGGATCGCTATTGAGTGAATCTGAGGTGTTGGCTTACTGCCGCGAACACCTTGCGCGTTTCAAGGTACCCCAAAATGTTGTGTTCACCGAGCTGCCGAAAACCTCCACGGGTAAGGTCCAAAAGTTTGCGCTACGCGAGTTGGCCGAGGCGCTTTGATGTCTAAAGCCGCACGGTCAAAACCCGCGATTTTAGCCCTTGCCCTCCTTGCCCTAGTGGCGGGTGCACTGACGCTGCCTGTTGCCGATTGGCTGCAAGCATTTTTTGCTTGGATTGAAGCAAATCCGACCATTGCATGGGCGGTATTTGCGCTGTTCTACATTATTGCTGTGGTGCTGATGCTGCCGGGCAGTTTGTTAACCCTCGGGGCCGGTTATTTGTTTGGCTTGGGCATGGGCTTTGCCATTGTCTCCTTCGCCAGTGTCGTCGGAGCGACCTGTGCTTTCGTGCTGGGACGCTTTGCGGCCCGCGATTGGGTGGCGGGCAAGCTCAGCCATATGCCCAGATTTTCAGCCTTGGATCGCGCCGTAGGTGAAAGGGGTGCCTTGGTAGTCTTGTTAACCCGCCTGTCGCCGGCCTTTCCCTTTAGTTTGTTGAACTACGCCCTAGGTCTCACTCAGGTGCCGTTGAAGACCTATGTCTTGGTTTCTTGGCTGGGTATGATTCCCGGCACGCTGCTTTATGTGTACCTCGGCTCCATTGCGCAAAACCTAACCGCATTATTCAACGGCGAACTTGGCGATTCGCCCGTAGGCAACAGTCTGCTGTATCTGGGTTTGTTCGCCACTTTGGGACTAACGATTTTTATCACTCGATTTGCCAGTAGTGCTCTAGAGCGGCAGCTAGAGACGCCGGCTTCATCTCCTGACAACACACAGGAAAACGAAAAATGAGCACACCTAACTACGCCGGTGCGGAATTTGATCTGATCTCACGGGGATTGCTCAGCCCAGAGGACTACGTCAATCCGCAGCCGCAATCGCGCTACCACCTCGTTGTGGTGGGGGCTGGGCCTGCAGGTTTGATTAGCGCCATTGGTGCGGCGGGCCTTGGTGCCAAAGTGGCTTTGATTGAGCGACACCAAATGGGTGGGGACTGCCTGAACGTCGGCTGTATGCCGTCTAAGTCGCTGCTGGCCTTCAGTAAGCGGCCAGACGCGGATTTTCAGCAGGCATTTGGCTGGCTGCGACAGGTACGGGCCGGTATCGCTCCTCACGATTCGGTAAAGCGCTACACCGAAGCGGGTGTAGACGTATTTTTGGGTGATGCTGCATTCAATGAAGCAGGCCAAATTTGCTTAGGCGATACTCCCATCAATGCCCGTCGTATTGCGCTGTGTACCGGTGCTAGTGCCGCGATTCCACCCATTCCTGGACTCTGCGAAGCGCAACCGCTGACCAATGAAACCGTTTTTGATCTTCAAGAAGCGCCCCAGTCATTAGCAATTCTCGGCGCCGGGGCCATCGGCTGTGAACTGGCTCAGGTCTTTGCGCGCCTTGGCACCAAGGTGTCATTGTTTGAAATGGCCGACCGGGTGCTACCCAACGAAACCCCAAGGGCTAGTGAAGCCGTGGCTTGCGCCCTTAAGGGTGCGGGTGTGGAGCTTTTTCTGGGTGAGGGTGTGGGTGAGGTGCGCGGTAATGGCGCCATCGTGTGCGGCGGGCGTGAGGTTGCCTGTGAACGAATCTTGGTTGCTCTTGGACGTAAACCCAATACTCAGACGCTGAACTTAGAAGCTGCTGGGGTGGCGCTTACGCCTCAAGGTTTCGTGCAGACCAATGCCAAGTTACAAACCAGCAACAAAACCGTCTACGCCGCCGGGGACTGCACGGCGACTCTGCAGTTTACGCACCATGCGGATGCTCAAGCTCGCGCCCTGATTCAAAATACCTTGTTTGCGCCCACTGCCAAGGTTGACGGCTTGATCGTACCTCACTGCACCTATACTGACCCTGAAGTCGCCAGTGTGGGTGAAAACCCAGCGAGTCTGGAAAGCCAAGGGGTGGCCTTTGATACCTATGAGTTTGACCTCAGCGAACTGGATCGGTCCCGGGCCGATCCGAGAGTGTTGGAGGACGCTACCCAACACGCGGAGGTTTATACCGAAAGGGGCTCCGATAAAATTCTTGGCGCCACCATCGTGGGCTACGATGCTGGTGAGCTGTTGGCGCCTATTGGTTTGATGATGACCAACGGGTTAGGTCTGTCGGCGGCGGCAAAGACTATTTTCAGTTATCCCACCCGCAGCGAGTTTTTGAAAAGATTAGGCGATGCTTATAGCCGCACACGCATGACGCCGTTCGTTGCTAAGGGCTTTCGCTGGTGGTTGGACCGTACGCTCTAGCCGCAGCTGGGATGCCGTCGGTCCCCTTATGAGGACCGACGTCCCAAGCAATCTGGAAAGGCCGATAACACATATGTGACGCGACCCGACCGTGACTGGGGCTAGGAAGCGACTCGTTCAATGAGTGTGCCGGTGCCTAAGCCGCCGCCACAACACATGGAAATCAATCCATAGCGGCCTTCGGTGCGCGCCAACTCGTGTAGAGCCTTGGTAACCAAGATGCAGCCGGTAGCCCCTAAAGGATGGCCCAGGGCAATAGCGCCCCCATTTGGATTTACCTTGGTCATATCCGCGTCAACGGCTTTTGCCCAGGCCAGAACAACAGACGCGAAGGCCTCGTTGACTTCGAAGACGTCAATATCGGCGATGGTCAAACCGGTTTGCTTGAGCATTTTCTCGGTGGCAGGAATTGGGCCTTCCAGCATCATGACAGGATCGCAGCCAACTAAAGCCGAGGCACGCACGATCGCCATCGGCGTAAGGCCGAGTTCCTCGGCTTTGGAAGCACTCATCATCAGCACGGCCGCGGCACCGTCGGCAATTTGCGACGACGTACCGGCGGTGTGCACACCGTCCTCCCGAGCCACACTCTTCAGCCCGGCCAGTGCCTCAAGGCTCGTGTCTCTGGGTACCTCATCCTTGGTTACGTGCAGCATTTTGTCTGTGCGCTCGAAATCGTCGTCCATTTCCGGTGCTTCGATTTCAATGATCTGACTATCGAAATGCCCGTTCTCAATGGCTGCCTTGGCATGAGTTTGTGAGCGCAAACCGAAGTTGTCGGTATCTGCCCGCGTGAGTTGGTATTTTTCTGCTAACCGTTCGGCGGCTTCGAACTGGCTGGTGAACTCACGCTGTTCAAAGTAGCTGCGGCCAATGGGTTTCCCCATTTTTTTGTTGGCTGGAATGGCATCGCTGCCAATGGGCACACGAGTCATGTTCTCTACGCCACAGGCCATAACGACATCCGCGGCGCCTGAACATATGATGTTATGGGCTAGGGTGGTTGATTGTTGGGATGAACCACATTGGGAGTCGATGGTGATACAGGGTGTCTCGATGGCACCGCCGTTCGCCAACCAGGCGGTGCGGGTAATGTTCATACCTTGGGACGCCAATTTGTTAACGCAGCCGCCAACGACTTGCTCGACATCTGCCGAGGTCAGATTGTTGCGCGCGAGCAGCTTCATCATGACCTGACCCAGCATATCCGCAGGGTGTGCACCACCAATGCTGCCCCCCTTGCGGCCGACGGCGGACCGTGCGGCATCGATAATTACGACGTCTTCCATAAGTTTCCCCTCTTGAATGATTGTTGATTAGTTGGTTACAGCCGTGGTCTCGTTCCAACGATTGATTCGGGTCTGGGTATCCGGTCGGGCACGCTCGTCAGGTTTAGCTGCAGCACTGCCAATGTAAACGAAACCCGCGATGTCTTCGTGATCACCGATATTAAAAAGCGACTGAATGTGGGCGTCATAGGTATACCATTCGGTGAGCCACTGGCCGGCAAAACCCGCCAAGCTAGCGGCGACCAAGAGATTCTGGCATACCGCGCCTGCGGATAAAATTTGTTCCCACTCAGGAATCTTGTGATCGGCCTGACGCTGGCTGATAACGGCGACTACGACCGGGGCGCGCAGAAAGCGGTTTTGCTCATATGCAATCTGGGCTTCGTTGGCTTCGGGGTGCAGCGCCTGCCAGCGCTGCGCCAATATTTTTCCAAATGCCTCACGCTCGGCATTCTCGAAAATTACCAGTCGCCAAGGCCCGAGCTTGCCATGATCGGGAACCCGCAAAGCGGTGGCCAGAATCGACGCTAAGTTTTCTTCGCTGGGCCCGGGTTCCTGTAAGTCCAAGGCTTTGACGGATCGTCTGCTGCTGATGCGTTCTAGGGCTTCGGTTAGAGGGCGGTCTGGATACACGGGCTTTGCTCTGATGAATAAAGGCAAAGTGTAGCGAAATTATCTCGCCGGTTTCGAGATTTTCGTTAGGCAGGATGACAAGCCGTTTAGGCTCTGCTCCAATAGCTAGTCTATGTAGCAACAGGGGAGAGGATATGGATTTAGCTGGAAAGAAAGCGCTGGTTTTTGGCGGTACCTCGGGCATCGGGCTTGCAACGGTAAAGCTGCTACAGGCTCAGGGCGCCAACGTAGTTGCCATTAGCCGTAACCCGGATAAAGCCGGTGATATTGGCGTTGAGTTGGCCGCCTGCGATGTTCGTGATGAGGCTGCGCTGGCGACGTTGTTTGCCGCCCATGCACCCATTGATGTGCTGATCTCCGCCGCCACGGGTGGCGAGCGTGCTGCGGGACCTTTCTTGCAAATGGATTTGGCAGGTTATCGAGCGTCTTTTGACAAGCTCTGGGGGTATACAAATGTGGTTCGCCTAGGTGCCGAGCATATGAGCGATACCGGCAACATTGTGCTGGTATCCGGCTCGCCTGCTCGGCGTGCAAAACCCGGTCAAGCGGCCATAGCCTCGGTGGGTGGCGCCGTCGAACAGTTTGTTAGGGCGGTAACTGCAGAGTTAGCCCCGCGGCGTATTAACGTAGTAAGTCCGGGCGTCATTGATACACCTATGTTTGGCAACGATGCGGAGGCTCGAACCAAGATGTTGGGTGGGGCCACAGCAAAGAACTTGATTCCTCGGCCCGGCACACCCGAAGAGGTGGCAAAGGGTATTATGTTTGTCGTGGAAAACGACTTTGTTACGGGCACGACAGTGGACGTAGACGGCGGTTGGATTCTCAGCTGACGCCTGCGCCGTTTTCGACCGTCACAGATTGGCTATCTGAGCTTCTTGACCCAAATACAGTCTGCCGACGGTCTCCAGTGTGCTGGGGGCAACCATAATGTGTTGTGACGTCATGTGCACATCGCGGAAATGACGCTGCAGAGGAGAGTCCCGGTAAACGGCGGCTCCCCCTCCTAGGGTGTACATGGCATCCACGGTTTTGATGCTGGCTTCTACTGCGTGTGTGGTGGCTAGGCGAAGGTCCCGGCGCTGATCTACGCTGACCTTCTCACCACTAAGCGCGGTATTCCATGCCGATTCGATGGACTGATAGTAGAAGGCTCGGGCGCTCCGCAGGGT
>JAYNPH010000034.1:0-8105 GCA_038113685.1 Gammaproteobacteria bacterium
GCTCCCCCCAAAGGAACCTATGGATGTTCGCTTATGCAGAGGCCTATGGCAAACTGTGGAATCAGGGGAAGAGGCGGGTAAGGCTCCTGAGGCATTGGCTACGCAGTGGCGAAAAAGCCCCATACACTCTAGGCACCCTTATCCTTGTGAGGTCAAAAAATGTCGTTATTGATCACGCTGCTGGTTGCGGGGCTGGTGATTTTTTATCTTCGGAGCAACCGCAGAGCGCGGCGGATGTGGCTTCAGCAGTTGGACCTGCCCGGTCAGTGGCAGTCCCAGCGCAACGACGGTACGTTGTCGTTGTCCGGGAGTATGGATGCCGGTCAGTTTCAATGGCGCCTAGGTGCCAAGGTCGATCAGGGGGCGTGGCAGTATCGCGGTAGCACCCTGACCCTGATGGGGGATGAGCAGCGAGAATTTCAGGTGCAGTTTTTTCAGCCGGGAGTGATCAGTTTGACTGACAATGGCGACAGTGCGGAGCTGTTTCACAAGCAATCGACAAATGTGGTGCAGCTTGGGAAACGATAGCAAGCCGGACACCAGCAATAGTCTTTTTCAGGAGTTGGTACAGCGGCTGCTGACGATCGTGCCTGCTAACCGAGACGTTGACTGGCAACAGCACCATGCCGGCGGCTGGACCCGGGGGCGGTGGGTTTCGCAATTGGTGGGTTATGGCGAGACCAGTTCGATAACGCTCAGCGACTTGTTACACATTGAGAGCCAAAAGCAGGCGCTGCAGCAAAATACGGAGCAGTTTTTGGCCGGTCTACCTGCTAATAATGCCTTGCTCTGGGGGGCGCGAGGGTCTGGCAAGTCTTCGCTGGTACAGGCGTTGCTAGCTGATTACGCCAATCAGGGATTGCGCTTGGTCGAGGTGGGCAAGGATGTCTTGTCGGACCTGCCGACAGTCATCGGCCAGCTCAGGGATCAACCCTTTCGTTTCATCGTATTTTGCGATGATTTGTCCTTTGAGGACGACGATTCATCCTACAAGTCGCTGAAAAGCGTCCTTGAGGGGACGGTGCTGGCCCAGGCTAGCAATGTCCTGATCTACGCCACCTCCAATCGACGGCACTTGCTGGCAGAGAAAGCGTCCGATAACTCGGACAGCAAACTGGTGGACGGTGAACTGCACCACGGCGAGGCAGTCGAGGAAAAAATCTCACTGTCGGACCGATTCGGGCTTTGGCTGTCGTTTTATCCTGTGCGCCAACAGGAGTACTTGGATATGGTTCAGCATGCGGTGGATCGTTTGGTGGCAAGGGTGGGTGCCGAAAAGCGCTCCGATCCCGTTTTTCAGCCGGATCACTATCGCCTAGAAGCGCTGCGATGGGCGTTGGCCCGGGGCGCGCGTAATGGGCGCAGTGCCGAGCACTTCGCAAGGCACTGGGTGGGCAAACACTTTCTCTCTTAACTTTGGCGGCTAACAACTGTCGTTAGCGCCTTCTCCTCCTCGTTTCAGCAATAAGAAAAGTTCAACTATGTTTCGTTCCCTTTTGTTGGCCTTTGCCATTTGTTTCTCTACTGGCGCCTTGGCGGACGTGATTGTCATTACCAATGGCGACAAACTTTCCGGTCGTCTGGACAGTATCACCGGCGGTACGGCAATTCTGGAGACCCCCTATGCCGGAGTGGTACGACTGGATGTGAGTCAAATCCAATCGCTACAAACAGACGAGTCCTTCACAGTGCGCTTACCCACGGGAGCGGTGGAAGGTTACTTTGAGGGGGACGACTTGCAGAAGCTTCGAACAGGGCGTGGCGAGGTTGATCTGGCTCTGACGGATATTCGCTCGGCTACCCAAAGCCGCAATCAGTTCACGCAGTTTACGGCCCAGTGGAATGCTCGATTAGACTTGGCGCTGTCCCTAGCCGATGGCAACACGACTGCAGAGGCATCAAACGTTCTTTTGGAAGCTGACTACGCCAACGAACTCAACGCTCATGCGGTAACGGCGTTGATAGCCAGGGAAGAAGGCGAGGGTCTGGTGACCAAGGATCAATTAGATATCGACTACGGATATAAGCGCTTTATTTCGGAACGTTGGTATGGGGCCGCCAACGCAGCATACTTTCAGGATACGCTGAAAGATATTGACGCACGGATCACGCTGGGCGCCGGTGTGGGGGTGCAATTTATCGATACCTCTCTGGAGAATTTAGCGTCAGATTTGAGCGTGAGTGCGGTTCAAGAAAACATTGACGGTGAAAGCAACGTGCAGCCCGCTTTGCGCTGGAGCGTTGATTACCAGCGTTTTCTGAATGCGAAAACCATCGAGATATTCCACCGCCAATCTATCCTGCAATTGCTGGAGGATGACAAAAGTCAGGTGTTCTCTTCCTCCACAGGTATTCGGTATGCCTACAACGAGCGCATCGACACGACCTTCCGTGTGGATTTGGCCTACGAAAGCGATCCACCGCCGGGCAACAAAGAAATCGATACGACCTACAGTCTTGGGGTGGGAGTAAAGTTCTAACGCTCGTTGCCAGTGCATGGCCCGGTGCAAATGTAGACATGGGTAGAGCGCCGGAGAAACCCTGCCGCAAAACCTTGACTGTGATACACCGCACTCATAGAATGCGCCGCTTCGTCAGGGTTGGAAGCCGATAATAAGGCCCAAGCCGGTGAACAAAACGACTTAGTCCCCATCGTCTAGAGGCCTAGGACTCCGGGTTTTCATCCCGGCAACAGGGGTTCGACTCCCCTTGGGGACGCCATCTTTAAACCGCTCAAGAGCAAAATCTTGAGCGGTTTTTTTTTTGCCGGCTTGGGCGGTCAAATACGATCACCTGCCAAGGCGCCGTTGATGCGAGCAGCACATTGACGTCGGCGCAAGTATGCATCGACCAAAGTTTTGTGCTGCAATTAAGCAGGCGAAAACATTTTGGAGAGTGAGCATGACCGAGGGGGCATCCGAAAAAATCTGTGATGTGGTTGTGGTAGGCGCGGGCTTTGCGGGTATGTATGCCCTGCACAAATTCCGAGAGCTGGGGCTGCATGCGCAAGTTCTTGAGGCTGGCAACGACGTTGGTGGTACGTGGTATTGGAACCGTTATCCCGGTGCTCGTTGCGATGTGCCCAGTGTCGAGTATTCCTACAGTTTTTCGAAAGAACTGGAACAGGAATGGAATTGGACTGAAATCATGGCGGCTCAGCCAGAGATTTTGGAGTATGCCAACCATGTGGCTGACCGCTTCGATCTGCGTAAAGACATCGAGTTTCAAACTCGGGTAACCAGTGCCACATTCGAAGAAGCAAGCAATCGCTGGACTGTTACCACCGAGGCCGGCCAAACCTACTCAGCACGTTTTTGCGTGATGGCCACGGGTTGCCTGTCGGTTCCCAACACACCATCGATAAAGGGTCAGGACGATTTTGCCGGTGCGGTCTACCACACCGGTGACTGGCCGGAACAGGGGGTCGATTTCACGGGCAAGCGTGTGGGCATCATTGGTACTGGCTCGTCGGGCATTCAGTCTATTCCGGTTATTGCCGAACAAGCCGCACATCTAACCGTGTTTCAGCGAACGCCCAACTACACCATGCCCGCGGCCAACGCGCCGCTGAAGCAAGAGTTTCTTGCTGAGGCAAAGCGCAACTACGACAACATTCGGGCAGAGCAGCGCGCCTCTCAGGTAGGAATCGTCGGCTACGGCTTTGGCTTTGGCGGGGCAGAGAATGTTGAACCCACTGAAGAAATTTTGAAAACCACGGAAGCTGAACGCCAGCGTTTGGTCGAAGAGGAGGGCTTTTTGGCCATTCGCCGGTACGCCGATGTGGCCCTAGATGAAAATGCCAACGAACTGGCCTGCGATATGTATCGTGCGCAGGTCAGTCGGGTAATTAACGACCCGGAAACGGCCGAGGCGTTAATGCCTCGCGACTACCCCATGGGCTGTAAGCGGCCGGTCATTGATACCAACTACTATGAGACCTACAACCGCGACAACGTCACGCTGGTGGACCTGCGTCGTGGCGGTATTGAGCGTATTTCGGCTTCGGGAGTCGACACGGCTCAGGGCAACTACGAGTTTGATGTGCTGGTTTATGCCACAGGCTTTGATGCTATGACAGGCGCCCTGGGTAAGATTGACATCCGTGGTCGTCAAGGCCGTGCCCTGACGGAATATTGGGAGGCGGGCCCTCGCAGTTATCTGGGCCTGCAGATCGCTGGTTTTCCAAACCTCTTCACGGTGACCGGACCGGGTTCACCTTCGGTACTGAGCAACATGATCGTATCCATCGAGCAGCACATAGATTGGATCAGCCGGTGTATTGCGGACATGGACAGCCAAGGGGTGCAAACTATTGAGGCCACGGTTGATGCGGAAGACGAATGGATAGCCCATGTGAACGATGTGGCCAAGGACACCATGTTTACCGCTCAATCCTGCAACTCCTGGTACTTGGGCGCCAACATTCCCGGCAAACCAAGGATCTTCATGCCCTACGTTGGTGGCGTTGGCGTTTACCGAGAAAAGTGCGACGAGGTCGCAGAAAAGAACTACGAGGGTTTCTTGCTGCAAGCCTAAGGTGCCAGTTTGTGTGCAAAAGAAAAGAACCAGCCCTGCGTTAAATTAACGTTTGACAGATGCGGGCTTGGCACCGGCAGCTATCACAACTAGCGAGTAATACCCTGAACGCAAAACGAACCTACTTGGTCGCGATTTCTACTTGGTTTGCTGCTTTTGGCATGCAGTCGGTGGTCTTTGCGTGGCTGGTAACCTTGCTGTTGCGGGAGCCTGCCGAACGAGTGGGGTTGGCGCAAATGAGTATTTTGCTGCCGGGTATGCTGTTCATTTTGCTGGCTGGAGCCATTGCCGACCGGGTGGGGTTGCGACGTCAAGCGCTATGGGCGCAACTGTTTGCAGCGGTTACGCCTTTCTTGTTGATCTATTTCTTATCGAAAGGTGCACTAACCTTCGGGGTAGTTATCGTCTACGCTTTGTTGATGGGGTTGGCCCAAGCCTTTGTGACGCCAGCCAGAGACGGTCTGCTGAATTTGGTGGCAGGCACTGACGTTCAACGCATGGTGATGCTGACCAGCCTGTGCCAATTTGGCTTTCAGATTATCGGCTACTCATTGGCCGGATTCGCCGACACCGTCGGCCAGATATACATCTTGGGGCTGCAAAGTTTCATACTGTTGTTAGGGTGCGGTGCTCTGATCGCCATGGGCGATGTTGGTAAACCGCTGGCCGATCCGAACAAACAAAGTACGGTGCTCAAAGACTTTTGGGAGGGCGCAACCGCCGTGGCTGGAAATCCGTTGCTGCGGGCTGTGATGATTCAGAACGTGGCCATGGGTATTTTCTTCATGGGAGTTTTCATTGTGGCTTTTCCCATTGTGCTGCGTGAGGTCTACGACGGCACCTCGGCGGATCTAGCTTCATTAAATGCGGTGAATTCGTTGGGCTTGGTCTTGACCATTGTGGTGTTGCTGCGGCTCGGGCAAATCGAGCGGGCCGGCCGGGCACTGTTGTTGGCCCAGTTTGTTGGCTCTATTGTGCTGATGCTGTCTGGTCTAGTGGTGCAAAAAGGCCTGTTCATCTTTTTCGTTTTTCTGTGGGGCGTGTGTGGCGGTCTCGCCATGCCCATGTCGCGCACCATCATGCAACAAACTGCGCCGCCCGCCCTGCGGGCGAGAGTGATGAGCTTTTACGCCTTCTCTTTTATGGGCGCAGGGCCGTTAGGCGCGCTATGGGCGGGTTACATGGCTGACGCTTACGGCCCCCAGTTGGCCATTGTGATTTCTGCAGGGGGTATGGCCTTGCTGGTAGCGGTGATGACCTTTGTCAGCCCGCTATGGCGAAGTGTGATGAAGCAAGATGACGTGCAATCAACCTGACATAGTGGCTGTCTGCTTGGCAGTTTGATAAATGCTGGGCATAAAAAAGGCCAGCACTCGGCTGGCCTTTCTGCTCGTATTAGAGGAGCAACTTTTTAAGAAGGCTGTCCCTCAAAACTTGCAATAGATAACACTGATCACCTCCTTATAAGTTGTTTAGGGATCTTGATTATGTCCGAGCACCGGGCGAATGCAAGACCGAAACCGCAAGTTTTTCCGCAGCGAGGTTAGACAAAACATCCGTGTGAAAGGGATTGCTCGGGAGCGTTCTCAGAAACCACTCTAAAGGTGCGCTCTGCCGCCGATAACAATTGACACACCAGTGGCGTGAGCTAAAATGCGCCGCTCGGTATCTAAGCCGATAAAGCGGGAATAGCTCAGTTGGTAGAGCACCACCTTGCCAAGGTGGAAGTCGCGAGTTCGAGTCTCGTTTCCCGCTCCAATTTCAAAAACTTGCGAGACCTGATCACCACCTTGTTTAGGTAGCCCGATCACCACCTTGACACGCAGGTACCGCCACCGCCGCAGCAATGCTCCTCCGTGTTTCCCGCTCTTTGCCTTCAGCTTACAAAATCCATATCTCGGTGGATGTCT
This sequence comes from Gammaproteobacteria bacterium, assembly GCA_038113685.1. GTDB lineage: Bacteria > Pseudomonadota > Gammaproteobacteria > Pseudomonadales > Azotimanducaceae > UBA4421. The sequence goes on from JAYNPH010000034.1 coordinate 6,447, forward strand.
TTGGCCATCGCAGTGCGCGATATCCACAGCGTTGCTTTTGCTGCTGCGGTAACACGGGGTCCGTAGTGCTGGCGTAGGCCTTCGCTTCGAGCAGGCCTTTCTCAATCTTTGGACGTAAAGAGCCAGCCTCGTCTGGCTGGTTGTCGCCAACAGCCACGACGTATATCAGGGCCTCTTTCCTACCGAGGTCTTCGTGGGATTAGGTATTGGAGAAAAGACATCCGCATGAGTGTGGGGTAAGCACTACCTGACAACAGGTGTCGGGTAGCGAACGAGTGGATGTATGGGAAAAGGATGTTCGCCGCAACGAGGGCTTCTCAAGACGAAACGTTAGGTTTGCCTGTGTTGTGCTCTCAAAAGCTTTGCCTTGCGATACGCCGAAAAAAGGAGATTGGGGCCAGCTAACGCTCCCGGCTTTTATCCCGTATTGCGCATACCCGCCGCTACGCCTGCGATGGATACCATCAGGGCTCGCTTAACACTTTCATCTTCTTCCGCCCGGCCTCGACGCAGCAGTTCGATCTGCAGCATGTTGAGGGGGGCTGTATAGACATTGCGCAGGCCAATAGATTCAAGTCCCCAAGGATCGTCGGCCAACAAGGTGTCTACATTGAGGATGTGTTGGAGGGTTTGAATGTCCTTGGCTAGGTGCTCGCGCAGGTCCTGACCGAGGGTCTGTAATTCTTCGTCGACAAGTGTGGCGTCATAGAGCTGGTTAATCACGATATCGGACTTAGCGTAGACCATGTCAAGCATGGACAGCCGCGAGGCGAAAAATGGCCAATGCTCGCGCATTTCTCGCAGCTTGCTCAGGCCGTCGTCGGTGCTCGCGGCGTTGCTTAAAGCCGCGCCGGCGCCAAGCCACGCCGGCAGCATCAGCCGGTTTTGACTCCAGGCAAAAATCCACGGAATGGCGCGCAGGGTCTCGATGCCGCCATTTTGGCGCCGGCGTGCGGGCCTCGATCCCAGCGGCAGGCTGGCCAGCTCCGGTTCGGGGGTAGCCTGCCGGAAATACTTAACAAAGTTTGGATTGCCCCGCACCCAACTGCGGTAGCTGTCACAGGCGCTAACGGCGAGTTTGTCCATCAACTCTCGCCACTGGGGTGCCGGTACCGGCGGTGGGGTGAGATTGGCCCGCAAAATGGCGCTGGTGTATTGGCCTAGGGTGTTCACGGCCAAGGGCTGCAAGCCGAGTTTGACACGGATCATTTCACCCTGTTCGGTGACTCGCAGGCCTTGTTGCAGTGATCCCGGTGGTTGCGACAGCAGGGCTTGGTGGGCGGGGGCGCCGCCTCGTCCAATGGTCCCGCCTCGTCCGTGGAAGAGCTGAAGCTTGACTCCGTGCTGGTCGCAGATCGCGAGCAGCTGCTCTTGAGCCCGGTACTGAGCCCAGCCTGCCGTGAGCATGCCGGCGTCCTTGGCGCTGTCGGAATAACCAATCATGACCACCAGTGAACCGTCGATGCGTGAAACGTAGTGGTCGTCTTTAAGCAAGGCCTCGATGGTAGCCGGGGCGCCGTCCAAGTCGTCCAGAGTTTCGAACAGGGGTGCCACGGGTAAATCCACAGGGCCACCGGTGGCCTTGAGCAGCAGTTGAACCGCCAGTATGTCTGAGGGTTCAGATGCCATGGAGATCACGTAACAACCCAAGGCTTCCCG
>JAYNPH010000035.1:0-1413 GCA_038113685.1 Gammaproteobacteria bacterium
GCCCACGCCTGAAGGACTGGGTGCGCTGACGCTCCCCAAAGCCATAGATCAAATCCGGCAGATACCTGGGCCAAGGGAGCAACAGCCTGCAAAACATGAGTTGTTAACTCCGCCCCCGCAGCGGCAGCCCCTTGGGCGCCCAATAGCGGAATCAGCCGGGATTTGCTTTGACCCGGCACTGGCGCTTTAGCAAAAATCAGTACGTCTTTACTCATGCCGAGTCGCTGCCTTCACTGGGATAGTACTCGGCATAAAGTTCATCCGCCGACGCACCGAAAAAATAGCGCAAACGCCAGCACCACATTCGCATCACCGTACGCACCCAACCGTCTCGTAACCATCTTTCCCCGCTGGTGGAAATACGGACCTTCGGGGCGAGGAAGACTCCGACCCCTCTGAGCCGGCGACTGACCTCTATGTCTTCCATCAGCCGTTGCTCGGGGAAACCGCCGATACGATGCAGGAGACTGCGGTGAAAAAACATGCCTTGATCTCCGGTGCAGATGCCGGTCCACCGGGAACGAAAATTCATTAGGAATCCAATCAACGCCAAGGCTGTTTCCGACCCCAGTAGATTCACATCGAAACGGCCCCATGCCGGAACCGTACTGCTGACCAGATCGGAAAGATAACCAAGGGCCGGTTCCACATTGCAGGTATCTCCGTGCAGCACCCAGACCCAGTCCGAATTCGTTTGAAGAATGCCTCGAGCGATTTGCCCCCCTCTAGATGGCGGCGAGGAACAGACATCAACTCCCAAATTTTGTAAGGCACTGACCCGCCGTTGCTGCTGCTCTGGGTTGTCGGTTGCCCCGGCCTCTACGATTACTAACTGACAACCGGCACCGACTATAACTTCCGCCAGCCTTACCGCCGAGTCACTGATCTCTTTGAGGGGAATGACCACCGACAAGTTAAGTTTTTGAACCTTAGGGTCGGTCATGGAGTTTCGATAGCGCCGAGATTAGACATGGTTGCTTAGCCTACATCAAAGGTCAGGATTAAGAGTCTCCGAAGATGCTTCTTACGCAGGTTTTGCAGCAATTTCCTTCGCAAAATCCCGGCGACCCTGTAGAGTTTCGGGTTTTTGGGGAGAAAAGAATGTACGACGATTACAAGGCAGCTTGGACACAACTTACAGCGCCGGGCGCAGACTTTGAGGTAGTAACCGCCAATGTGCGCGGTGTGGATATTCGCACCTACGCCAACGCGCCAGCTAACCTCAGGGACGTTTGGCTTAGCACAGCTGCCTTCGCCGACCGAGACTACTTAGTCTATGAAAACGAGCGTTTAACCTACGCTCAGACACACCAACGGGTTGCTGCCCTAGCCAACTGGCTCATCGCACAGGGCGTCAAGCCGGGAGATCGCGTGGCCATTGCCATGCGTAACCGACCCGAGTGGCTCATCGCC
>JAYNPH010000035.1:1448-3333 GCA_038113685.1 Gammaproteobacteria bacterium
ATCCTGAATGGATGCAGGCTTATTGGGCCACCATGTCTGTTGGTGCCGCCGTGGTCGGTATGAACGCTTGGTGGATCGGACCCGAGATGCTCTACGCCCTCCAAGACTCCACCCCAAAGGTGATGATTCTGGACAAAGAGCGTCTGGATCAGTTAGGCGAACATCGGGCTGAGGTCAGCGACGTAGCCCTAGTTGGTGTTCGTTTCCCTGAAGCCGAGGCTGGTGTAACACCATGGGATGACGTTGTCGCCGGCGACAGCCCGCTACCAATGCTCGACATCGACACCGATAGCGACGCCTGCATTTTCTATACATCTGGCACCACCGGGCGGCCAAAAGGCGCGCAGCTCACGCATCGCGGCTGCGTCAGCAACATCTTTAGCATGCTCTTCTCCGCTGGCCTTCAGCGTTTGCTCGCCATCCAGAAAGGTTTGGTCAATGCCGACGACGAGCCGCCGGTTGGATGTTCCTTGGTCACCACCCCCCTGTTTCATGTCACCGCCAACAATTGTGCCGCACACGGCACGACACTTGGCGGCGGCAAGCTAATCCACATGTACAAATGGGACGCAGGCGAAGCGCTCAAGCTTATTGAGCGAGAAAAAATCACCGCGGTTAGCGGCGTCCCGGTAATGGCGAGAGAGATCATTTCTCATCCGGACTTTGCTTCCACAGATACATCCAGCCTTATGACCCTTGGTGGTGGCGGCGCTCAACTGCAGCCAGACCTTGTCGGTAAAATTGACGAGCAAGTAGCAACGGCAAGACCGAACACGGGTTATGGAATGACGGAAACTTGCGGCATCATCACGTCTATTAGCGGGGACTATTTTGTCGATAAACCCGCCAGCTGCGGCCCGGCCATGCCGGCCTATGAGAGCAAAATCGTGAACCCGGATACTGGCGAAGAAATGCCTGCTGGCGAACCCGGTGAACTGTGGGTGCGTGGCGGCCACGTTATTCGGGGCTACTTGAATCGAGAAGAAGCCACAGCAGAAACCATCGTCGGCGGCTGGTTGCGAACAGGTGATATGGCGCGCAAAGATGAAGACGACTTCATCTACATCGTCGACAGAATAAAGGATATGGTGCTTCGAGGCGGCGAGAACATTTATTGCGCCGAAGTCGAGAGCGCGATCTTTGATCACGATGACGTGGCCGAGTGCACGGTATTTGGCGTGCCCGATGACCGACTCGGCGAAGAAGTCGGAATTGCCGTTTTTCTAAAAGAGGGAGCCACCGCAACAGCGGATGAACTGCGCAATCATTGCGCGACTCAGCTGGCGAAATTCAAGATTCCTCGCTACTTCTGGTTTGTTGATCAGGCCCTACCGCGAAACGCTTCAGGAAAATTCCTCAAGCGAGAACTGCGGGAGTCTTTGGATATCAAAAACGCTCTGTAGATGTTCACGGCGGTTGCCGGCGGGGATTCGCAAGGCGAGGTTCGAATCAACACCGGCTATGTGCCTAGGCGCAGATTCCTCGAGCCTATTACGAGTTTTGAGGGAACCAGTTAACGGGCCTGTTCGCGGCCCCTTAGCTGGCACCTGACGCTGCCGCTGCTTGCGTCAGCGCAAAACCGCGCTGCAAAGTGAGGCCTAGTCAGGAGGCTACTCCTAGGGTTATTTCGCTGTCTGAACAAACAGTTCGGAATGAGCCTCACGCAGCACATTCTTCTGCACCTTGCCCATGGTATTTCTCGGCAACTCGCCCACATTGATCACCTGCTTGGGCTGTTTAAAGCGGGCCAATTGATCACCAAGGGCACCATCGATTGCATCGAGGGTCACCTCCCTACCTGTCGGCACAACCACGGCCACAACGGCTTCACCGAAGTCCGGATGCGGCACACCAATCACCGCTGATTCGGCCACCTCGGGCATTT
>JAYNPH010000035.1:3352-3600 GCA_038113685.1 Gammaproteobacteria bacterium
GGGATAGACGTTGTAACCACCGGAAATCACGAGGTCTTTGGAACGCCCGACAATGCTGAGTCGACCGTCCGATGACAGAACACCGAGATCGCCGGTGATAAAGAATCCGTCCGGGCGAATCTCCTCAGCAGTTTTCTCCGGCATTCGCCAGTAGCCCTGAAATACATTGGGGCCAGCCACTTCGATCATGCCTACCTCGCCCGCGGGAACAAACTGACCGGTTTCATCAGCAACACGCACACGCTGCC
>JAYNPH010000035.1:3610-4078 GCA_038113685.1 Gammaproteobacteria bacterium
GGATAACCCACAGTGCCGGCAATACGCTCGCCATCCAAGGGGTTACTGGTGTTGATAATGGTTTCGCTCATACCGTAGCGTTCAAGAATTCTATGCCCGGTTTTTGCTTCCCACTCGGCAAAGGTCTGCTCGGTTAGCGGCGCGGAGCCACAGATAAACACGCGAACATGCGCCGTAGACGCAGCGGTCAGGTTGGGATGATCCAGCAGACGGGTATAAAACGTTGGCACCCCCATCATAACCGTAGCCTCTGGCAGACGCGCCATGACCTGATCCGCATCGAACCTGTCCAGAAAGATCATTGGCGTCGCGTTAAGCAGCGCACAGTGACTGGCAATAAAAAGGCCATGTACGTGAAAAATAGGCAAGGCATTGAGGAGCACATCTGACGACGCCCAGCCCCACTGCTCGCTGAGCGACTTGGCGTTGGATGCCAGATTGCCGTGACTGAGCATGGCGCCCTTGGAC